>NZ_CFHOXV010000006.1:0-136240 GCF_984505615.1 Alteromonas sp. | reverse complement strand
GATTGTATTTTTCCTGACAAATATTTTCTGTTGTATCTAATTTTCATTATTAGATTTCACTTGATATGGTTTTTGCTATTTAGAAAAAAGGGTTACGCCTTAGAGCATACCCTTTTAATTAAAAATTCATCCTAAAGCGTATCAAGCAGAGAGTGCTGCTGAGGCAATTGAATACCCAGCGACCGCAGTCAGTCCGACTATAGCGACAACCGCTAAAGGCGAAACTGCAAATGCAAGTCCAACCCCCACGGAACCCCATGACGCTCCAAAGGCAGCAGATCCAATTCCCACAGCGGCTCCACCAGCGGCAGCGCCAACTGCAACTTGAGTCGAGGAATCTGCCGCACCGGAAACGAGTGAAATTTCATGTGACGTCAATTCTGTCAAGGAACTTTCGTCAAGCTGACTAGCTTCATTTCTATTCATCAACGATGTTGCTGTTTTCGTTAAACCGTCCATTTTTTTCCTCAATATAATTAATTATGAATGCCTTATGACGAATTCATTATGCAATTTTTGTAAAAATGGAAAACTGGTTAATGGGACAGATCAATTGATGTTCCGGTAGGAAAAAGCAGGGGGATAATTACAGGAGTTCTGCTTGTTCCAAGGAGGTAGCAAACGATTTTAAATGAAATAAAGCACAATTTTGCGCGGCATTCTAAGATTAGTCAGAATTTGAAGGCCCCTCCACCACTAAGCCAACCGCTTTGCAGATTCGCGCAGAGCAAACTCCCGAAGTGTTTTAAGTTGCGGGCTTTCTGTTTGCCAGTAATGCCAGTACAAAGGCGTATCCACGTGATAACCCGGCATCAGGTCGACTAACTCTCCGTTTTCCAGTTCTTTATTCAGTTGCAGCACGGGTAACAAGCCGTATCCTATGCCGGCCAGCATGGCTTGCTTAAACCCTTCAGAGGACGGACAGAGATGCACCAGAGAGGGTGTGCTGCCGTTTACTTCCTGTAAAAAATCGTGCTGGAGCCTGTCGTGTTCATTAAACACCAGACAAGGGGCATCGCTGAGCTGTTCAGGCCCGGTAATATTGTACCGGCGAATAAACGCAGGGCTCGCAATCACTTTATACCGGAGCGCGCCCAGTGAACTCACTTTGCCCCCGTTTACCGCTTCCGCTGATGAGCATATGCAAACCATGACCTCTCCTGCTTTCATGCGCTGCAGGGCAATGGACTGATCTTCCGTAATGATTTCGAACTGAAACTGACATCCCGCCTCTTCTTCCGTTATCGCCAGTGCCGCCGGTAACCAGGTGGCCAGTGAATCCACGTTAGCCACAAGCTTTACTGTTAACGGACCGGATTGAACATCGTGACCGGCAATACCCTGAACGTTCAGAGCCACTTCAAGTTGCCGGACTTGCTGCAAATGATTCAGCAGTCTTTTGCCCAGTGCCGTTGCAGAAGGTGGCTGTGTCCGCACCAGTACCGGCTGTCCTAACAGTGCTTCTAACTGATGAATGCGTTTACTCACCGCTGACTGGGTCAGAAACATTTTCTTCGCCGCTCTCTCAAAGCCTTTTTCCGCAATCACATGGGACAGCGCATCAAGTAACTGGTAATCAATCATGAATATCAGGAATGTATAGATAGATATAGTCATTAGATTAATAGTAAAAATGCCATTAATCTAGCGCCTGTGTGTTGTCATCAACTGTTGAATTACTGAGCGGGAGCCCTTTGTGCAATCATTTTTATCCGGAATGGGATTAGGTATGAGCCTGATCATTGCTATTGGTGCACAAAATATCTGGGTGCTCAGTCAAAGCATGGCCGGTGCTAACCGGCTGGCAATTGCCCTGACCTGCATACTCTGTGATGCCGTACTGATTTTTCTCGGCGTTTTTACCGCCAGTGAAATCAAAACCTGGATCCCGGGACTCATTCCCTGGCTGACCTGGGCAGGTGTGGCATTTCTGCTCTATCTTGCTTTTGGTGCGGCCAAACGGGCTTACGAAGGGTCGTCGGGCCTGACTCTTCATGCAGAAAAAGCTGCCAAAGCATGGTGGAAAACCAGTCTTGCCGCGCTGGCAATCAGCTTACTGAACCCCCACGTATATCTGGATACCGTTGTTCTGCTGGGCAGTATCGGTGCTCTGCAACCTGAACCGCTGGTATTTGCTTTGGGTGCAACAACCGGTTCAGTGTTGTGGTTCGGCAGTCTGGTGCTGTTTTCTCCGGCACTGAAAAAGCTGCTGAAATCCCCGCTTCGCTGGCGTATTTTCGACAGTATTATTGCTGTAGCACTGTGTGCCATCGCCTGGCAGTTATACAACACACCTGCTGGCTGAACCCGGCCAGCCACTTCCGTTAAATTCCATTACGTTTTATTCAACGCATCAGATAGTGATTGAAATCGATACTCGCCGCGCACAGTGCAGCCTGAATGCGGTTGTGTACGTTCAGTTTATTTAAGATGGCTGAAACATGAGCTTTAACGGTGGTTTCCGCAATATTCAGCTCGTAGGCGATTTGCTTGTTCGATTTGCCTTTCGCAATACACTCGAACACCAGCAGTTGTCTGCGAGTCAGTGCTGCAATTAATTTAGGATCAATTTGCTGTGCGCTGTTCTCGTCTTTCGGCTTGCCGGTACCACTTTTACGGATAATATCCGGTGGCAGATAAACCTGGCCGGAAAGCACCTGCTCTAACGCAGCGACAATCTGTTCACAACTAGATGACTTGGTGATAAAACCCACTGCTCCATATGTAAATGCTTGCAGCACCACATTCTTATCTTCTTCCGCTGAGACTATCACAATAGGGATTTCGGGAAATTGATTACGAAACCGCACAATGCCGTTCAGACCATCCATACCCGGCATGTTCAGATCTAACAGCACCAAATCAATATCAGGATTCTCTTCAGCCACTTCAATTGCAGCATCAAGGTCTGTACAGGTAATGGTTTTTGTTTCTGCTATATTCCGCTCGACAAAGTCGGTAATGGCATAGCGAAACAGTGGATGATCATCTGCAACCAGGATTTCTACCATAATTGTAAACCTTTTGTTAATTCATGACTGATAGTAGTAAATTCCGCACAGGCCTGTCGAGCACTATGCACGGGTTATTTACCCGGCTTCTTCTTTTGTTGCATTCCACGTTTAGGATCGTAGCCCCAAATTGCAATACCGCAAAATACGACGGTAGTTGCAAAGGTGACCCAACCTGCGGTGGGATTCCAGCTCTCATATAACGCAAAACGAATCAGTTCTACTGCGTGAGTAAAAGGATTATATTGCGAAATCCAGTATAACCACTCGTTCGACTCTTTCAGTTTCCACAACGGATACAGCGCAGATGAAAGAAAAAACATGGGAAACACCACGAAATTCATTACACCGGCAAAGTTCTCCAGTTGTTTGATGAAAGATGACAGTAAAAGCCCGAGAGCGCCAAGCATTAATGCACCAACCAGCAATGCCGGTGCTGCGTATATGTAGCCCATAACCGGTACTTCGATACCCAGCAGATACGCCAGCAAAAAGAAGGCATAGGCCTGCAGTAACGAAATAATAGCGCCGGCAATGAGCTTACTTATCAGTAAAAACGGGCGGGGAAGCGGGCTGGTGAGCAGCACTTTCATACTTCCCATTTCACGGTCATACACCATGGACAGTGAGCTTTGCATACCGTTGAACAGCAAAATAATGCCCGCCAGACCCGGCATAATATATACATCATAAGTGATGTAGGTGTCGTAAGGCGGAATAATAGCGATACCCAGTGCAGCTCTGAAACCTGCGGCAAAAACAATCAGCCACAATAACGGCCTCACAAGGGCACTGACCAGCCGCGCCTTCTGATGCCAGAAACGCCACATTTCACGCACCACAATACCTTTAAATGCCATCCAGTACTTCATGCTGCTTCATCCTGTGTGGTCAGTTGCCGGTACAGGGCTTTTACGTCACCGGCCTGATATTCAGTGAGAGCAGTCTGACAGGGCATATCCAGCAAAATGTTCCCCTGATGTAACAGGATAAGGTTATCTTCCGGCAAGACTTCATCCACCAGATGGGTAGATGACAACACAGTAATGCCCTTCTCAGAGCACAGGTCGCGAATATGGCGGTTTATGCTGTCTCTGGTGGGCATATCCAACCCCACACTGGCCTCGTCGAGCAATAAAATGGCGGGTTCATGCAGCAACGCGCGGGCAATTTCTACTCTGCGGCGGTGACCACCGTTCAGTGAGCGCACTTTCTCATGCTGTCGCCCGGTCAAATCAAATCTGGCCAGTTCCCGCGCTATGGCGTCTTTCGTTGCAGAGGCAGACATGCCGTGCAAGCCGGCATGATAATTCAGGTTCTGATAAACAGTTAAATCTAAGTCCAGCGTGCTTTGCTGAAACACGATACCCAATGCGGCTAACGCCTTGCGCGGGGCTTTGGCTGTATCATGACCGCCCACAAAAATGTCACCTTCCGCACTTTGCAGCAACTGACAAAGCAGGTTGAACAGCGTACTTTTACCCGCGCCATTCGGGCCAAGTAACGCGTAGAAACGGCCCTGTTCCAGGTTCAGGTTCACATTGTGCAGTACTGTCTTTTGCTGATAACCGAACTGCAAGCCTGCGACAGATAATGCCAGGCTCATGGCTTCACCGCCACGCCCCAGGGATAACGTCCCACTTTCAGGGTTTTGATTACTTTTAATTTATCTGTATCGATGACTGATACATCGCCACTCACACCATTGGTGGTGAACAGCAAAGACTGATCGTTGGCGAAGGCGAGTTGCCATACACGACGTCCCACCAGCAGATAATCCAGCACTTCATAAGTTTTCGCATCGACCACCGCTACATGATTCGCAGGACCCAGTGCTACAAACGCATATTTACCGTTATCAGTCAGTTTCACGCCCACAGGCTGAATTTTATCCCTGTGCACTCCCGGAATTTTGAAATTAATCACCTGCGTAATCGCTTTGCTGTCCACATCAACGATGGAAACGGTTCCGCCAATTTCTGACGAAGCCCAGACGGTTTTACCGTCCTTGGTAAACTCCACGTGGCGGGGGCGCTGATCGACCAGTGTGTTGTCTACCAGTTGCTGATTTGAGGCGTCAATCCAGTGCAGCATATTAGTGGTTTCAGAGGTATTGATAACCCATCTACCATCAGGACTGGCAGCCATACCTTCAGGCTCCACACCCACGTCAATCTGTGCAATCACATCCCGTTTTTCCGTATCGACAACGGTGACTACGGCGTCGTCTTCGTTGGCGATATACAGGTGATGGTTATTGGGATGCAGCGCGAACTGCTCGGGATCTTCACCGGAAGGCAGATTATGGATGATCCTGTTGGTACTTACATCAAGGACCTGCACTGCGTCTGAATCGCTGGCGCAGATATACAGGTATTTATAGTCATTGCTGAAAATAATCCCCCTTGGCCGCATACCCACTTCGATGGTTTCAATTACTTCCAGTGAACCGGTATCAATGAGGGTCAATGTGTCATCTTTTTCGTTCGACACATATGCAACACCCGCCAAAGCAGGGCTGGCGAACAGCATCATTGCGGGGAGAACCAACGAATTCATACTTACTCCTTGACCATGGAACAACGGACTTCCGGCTTGTCATACCCCAGCGTATCTAAATCCGTCACGGGATGAAGAAAACCTTCCTGAGGAGACTGGGAAACCAGAGATTCCGGCTGCACTAACGGGATGGGCTGACGCAGTTGTCCGTTCCACTGGCGGAAGGTCAGTTTGCGTCCTTTGAACGCTGCCAGCTCAAATTTATCGCTCATAAGGTATTGATAAAGCGTAGCAGAGTTATTCGATTTTGTTCGGGTGACCGCTTCAGCAACGGCTCTTACAGCAAGCCAGGCGTTGAAGTCGTCGTCATTCATAGGGCGCTGATTCGCCTCAAAAAAGCGGTTTTGCAATTGGATAGCGCCCCACTGTTCAATACTGCGATGCCAGGAAGCGGCTTTGAGTCCGTGGGTACCGGCTACGGGACGGGGCAGCCAGGTGTTGTACGGTAAATAAAAGCCAAACAGGTTTTGAGTATCTGCCACCAGCACCACGTCATAATCTTCCCCCTGCGTCAGGGCGGGTACTTCCTGCTGGGAAGTACGGCGTAAATCCGTGTCGAAGGTCCAGGTTTTACGCCCGGTAATTTTGGTGCCAAAGCGTTTTGATGCCCGTTCAAACGCCTGCGCCATGGCTTTATCGCCTTCACCGTTACCGGTGACTAATAACCATTCCCGCCAGCGTTTTGCCATCAGAAACTGACCCAGTGCATCGCCCAGCATGGCGTAACTCGGGGAAGTGTGCAGTAAACCGGCCCGGCATTGATTTTGCCGCCAGCTGTCAGATTTGTTTGTTGCATTGAGCATCAGCCCGGCGTCGGCACCGGGCAGGGCCAGAATTGCCTGCAAGGTACTGTCGGGCACATCCAGGATCAGCGGCCCGCTATTGGCTTTAAGCCACGCCTGTACTTTGCCGGTGAGAGCCTCTCCGTTGGTATCTTCCAGCACCGTCAGCGCATAGCGATGTTTAAGAAAGCGACCGGTGGTATTGGAATCATCCGTCCCCAGCAAAGCGCCGGCAACACCATTGTTTTCAGGAGTTTTAAACAGCGCCAGTGAAGCAGAAGACGTCAGTCCGGTTTGTTTTACATAGGCGATATTTACCGGTAAGTCTTCAGCAAAGGATTGTGAGACGGGCACCAGCAGGCTTAGCAGACACGGCAGAGCCAGCAACCGCATTACATAACGTGATGCAGCTTTCAGCGGTATTGCCAGGCCAGGTGTCGCCATTATCGTTATTAGTGGGGCGAACATACCGGTACTCCTTTTGCGAAGGTGAACTAAATACTAGTTGATGACCCGTCCATTATGAATGAGCACAAAGGATGAAAGGTTTACTACCTTAGTACAATTGGACGAATCCGGCATATCACCTACCTTTTAAAACGTATCTGGTTATGTCGCAAACACAACAAAACCTACTCAAGTTGTCCGCCAACTCTAACCAGCATTGACACTATCTGACAACTTTTGGAGATGTATAAATGAAAAATTTCTCAACCATATTGCGTAGTACGCTGGCAGCAGTTATCGCTGTGTCTTCAGCGCAGGCGCTTGCTCATGGCGATGTTACACCACAGGCAGTGGACACCAGCGCGTTACCTCAACTGGGCGAGGAATGGAAAGCCACGAACCCTTACACTGGTAATGAGCTGGCAATCAAAATTGGTGACTCTGCCTATAACCAGAACTGCGCCCGTTGCCACGGCCTGGAGGTTATTTCTGGCGGTATTACTCCGGATCTGCGTAAACTGAATGACGAAAACGAATTCTTCAGTCAGGAAGAAGCTGACGACTGGTTCATGATGCGTATCCGTAACGGTGCAGTTATCGACGGCCGTGTTTACATGCCGCCATTCGAAGGCATCCTTAGTCAGGAAGCAATGTGGGCAATCAAATCTTACATCGAAACTCGCGGCACCCCCGAGTAACAGCTATGGCTCGCTTATTACGTTGCTGGATAACGGGCCTTGCGCTGGCTGCCTTTATGGCAGGCAGCGCTTTTTCAGTTCAGGCCCGAAGCTATGACGATATTATTGAGTCAGGCTATATCACCATTGCGGTCTACAATAATTTCCCCCCTTATTCTTTTCTGGACGATGAATCTCCCGCCGGTGTCGACATTGAAGTAGGGAAAGCCATCGCTGCAGGATTAGGTGTTGAGCCACGCTGGATGTGGATTAATGCCGATGAAAATCTGGAAGATGATTTACGACAGGCAGTATGGAAAGGCCATATCATTACCCGCCAGAAAGCGGATTTGATGTTGCGTGTTCCTTACGACCGTAAATTCAGTTACGGCATTGACGGATACGGTCTGCCCCGTAATGAAATGGTGGTGATGTTCGGCCCTTATCACCGTGAAAAATGGGCGCTGCTGAAGAATACTGAAAAAACCAATGGCATCGACACACTGGCGATTTTCCAGTACGAGAAAATTGCCGTGGAAATCGACTCACTTCCGGACACCTTTTTAGGTTCAACCATTGGCGGCAGATTACGGAAAAACATGGTGCATATTACCACCACCTTTGACGGCATAGACCTGTTCAAAAAAGGGGAAGTCGCTGCTGTTGCCGGCATGCAGTCACAACTGGAATGGGCACAACCTGCCTCCGAACAATACACCATCAATGCTACCGGTCTTGCTGCAATGAGCATTAAAGCCTGGGATATTGGTATGGCGGTGAAAACGGATTACCGGCAGTTGGCTTATGCCATTGAAGACATCACTGTTCCCATGATCGAAGACGGTCGCATGAAAGCCATTTTTGATGACTACAAGATTACCTACACGGTACCCGGGTTATACGCCGAAGAATAACCGGGCATACGGGGAGCGTGGTCCCGACATAAACACGCTTCCCATTTTAATTAAATCTTCCCCGTCCGTTTCAGTGCTGATACATCCCCAGACACACTGTTCCGCGTTCATCACGATTTGTTATGCAGACTACATAACCTATTGACCTGGTGTTATTTCCCTGTGCTTCTCACCCTCGCTTTTTGACCCGTTTTTCGGGGTATTACTACCAAGGGAGTAAAAATGATAATCCAAGGTTTAATGGTTGTTAAAAAAACATTAGCTAATACTGACCATGTCGTCGTCCGAAGATGTTCCATGCTTAGGGTCCGGAGGACGGATTAACAATAATGCAAGGCCGTAAGAAGAACGTTCCCAACTAATACAACTGTTTTTCAGACGAGCCGCTTGTGTAAAAAGGTGGAAAGACCACCGAAGCACCTGTTGAACTACTGGAGAAACCTGATGAAAAGTCGAACAGTTTCACGTCACCTGATTAGCTCTGCTGTCGGTCTGGCCTTGTCTCTTAGCACCTTAGGCGGTGTTCAGGCGGCAGGCGTTACCGATAAGGACATACTTAACGACGCTAATACCACCGGCGATGTTTTAAGTTATGGCATGGGCCCGCGCGGACAGCGCTTCAGCCCGCTGGACACACTGAATACAAAAAACGTTAAGAAAATGCACCCTGTGTGGGCGTTCTCGCTGGGTGGTGAGAAACAGCGCGGTCAGGAATCACAGCCTCTGGTACACGATGGCGTGATGTTCGTAACAGGTTCTTATTCACGTATTTATGCCATTGACGTTAAAACCGGTGATGAGCTGTGGCAATACGAAGCCCGTCTGCCAGACGGCATCATGCCTTGCTGTGACGTTATCAACCGTGGTGCCGCACTGTATGACGACCTGGTTATCTTCGGTACGCTGGATGCGATTCTGGTCGCCCTTGACCAGAAAACCGGTAAAGTGAAATGGCGTAAGAAAATGGGTGACTATAAAGCAGGTTACTCATTCACTGCTGCGCCTATGATTGTTAAAGGCATGGTTGTAACAGGTATCTCTGGTGGTGAATTCGGTATCGTAGGTAAAGTTGAAGCCCGCGATGCGAAAACCGGTGAACTGGTATGGACCCGTCCTACTGTTGAAGGTCACATGGGTTACCTGAACGGTGAAGAAAACGGCATCACCGGTGGTGAAGCAAACAAAACCTGGACTGGCGACCTGTGGAAAACAGGTGGTGCAGCAACATGGCTTGGCGGTACTTACGACCCTGATCAAGACCTGATCTTCATGGGTACAGGTAACCCTGCACCGTGGAACTCTCACTTACGTCCTGGTGACAACCTGTACTCTTCTTCACGTCTGGCTATCGATCCTGACACAGGCAAAATCGTTTGGCACTTCCAGACCACACCACATGATGGCTGGGATTTCGACGGCGTAAACGAACTGATTGCGTTTGACTATAAAGAAAAAGGTAAAACCGTTAAAGCGGCCGCAACGGCTGACCGTAACGGTTTCTTCTATGTACTTAACCGTGAAAACGGCGAATTCCTCCGTGGCTTCCCGTTCGTCAGCGGTATCACGTGGGCTGAAGGCCTGAATGATGATGGTACGCCAATTTACAAAGAGGGCGGTCGCCCGGGTAACCCTGCTGACAGCGAGAACGGTGAGAAAGGCGAAACTGTATTCTCAGTACCTTCATTCCTGGGTGGTAAGAACTGGATGCCTATGGCGTACAGCCAGGACACAGGTCTGTTCTATGTACCTTCTAACGAATGGGGCATGGACATCTGGAACGAGCCGGTAAGCTATAAGAAAGGTGCGGCTTACCTGGGTTCTGGTTTCACTATCAAATCTGTTTACGAAGATCACATCGGTTCACTGAAAGCCATCGATCCTAAGACCGGTAAAACTGTCTGGGAATATAAAAACAACGCACCTCTGTGGGGCGGTGTTCTGGCCACTGCGGGTAACCTGGTCTTTACCGGTACACCTGAAGGCTATCTGATGGGCTTCGATGCCAAAACAGGTGAAGAAGTTTACCGGTTCAATACCGGTTCAGGCATCGTCGGTTCTCCGGTTACATGGGAAATGGACGGTGAGCAATACCTGAGTATCTTGTCTGGCTGGGGCGGCGCAGTACCTCTTTGGGGTGGTGAAGTTGCCAAACGCGTAAAAGATATCAACCAGGGCGGCACAGTCTGGACCTTCAAGTTGCCTCGCTCGTAACGCGGGCATCGTAGCAGGGCTTTGGTCCCACAACCCTGTTACGAGTTTTTATTCAAAGAGCTGGTATGGACCTGACGCCCGCTCTTTTTTAAGGACCCGACTCATGACAGGATTCATTCATACTGCCTTTTTAAGGCTCCTCTGCACCGTTTTATTCAGCATCAGCGCATTCACCGCACAGGCCGAAGAAGTCAGTATCAATGATTCCCTTATCCAATCCATCTTTCCTAAAGCCACGCTCATTGGCGAAAAACAAACCGGTGTCCCCGTGCAACCGGTTTATCAGTTACAGGAATTGCTGGGCTATGTATTTGCCAGTAATGATCTGGTGAATTTACCCGGCTTCTCAGGTACCCGTATCAACCTGCTTATCGGCATCGACACAGCCGGAAATGTGAAAGGCATCCGGATAATCAATCACCACGAGCCCATTTTCCTGCACGGGCTCGGCCCTGAACCCATGCTCAATTTCATAAACCAGTATGAAGGCGTGAATGTGGGCCAGCGGGTAATTGTAGATTCTGCTGCCAGGAATAACCCGGACGACCTCTCTACGGTGCATGTGGATGGCGTGACCAAAGCCACGGTGTCGGTGATCATCATTAACGACACCATTTTGCTGTCTTCGCTGAAAGTTGCGCGTCAGTTATTGTCCGGGTTCGCCAGCTCCCCGCTGGCCACACCGAAAGACACGTTTGAGGAGAAAAGCTGGCAGCAGTTGCTGGAAGAAGGTCTGGTTCGTCAATGGCGTATCAGCCAGCAGGACATGGCCGGTGGTTTTAACATTGAGCTCGAAACCTTCCCCGGCGATACCTTTGAACTTTCTTACGATAACTTCGACGTGTATTACGCCTACCTGAACGCCCCGAATATCGGGCGTAATTTGTTGGGTGACAGCGAATATCAACGTTTAATGGGTATTCTCAAACCCAATGAACAGGCATTCCTGGTGATGTCAGAAGGTTTCTTCAGCTATCTGGAAGACGACTTCAAACCCGGCACGGTAGCCAATCGCATTTCGCTGACGCAGAATGATTTGCCCTTCCCCATGCGGGATTTAAACTTCTATAGTTATGCCGACCAGCAATTGGGCGCAGGCATGCCTGAGAGCGACGATGTGCAGGTATTCGTGGTAAACACCCAGTCCGGATTCAACCCCGGTGATACCATGTCGCTGAACCTGAATATTGATATTGCCCGCAACCACCTCATCCGCAATCAACTGCACCTGCACGACGACTACAGCTTGCCTGAATCCCTGTTTGATTTTGCTGAAGCCGTTGTAGAAGAAGCGCCGAAAGCGCCCTGGGTTCGGATTTGGGAAAACCGCATCGTGGATATTTCCGTTCTGGTGGTAAGCCTTATTCTGGTCACGTTGATTTTTATCTTCCAGCATCGTTTGTCGGCTAACGAGAAGCTATTCCGCTGGGTTCGCTGGAGTTTCCTGACCTACACACTGATTTTCATTGGCTGGCTGTGGCAGGGACAGCTTTCCATCGTCAATATTTATCCAATCTTGCAAAGTGTGATTAATGGTTTCGACATCAATATGTATTTGATGGACCCCATTCTTTTCATTCTCTGGAGCTACGTATTCGTAAGTCTGTTTATTGTTGGTCGCGGTATCTTCTGCGGCTGGCTGTGCCCGTTTGGCGCACTGCAAGAAATGGTGGGCTGGATAGCGAAAAAGCTGCGTATCCGTCAGAAGAAGGTGCCTTTCGACACTCACAGTAAACTCTGGTGGGTTAAGTACGCCATTCTGATTGGCCTGGTAATCACCTCTTTCGCCTCAGTGAGAGTGGCTGAAATCGCCTCAGAAGTGGAACCGTTCAAAACCGCTATCACATTGCAGTTTGTACGTACCTGGCCGTTTGTTTTGTATGCCGTAGCCTTGCTGGTTGCCGGCCTGTGGATCAATAAATTCTACTGCCGCTATGTCTGCCCGCTGGGCGCTGGTTTAGCGGTGCTCGGTTACTTCCACGCCGGTGAATGGCTTACCCGTCGCAAGGCTTGTGGCAACCCCTGTACCCTGTGTCATCACAAATGCGACATCAAAGCCATCACGCCCACAGGTGATATCAATTACAACGAGTGCGTGCAGTGTCTGGAATGTATTGTTTATTACAACAACGATGATTTATGCCCGCCGCTTAAGAAAGCAAAGCGGCAGGACAAGGCCGGGCGTAATGGAAAGCAGCGCAAAGGCGATGTAGAAATTTATACACCGGCCTGATTTCTGCCGGCGCCCTTTTTGTTATTCAGGCTCAGCAGCTTGAGGATCTTTCCTGTCCAACCAGCTTTTCAACAATGCAAACGTAATGCGTGGCCGGTCGTTATAGAAACCGTGTGCACCACCGGGTACCACAGCCAATTCTGCCCCCGGCGTCAGTGCCAGATAGTCCTGCACCGTATCAATCCGGGCTGAGTCATATTGACCAATCATAAACAGGGTTTTCATCGGGTCGATGTCTGCCAGTAAATGGGTGGCATCGTAGCTCTTTAGCACGCCGGTAGATGAAAACTCACTCGGTCCCCACATTTTGTTGTAGATAAGCGGATTAAAGCCGTTGCCGCCGACGTTCTCGTAGTAGGCTCTGGCCGCTTCAGTACCAATACCACGGGTGTAATAAACAGAATAAAGTTTGGTGTAAGCCTTGCGACAAACGTCGCCTTCCGGTGGCTTCGCTGATTCACACTGTTTCAGCGTTGCCTGTACGTCTTGCGGGGCGGCTTTTACCAGCAGGTTTGCATCCATGATCCAATGTGGCGTTGAAATAAACGTGCCTCCTAAAACCGTAGACACGGTGTGCTGCGGATATTTAGCCGAGTATTCCAGTGCCAGCGCCGAGCCCCAGCTATGGCCCACAACATGCCACTGTTCGATTTCGAGTGTCTTGCGAATGGTCTCCAGAGAATCAACGAAGCGTTCTACCCGCCAGTTGGCCGGGTCGTTTGGCTGCTCTGATTTACCGCTGTCGAGTTGATCGTACATGATCACCATACGATCGTTGGCCAGCTCCGTCATACCGGCGAAGCCATTGTGAGTGCCACCCGGACCACCGTGAATAAATATCACTGGTGTGGCGTTTTTATGTTCAAGGCCGTTTAAGCGCACATAAATCTTGCCGCCTTCTACCGGTACCATCAGTTCCTTCTCAGGCTGAGCCCAGGCTGCGGTTTCTGCCACCGAATTGAAAGACGTTACACAAAAAGAGAGAACAGTGAGTAATGATAAAGCCACAGCTTTGGCTGATGACGGGAGTTTGAAGCGCATGAACTAATCCGGTTTGTAGTCGTTATTCTGGGAACAAAAAAAGGCGCTTAGAGTAGCAGAATATCCATTACCGGCACAAAGCGGTCAGCTGCACGTTTCAGACTGTCGGCAGTCAGCGCTTCAACACCGTACACCTCCACTTCACATTGGTGCTTTTCACGGGCACGCTGAACCAGCAAATCAAAATCACCGTCGCCGGACACCAGAACAAGTACGTCGCAATATTCCGCTGCTTCCATCATGTCCAGCGTTAAGCCCACGTCCCAATCACCTTTGGCACTGCCGTCGGCACGTTGAATAAAAGGTTTCAGTTTCACCTCAAAGCCAATAGCCCTGAGAATATTCTGAAACTGCTTCTGCTTTTCGTCATTGCGATTGATGGCATAAGCATTGGCGGTCATCACTTCCCTGTCGTGAGTTACCTCAGCCCAGAAACGGTTGTAGTCAAAGTTGCGTTTAAACGCACTGCGGGTGGTGTAATAGACGTTTTGCACGTCAACGAAAATACCGACTTTTTTCACAACAGACCTTAAATACTTAAATAGCGTTGAACATCAGCAAACCCGGAGCAACCTGAGTAGCGCATTCTGACAATAAAGGTTGTAATTCTAACAAAACCGCTCTCTGCCCGTTGCAAAAGAAAACCTTATTTGCAGTTCATGTGAACACAGGCAGAGTGATATAAGCGATAAATGATCCTTAGGAATTAGAAGCCATTTTCTCAACCAGATAATCCACAAACACCCTCACTCTGGCGGGCATGTGTCGCCCGCCGATAAACACAGCATGGATGACTTCTTTGTCTTGTGGATTGAAGTCTTCTAGCAGTGGAACAAGTTGTCCCGATGCGAGCGCCTGTTCGATATGAAAGTTACCGACCCGGGTAATGCCAATATCAGCCATGGTAAGTTCAACTAGCGTTTCACCATTGTTCGACGTCATATTCCCTTCTATGGGCAGAATATAATCTTCACCATTTTCACGAAAAGGCCAGCCGGGCTCTATGCGCTGGAAGCTAAAATCCAAGCAATTAAAGTGCTTTAAGTCGGCGGGTGTTTCAGGAATGCCCGCCTGCGCTAAATAATTGGGTGATGCGACCACAGTTCTGCCGGTTTCTCCTAAGCGCCTGGCGGTTAAATTGCTGTCAGGTAAAGGACCAAAGCGTATTGCGACATCGATGTGTCCGTCGGCCACATTGCTGATTTTATCGCTCACTTCGACTTCTATTTTGATGTTGGGATAGCGCTCTAAAAACTCTTTGTACAAGGGAATCATGGTTAGACGACTGTAAGCCGTTGCGGTACTCACTTTAATTAAACCGCTTGGGCTGGCGCGGTCGGAAATGGCGCGCTCGGTCTCTTCGACATCTTTTAAGATCCGCCGGGCAGCCAGGGCATAAGATTCCCCTTCGCTGGTTAAGTAAAGTTTGCGGGTAGAACGGACAAGTAGCCGCACGCCTAAACGCTTTTCTATCCGGGTCATCATCCGGCTCACTGCCGATGGTGTCAGACCGAGTTCTCTGGCCGCCCCACTTAAATTGCCCAGTTTCGCCACCGTTAAAAAGGTTTCCATTTCAGCGGTCTTATCAGCTTTAACTTGCTTCATTTGTGAATCCAATGCAAAACAGATTAGCTTCCCACCCCACTATTCGGGCATTCTTTATGTCGTTATATTCCCTGGTATCATAAATAAACTTGAGTTCAACATGAAGATTAACTTTCCACTGATGGCGCTGGCCATTGGTGCTTTTGGAATTGGTGTAACAGAATTCTCTCCTATGGGAATGTTGCCCGTGATAGCAGATGACTTAGGCATCTCTATTCCAACGGCAGGTATATTGATCAGTGCTTATGCCTTTGGGGTATTGGTGGGTGCGCCAGTCATGACTTTACTGTTTGCCAATATGCCGCGCCGTCGCCTGCTGGTTTTGTCCATGGGCATTTTTACCCAGGGTAATTTAATGAGCGCGCTGGCCGACAGTTACAGCGCATTGATGATTAGCCGCATTATTACCTCGTTCAATCATGGCGTATTCTTTGGTGTTGGTGCTGTGGTAGCAACCCAGTTAGTGCCGCCGAATCAACGCGCAGGGGCGGTTGCGGCAATGTTTTCAGGGCTTACTATCGCGACCGTTGGCGGTGTGCCGCTGGCAAGCTTTGTGGGCACAACGCTGGGCTGGCGAAATGCGTTTCTGGGCATTGCGGGTATCGGCTTAGTGGCAATGATAGCCTTGCGAATTAGCTTGCCTCCGTTAGTGAATCAGGAGAAAGCGAACATTCGCAATGAATTAGCCGTGTTAAGCAAAGGGTCTGTGTTGGCAGCGCTCCTGTTAACAGTGGTGGGTGCCAGCTCTATGTTCACGGTATTTACTTACATTGTGCCAATTCTGCAGCAAGAAACCTATGCTTCAACCACCTTTGTAACAGCTATGCTGGTGCTTTACGGTGTGGGGCTTGCGGTGGGTAATGTGCTTGGCGGACGCTATGCCGATCGCACTTTGTACGGCACGTTAATCGTATCGTTAATTGCAGTTATTCTGCTGCTGGTGATCTTTACCGTTACCATGTCTTCTTCCGTTATCGTTGGGCCACTGATTTTCCTTTGGGGCATCGCCAGCTTCGCTGTGGTTCCACCGCTGCAATCATTGGTGGTTCAGGAAGCCAGCGAAGCGCCGAATCTGGCATCGGCAATGAACATTGGAGCGTTCAATCTTGGTAATGCGGTTGGCGCAGCTTTAGGTGGCGGCGTTATAAGTGCAGGTCTTGGATTACCAGCAGTAGCCTTAGCTGGCGCAGGCACCGCATTACTGGGGCTACTCATGGTGTTAGTTGCCAGCAGAAAGAAAACAAGCTTTGCTTTGAGCACCTGTCCGGAATAAATAGTCAGATAGCCGGCCAGCAAAAGGATGCACCTGCTTATCGTGCAGGTGCCTTTACGGGGCTGACAAGCTCCTCCTCTCCCCCACTGCTTCACTGTCCATATCTCCTGACAACTGCATCTTCGGCTAAATTTTCCGCACATCCGTCTCAAAACCGGGACTTTTACATTTCAGGGTTATAGCGTAGAAATTGCAACAATATAACATCATCAAAAATAATAAGGTTCGGGGAACACATGTCATCCAGAAGACAGTTTTTGAAATATTCAGCGGCATTTGCCGCATCATTTACTGCTTTATCTTTATCTGCTCAGCAATTTGAAAGTCCGGTCGGTTCAGTTGAAACTGTTACGAAGGACGAAGCATTCTGGCAAAAGATCAGAGAACAGTACGATATTCAGAAAGAGATTATAAATCTCGAGCAGGGTTACTGGGGCAAGATGGCCAATCCGGTTCAACAGGCATTTTTTGACCACACCCGGCGGGTAAACCGCGAGATGTCGTGGTACGCCCGTAAGCACTTCAGTCAGGATTTACATGCTGCACGGGAAGCAGTAGCTGATGCCCTCAAAGTGAAAAAAGAAGAAGTCATGCTTACCCGCAATGCCACCGAATCATTTGTTGACCTGATTACTCAGTTTGATGATTTCTCATCTGGCGATGAGATCTTGTGGGCTGATACCGATTATCCTGCTTATCAGGACATGATGGCCTGGCTTAGCGCCGACCGTAAGGTAAAAGGTACCAAAATAAACCTTCCTGCCTATGGCGATGAACAGGACTATCTTGAGGCGTACCAACAGGCGTTCGAGCAACATCCGGACATAAAACTGATGTTGCTCACTCATGTCAGTAATCAACATGGCCTGGTGATGCCAGTAAGAAAAATTGCAGAAATGGCAAAGGAACGGGGCATCTATGTGATCTGTGACTGTGCGCAATCCTGGGGGCTGATTGACTTCACCATTGACGATCTTGGCGTAGACTGGGCCATTTTTAATCTTCACAAGTGGATTGGCTCGCCGGTAGGTGTCGGAGCACTTTATATGCGTCAGGGAACACTCTCTGCGGTGCGCCCGTTCCCGGGCGAGGATGCCGGCGACAGTGATGTATCGAACCGCATCCATCTGGCCACCTCCAATTTTGCCAGTTTCATGACCGTGCCCGATGCCCTCAATTTTCATAGCAAAATAGGCGGCAAGAATAAAGAAGCCAGATTACGATTTCTGTGGGAAAGCTGGACGCATCCCCTGCGTGACAACGCAGCGATTGAAATTCTCGGGGCCACATCTCCGGCGAACGCATCCGGGATGGGAGGATTCAGACTTGCAGGGAAAACCAGCTATGAAGAAAACGCCGCCCTTCAGCTACAACTGGAAAAAGAGTTTGGCATTTTCACTGTGGTCAGAAAAGGCCTGTCCGCTGGCAGCAATATCCGCGTGACACCGCAAATTTTCACGCCGGTTGCTCACATGCAGAAGCTGGCAGAAGCGATCAATACGATAGCAGGCTGACATCAGGGCGCATAAGCGCCCTGTTAAACTCCCTTGACCGTTATTGACGTGACATCACGAGATACCGCCACGTCGCTAAGCAGTTCGACAAAGCGCCTCACCTGTTGCGATTGCACAGGGGCGACTTCTGGCAACACACAATGTAACGTGGCATCACTGAGACGCTCGTACACGACTTCCCGTCCACCAAGGTCAGCAAACTGACCGGCGTTCCTGATACGGTAATAATCATTAGCCAGTGTGATGGCGGGCATTGTAAGCAGTCCTTCATCAGTAATGCGACTCACATTGCCGCATACCAGCGTTTCCAGTGCATCACCAACCGTTTGGTTTTGAATAAACGTAGCCAGCGGCTTAGGCCATTCACGACCCACATAGCGCTGTCGCACCACTTCTTTCAAATGCGCGTCGGTAAAACGCAGGTAGTCCGGCGCATCCAGAATGGTGTTATCCCAGTTTATCAGTCCCGCCTGCTTGCGGTATTGCCACTCTTTAGCATACACAGGGAACAAGGTATCGAAACGGTCGACTTGTTGCTGAATGATAGTATCTACCTGAGCGCTGCCATCATTGTTCAGGGTAACCACGCTGTAGCCTGGCTGATAGGCAGCCAGCGACGGCACCTGCACATTCACCAGCCCGCCGGTGTCTTCGGGCTGCGCAATGTCGTACAGGTGCATATGTCCGGCCATGTGCAACCGCAATCCGAGATCAGACAAAGTTTTCGTTGTCGAAGCTGACGGCATACGTTTTAGTTGCATGCCGGTGTCTCCGAACAGCTCAGCCAGTTGCTTTTGTGTATTGTCGTAGAAGTCCGCCATAGGAAAATGGCTGAACGCAATCAGGCGCTTGTTTTGCTCTTCTGCCCGCTTTACTACGCCCGCTATCCAGTCAATAAGTTCCGGTTTGTAGTCCACCAGCGCGTTGTAACCCGCATTTCCTGAACCATTAAATTCCAGCGACGAAACCTTTCCTTTTGGTGTATACACATTAGCGTCGATAGCCAGTAGCCAAAGACCCTCTACCGGCTCAACAAGATAACTGGCATCCGGCATGAAAATACAAGATTCCCCGTTCTCTTCAGTCGGGTTGCTCTTCTCGCCCGTATTGCTTTCCTCACTGCCGGTGTCGCACCAGCGCCATCCACGCTTACTGACATCGGCTGTACCAAACGGGGTTTCATATAACACATCCTGCGATGACGGGCTGAAGCCCTGTGATTTCAGGGTTTCCATGATGTCAGCATAGCCCCATTCCTGCAGTGCATTGCTGCATTGCCATGCAGATTTATTCAGGCAATCAGGGTGGTCAGGACTCATCACCGCCACCTCTTTACCGCTGCGATGCAGGAAGTCTTTCTTTCCTCCGGCACGGGAAAAGGGTCGCACGGGGTCGTGGTTGCCGGTAATTGCAAAAAAGCGCATACCGTATTTTCCGGTGTATTCAGCCAGAATGCTAGCCAGCGCCCTAACGTTGGCGGGCTGTCCGTCATCTGAAAAATCTCCGGGTAACGCCACCAGCTTAATGCCTTTGGCAGCAATCTCATCCAGTGCTGCGCGAAAAACAAAGTAGTTTTCATTAAACAGCCGGGTACTGTTGAGCTGTGCCTGCATACTGCGCATCAACACCGGCGTTTGTGCTCCCTGCGTGCTGTTACCTGAGATCGGGGTATCTGCTATCAGTGGCAGTTCAGATGCATCCAAATCTTTAGCTGCAGCGAAGAAATCATGCAAGTGAATGTCTGCAAGAAAGGCAATTTGAACCGGTGCAGGCGTGTTCCCGGCAGTCTTGTTTTGTTCAGAGGGAGACTTGTCTGTTCCGCACCCGCCGAGACTAATGAGTAAAAGGAAAATAACCGGAAATTTCATAAAAGAACCTGTTAATGGATGGCTGACAGTCCGCAAGCACCTGGCGATTATTTATTTACAGACGATGAAGACAATCGAACGGGGACAAATTTTGTCCCCTGATATGACTGCCGGTCAATTGGTTTAACTGTTAAGTACAATACTCACTTCACAGCCATCAGCAGTAAAGCGATGCTGATAGGTCCAGCCAAGCTTGGCTGTGACCCTTTTTACCAGTTCCAGGCCGAGACCGTAACCTAATTCGTCGTTTCCTGCAGGATCATCGCACTGCTCCGCATCGTCTTCACGATTGACGATAGTCAGAGTATGACCAGACTGGCTGATGGTAACTGTACCACTTTGGGTATGCTGAAATGCGTTCCGGATAAGGTTACCGCATACAATGCGAAGGGCTGTCGGCGAAATAGAGCAAACAGCCTCATCCGTGGCGAGTTCCACGTTCACCTGTTTTCCGGTCAGCAAATACTGTAAATCCTGTACCAGCGCAGACAACATACCTCCCGGCTGAATGTCAGATACGGCCAGTTCATCATGATCCTGACGGCTAAGCCAAAGCAGGGTTTCAGTAAGATCGGTCATAGTGTGGGAAGCATGGTCAATGCGACGGATGGCGTTTGCGCCTTTTGACGGACCTTTCTCTTCCAGTTTATGCAACAGCTCCACACTGGAACGAATAACCGCAATAGGGGTACGAAGTTCATGGCTGGCGTGGGAAACAAACTCCCGCTCTCTCACCAGTCCTTCCCGCACATGTTGCAGGCTGGAATGGACAATACCTGCCAACTCATTAAGCTCCTGATATTTGAATTCCGGCACGGGTTGTTCCAGTGTTTGTTCATTGAGCCCCTGAGCCCATAACCGCAGCCTTTCCACAGGTCTCGATACGCTGCGCAGCAGGATCATCAGCACCCCGGCGAATAACACCAGCACGCCCAGCCCAAGGAGCATGGACCAGCCTTCATGGGATATCATGAATTCAGGTTCGTCATCGAGTTTAAGAGAGTCAAACACCTGGGCCACGTACCGGTCGGGATACCTGCCATGACGATCGGAAATTTTTACCACAAATACGGCACTGGACGGCCTGAAGAAGATAAACGATCGCTCAACGGCTTTATGTAAATGAAATGGCCGGAGTTTGTCCGGATTAAATTTTGTTTTTACGCTGTCCGGAAAATCCTTCCAGTCGGCAGCGACAATAAAACTTAATACTTCTTTCGGTTTGCCCGGCTCAACCCGGATCTCTCTCGCGGCCGCTATCATGTTGCCACGCATGACGCCGTCCATGCCGGCAAAAAAGTTCATCATTGCGAGCACACTAAAACCGGAGATGACGACGGTTCCCATTACCAGCAGGGCAATGAGAATATAGCGTCTCAAGCTCAGACTGAAGCCACGAACCATACTATTGCGCTCCGGAAACTAATTTGAAACCTACACCGGTGGCAGACTGCACATCCAAACCGCTTTCTTTCCCCAATGCCTTTCTTAAATGATGAATATGTACTTTCAGGCTATTGGAGTCCGGCCGGTTTTCTCCCCACACGGCCTGAGAAAGCATTTCGCGGGAGACCGGCGAAGGATACGCCCGCACCAGCTGTTCGAGTACGATAAACGCC
This sequence comes from Alteromonas sp., assembly GCF_984505615.1. Classification (NCBI taxonomy): domain Bacteria; kingdom Pseudomonadati; phylum Pseudomonadota; class Gammaproteobacteria; order Alteromonadales; family Alteromonadaceae; genus Alteromonas; species Alteromonas sp. The sequence goes on along the minus strand of NZ_CFHOXV010000006.1, from coordinate 114,486 downwards.
GTAGGACTCATTTTCACCGGCTCACCTGCCAGCGTGGCCATTTTTCCGTTCACATCCACACACAGTTCACCACATCGCAATTGCTTTACCTGCCCGCTTCGTCGTAGCGACAGCGCCTGCAAACGTGCCACCAGCTCGGCCATGGCGAAGGGTTTTACCAGATAATCATCAGCACCTTTCGCAAACCCTGCCAGCTTATCATCTAACTGATCCCGTGCGGTGAGCATGATAACCGGCGTATCGTCGCCCTTTTCACGTAACCGTTCACACACAGACAGGCCATCCAGTCTCGGCAGATTAATATCGAGGATCACTACGGCATATTCGTTTTCAGACAGAAAATTCAGTGCCGCCACACCGTTACTGGCATGATCGCAGTCGAAATCTTCCAGTGCCAGATAATCAACAATGTTCCCGGCTAAATCTAAATCGTCTTCAACCAGCAGTAATGTGGTCATCACGGTCTCCGAAACGTTTTCTTAAATGCTCACGGCCACGCACCATCAGGCTTCGCACATCTTCATTAATTAACACCAGTGCAGGAATTAACAACAGGGTGATGACAGTAGCAAACAGAATACCATAGCCCAGCGATGCTGCAGCAGGGATCAGAAACTGTGCCTGTTTGGAGGTTTCCCCCAGAATAGGATACAGCCCGGCAAACGTCGTCACGGATGTCAGCAATACTGCCCGCAGGCGACTGCTGCACGACTCGATAATGGCGTCCTGCACATCGGCACCAAAGCGGCGTAACTCGTTATAACGGGAAACCAGCAGCAACGAATCGTTCACCACCACGCCGCTGAGGGCAAGAATACCGTTCAGAGACAACAGACTCATCATCAAACCGTTACTCCAGTGACCGAGGATAGCGCCTACCACACCAAAGGGGATTGCCATCATAATGATCACCGGCTGTACATAAGATTTAAGCGGAATGGCAAGCAAAGCGTAAATGGCCACCAGTGCAAGGATAAACACCGTTTCCATAGAGCTTTGTGTTTCTTCCTGCTGCTCTGCTTCACCAGCAAAATGCACTGACAAATCCGGGTACTGGCGGGTAAGCACCGGCACCAGCTCACTGTTCAGTTTTTCCACCAGCTCTGTTGAGGTAATTTCATCACTGACAACGGATGCAGAGACAGTAAGCGCCCGCAAACCGTCAATCCGGGTGATTTGCTTCTGCTGGCTGTCAGGGATAATACGGGCAACCACGTCCAGCGGCACCACAGTGCCGTCGTTCAAACGCACTCTGGCGTTCAGAATATCAGCAGGGTTTGCCCGGTCAGCTTCAGGGTAACGTACCCGCACTTTTACTTCGTTTTTATCGCGCAGATAACGCTGCACGATTTCACCACCAAATGCCCGCAGCAACTGCTGTGACAAGCTCTTTGTGTCCATGCCCAGTGCGCGGCCCTGCGGCGTCAATTCGAATCGCAACATGGCTTCACCCGGTGTCAGTGAGCTTTCTACACTGTGCACACCGTCGATGTTTGCCAGCGCTTCACGGAACGCAGCTTCTGCTGCCGTCAGCGTGCTGTCGCTGATACTCTTCAGCTCCACCTGGAAGGCGTTTACCATTTCCCTGCGGGACTGAATTTTTAACTGCTTCACCCCTTCCGGTTCACCGGCAAGCTCACGCCATTTCGAGGCCAGTTCATCCAGCGAGTAGGGTTGACCCTCTGCCAGTGAAACAATGATGCTGCCACTCTGATCGCCGGACGCCGTCACCTGCAAATTGGCGATGCCTGAACCTTCAAGGCCCAGATTATTCATCAGAAAATCATCCGCTTCATTGAGTGTGTTTTCGAGCCGTGTCAGGTTTTTCTCGTTCTGACCGAAGCTGGCATCACTTTGCAACGTCATAGACGCTTCCACCGTGTCTCCCGGCATACTGGGGAAAAAGCCTACCCGCACCACACCGTTCATTGGCATACCAATCACCAGAATAAACAGAGCGACAAACAGCATGACGGCGGCATAGCGATATTGAATGGCTTTGCGCAGTGCCGGCTGATACATCCGTTCATTGAAGAAGTTTAAGCCGCGATCAGCACCCCGCTGCACTTTGCCCCACAGATCTGCAATGCCCTTACGGGGTTTTCTGTGTGTCGGTAAATGGGCCAGGTGAGAAGGCAAAATGAGTTTTGATTCCACCACCGACAGCAGCAGACAGATGGTAACAATCATGCCGAACTGGGAATAAAGCTTACCCAGCCCGCCTTCCACGTTAGACAATGCAAAGAACGTCGCAACAGTCGTCAGTACCCCGAACAATGTGGGAACGGCAACCCGCATGGTGCCTTTGATGGTGTTTTGCAGCGTATCTCCGTATTTCTGCCTGGTGGCGTAGACACTTTCCCCCACCACCACGGCATCGTCCACCACGATACCCAGCGCCATAATAAACCCGAAGGTAGTCATTTCGTTGATGGTCATATCAACGAAGCTGTCCGTCATGAAAAACAGGGTACCAAAGAAAATAAACGGCAGACCGGCGGCCACCCAGAACGCCACGCGAAGATTGAGAAACACTGCCAGCGTGATAAACACAAGCACAATGCCGGACAGCGCATTTTTAGTCAGCAGGGCGAGACGATCGGTAATCATGGTGCTGCGGTCATACCAGGTTTCCAGCTCTACGCCTTCCGGTAAAAGACCCCGCTCATGCCACTCTTCTACCACGCTTTTCGCCTGTGCCACCATGTTCACCACATCGCCGTTTTCATCCATCACGATTTGAATACCATAGCCGTTCACACCATTGTAACGGGCAAGCGTGTAAGCATCATCGGCAAACATGTCGGTCACGACAGCCACATCTCCGATTGTCAGGAATGTGCCGCTGTCGTCTGCCAGTAGCGGAATGTTGGCAAAGTCCTCTGCATAATAAGCCTGCTCAGAGGCCTTAAGGCGGATCACCTTCTCTTTGTTTCGCAAACTGGTTGTAAGGGCAGTAGCCGACTCCTGATTAATGGCATCAGCGATATCAGACATGGTTAGTCCGTATGCCTGTAACTTAGCCTCGTCGATTTCGATGGACATCATGGGGTCAATAAAATTAGGCGTACTGACCTCACGAATTCCGTCTTTGGCGAGTAAATCCCGCTCCAGTTGATCGCCCAGTTGTTGCAATGTGGCGTGGTCAGTATCGCCGTAAAGCTGCACCCAAATCACGTGATCCTGCCGCCGGCCTTTGGATATCACCGGCTTTTCTGCATCAGACGGGAAATTGAAGATACTGTCTACCTTGGTTTTTACATCCGTAAGCAGCGTATCAAGATCGTAATCACTTTCCTTTTCAATCTGTACATTACTGCCACTGGCTGTAGACGTAGAGGTAATGCGCTTAATACCGGGCACACCTTCCAGCGCATTTTCGATGTTAATCGCAATGCCCTCTTCGGCCTGTACCGCGTCACCGCTGTCGTAGGTCATGGAGACATTGATAAAGCGGGGATCCATGCTGGGGAAAGCTTCTTTACGGATATCACCCAAAGACGCAAGACCAACAATGATCATTCCCAGCATTAACAGATTTGCCGCCACCGGGTTGCGGGCAAACCAGCCGATGATACTGCTGTTATTCGCCGCCATTGCCGACCTCCGCTACCGGATTCACTTTCATATTGACGAGGTAACTGTTCAGCGGCCGCACAACCACTTTCGCACTCTCCATGCCGGCAACCGGTGTAATGTAGGCGTGACCGTTTTCCATAAACAATACCTGCGGAGTAAATTTATCCAGCGTATTATTTTGCGTGACGTACCATACTTCCTGTTTCTGCGAAATCGCAGAAGACGGAATTTGCCACACATCCTGCCATTCACGGCCGGCAATTTCTGCCACCACATACGTACCAAAATACAGCGGAGATGCCTGAGCAAGCGGGTCGTTGACCACCACGATCGCGCTTCGCTGTCGGGATGTGGTGTCCAGATGCTGCTCTACCCGTTCAACCACACCTTCCCAGCGGGTTAAACCGTCCATGTCGGTCAGTGTGACCGGCCAGGGCGTTTGTTTCAGTGTCGCCGGTGACGGCAGATTGTTCCATTGTGTCGCTGACAGCGGTATCGCAATTTCTGCTACATTCGTGGCATACAATGCGGCTACTTCAGCGCCGGATTGCACAAAGCTGCCGGGCTGGATGCTACGGGTTACCACCACACTGTTAAACGGTGAAGTAATTTGAGTAAAGGCCAGGTCACGCTGCGCCTGCGCCAGCGCTTTTTCTGCCTGGGCAACTGTGGCTTCTGCCGCAGCCAGTTGCGGTCCGCGCAGAACAAGAGAAGATGACGGCTCACCTTCCAGTCCGGAACGTTGCCATTCAGACAATGCCTGCTGACCCTGTAAGCGTTCTTCTTCCAGCGCCACCTTTGCGTCTTCCAGCGTAGCCTGTGCTGCCGCTACGGCCTGTTCATAATCGGTATTGTCGATGGTGGCCAGTACGTCCCCTTTATTAAACTGTGCGCCGGTTTCAAACCGTTTACTCAGCGACTGTACCTGTCCGGACACCTGCGCAGATAACGTCAGATTAAAACGGGGATTTACCTGACCATAGCCTTCTACATTGGCCTTATGAGACTTTGCAGCCACACTAACCACACCCACTTCAGGAATGGTCGTGGTTTGCTGTTGCCCTGCGCCCGGCATCCTGCCTGCCGGTGCAGCCTGTTGTGTCTTCTCGTTACCATTTTCTGTGCCGGCAGTCTCAGGCTTTGTCGCATTAGCAGAAGACGGCGCGCCAGGCGGTCCCGGTGGTGCACCATTTCCACTAATTAACATAACAGCGAGAATGACCACGCAGACTGCGCCCAGAGTGATGAAAAGGGTTTTACGTTGCTGACTCATGACGATACTCCAAGGCCGAGTGCCAGCCCTAAATCGATACGGTTTGAAAGTTGATTGCGCTGAAGCTGAACCAGTTGTGCTTCAAGGGAATAGGTAGTCTGGGTAACCGACAATAAATCGAGAATATCACTCAGCCCCTGACGATACTGACTGGTGTAGTTGTCCTGACTACGCCGTGAATTGCTGTAAGCCTGACTGATGTGCTGTTGCCGGCGCTGATAGCTGTTTTCCAGATCCAGTGTTGCCTGCACTTCCTGTACCGCGGTAAGCAGTGTGTCCTGATAGTTCCACCAGCTGTTCAGTGTATCCAGCTCTGCCAGCGCGATATTTGCCCGCAGCTCACCGCCCTGAAACAGCGGTGCCGTAATACTGCTCAGCAAGCTCCACACGGGGTCTTTGAACAACGACAGCGCGGGTGTTGTACCTGAATCACTCAGGGCTGCGGTAATATTCAGTGACGGCAGTAATTGCTTGTACGCCACTTTTTCAGAAGATTCGTTAGCTTTAATCTGATAATACGCCGCCATCAGATCAGGGCGCCGTGCCAGGTCCTGTTCCGGCAATGCAGCCAGCGGCAACACCACATCAGGGAACGACTCGCTGATGGCAACATCAGCCAGTGACATATCGCTGCGCCCCAGCAAAACTGCCAGTGCACGTTTTGAACTGGCCAGATTATTTTCGTATTCAGCAATATTGGCCCGTGACGTTGCACTGCTGGTACGGGCTGTATCTAAATCTGCCAGTGTGCCCAGACCGGTGCGGTAACGGTTTAAAATGATGCTCTCGCTGTTCTCAAGCGCGGCCAGCTTCTTCTTTTCAATATCCAGAATTTTCTGCTGGCTGATGATATCCAGGTATCCCTGCATCACACTGGCCGCCAGCGTGGCCCTTGCCGACTGCAACGCCGCCGCATTACTGCGGGTAGTAAAAGCCGCGGCATCCACACTGTCACCGATGCGGTTCCAGATATCAATTTCCCAGCTGACATTCACCGAAGCACTGTAGGAGGTGTCACTATTTTCACTGTTATTACCGGACAAGCTGGCCGATGCCTGTGGCAGGCGGGACGCATTGGCAGACGTCTCCCGTATTTTCGATTGCTTCAGTGTAATGAGTGTTTGCTGCAAACCGGGATTATGCGCTATCGCCTCGTCCACCAGCGCCTGCACGGCTTCTACCGGCAACAACTGATCAAGACTGGCTGTTCTCACAGCAGAGTCTGACTGAGGCAACCAGGATACCGTGTTCCCCATTTCCTCAGTCACCCGTTCACTTAATGCTTTATCAGTGGTGTCTCCGGTGCTGGCACACCCAGACAGTATTAATGCGATGCTCACTGTGAGCACCGGCAAATTCATCTTCATTACTACACCCGGTTTAATCGTATGCTGCAACATTACATCAGTCAGGGTTAAGACCGGGTTAACGCCCTGATTACACCGTTCAATATGAGCCAGTCAGAACCCGGGCGGGTGAAATTGCACGGGGCATAGGATAAACTTGCGCGGTTGTTGAATTAGCAGGTTTTATTCATTGGATACTTTAATCACCCCCCTTTCTGAACTCATTAAAATTGCCGTTGCGCCGGTATTTTTGCTAGCCGGTATCGCCGGCTTTCTGAACGTGATGTCTGGCCGTCTGGGTCGTATTTCCGACCGCGTACGGGTAGCTGAACGGAATATCCAAACCTTTGCTGATGCTGAGCGGATCCAGAAAAACAAACGTGAAATTATTATGCTGTGGCGCAGAGTGGGTGTGATTAACTGGGCGATCGGCCTGTGTGTAACCGCAGGTTTGCTGGTGTGCTCGGTGATTGTTACTTTGTTTTCCGGTGAATTATGGCGCATCAATCTCGATACGCTGGTCATCACACTGTTTATTCTGGCAATGGCATCACTGATATCAGCTTTACTGGTATTTCTGGTAGAGGTGCGGCTTGCCACCAAAACCATCGAATATACCCGTAACGTACACTGAGAGTGCCACCTGGCTGACAGCATTGCGCTGTCAGCCCTTACTGTTTATGTCCAGGAAACGATACCGGCAGCACTAAAATACGCAAGATAAGCGACAACCATCAGCTGCAGCACAATGAATATCAGCACAAAGCCCTTCAGCCAGCGGGATGTATCTGAACGGCTGTAAATGACCGTCTGAATGCCTGCCCATACTGTCACCAGAGGCAGAACAACAGAGCTGATGAACAAGACAACCGACATTAAGCCGGGGGCCGCCAGATAAGCAAAGGGGTTGCTCATGCCAATGCCCAGCGCGAGCAGAAAAACAAATGCACTGACCGCTGACAGTGACATCCACTTACGGAGTTGTTTTCCGTGTACCGTGGTAATTTTCCCCCTGGCGTTATTTATCAGCCAGACCGGTGTATACAACAGCGCAATAAGTAAAAAGATTAGCCAGGCAAATAACACGACCTTGTCGGCAACAGCGTTGAAGGCTGAGACTTTCACCAGTACGCGATCACCGTAATGAATAACCTCACCGGCAAGGGGATCCGTGGCCGCAGCCATCACAATCTCACCCTTTTCATTTTGCCAGCGATTGTCACCTGCGTAGGTTAATTCCCGGTTCCAACCCGGCGGAAACACGCTGGACAGCTTCGCTCCGCCATCCTCCACATGGATCATAACCGGAGCGACCAGACGCTCGATAAAATACTGCTTTTCTATGCGGGTATTAATAAACCGGTAGTAGCCGGACTTTTGCTTCCATTCATCCGGTACCGGCTGACTTATCACTGAAGGGGAATCTGTCTGCGAAACCAGGAAGTCACTGATTTTTCTTCCCACCTTATACAGCACACTGGCATCATCGCTGTTCTGCAAAATCACAAACCCGTATCCACCCTCCGGAGAATACGCCAGTTCTGATGTCCAGCCGGTTAACGCCCCGTCATGTCCCCGGTAAGCATATCCGCCGTAATAGCGGGCAAAATTATAGATGCCGTAACCACCATCGAATTGATGCACATTCGTAGTATCACTTACCTCCATGCGGTTAACACTGTCTATGCTGAGCAGTGGCGAACCACGTCCGGTAAAGAATGCCAGCAGCTTAGCCTGATCATTGATACTGGATGACACGCCGCCTGACGGATACATTAACAAGTGTTGATGAGGCACAACCTGACCACCGCTGACGCCGGATGCAGCATCGCTGTTTTGCTCAGGCTCTGCGTAAAACGTATTTTCAAATCCAAGGGGAATAAAGAGGGTATCGCGGATATAGTCTGCAAACGGCTCACCGGTTACCTGCTCTATCAGCATAGCGGTGGCCACTGCCGCGGAATTAGAGTACGCATGACGGGTGCCGGGCGCCCAGCGGGATACCCGGCTGTCAGGATTTATCCCGAACGCTTCACTGAGGGGCATGACATCAGCATTGTCATACACATGTTCCTTCAGCGACAAGTCGTCCCAGCCGGTGGTACTTTCAAGTAAATGCTTAACCTTCAGCGGATGAGTCGCTTGCCAGGGGTTTTCAAATTGAAGATCAGGCAAAACGTCCCTGACATTGTCTTCAGGATTGATGCGTCCCTGTTCAATAAGTCGCATAGCAGCGATACCTACGAACATTTTACTGATGGAAGCGATACGGTAAGTCGTGGAAGGCGTTACCGCCTGAGATGAGCCGGGCGCTTTTACCCCGAAGGTATTAATATGGGCGGCCTGGCCGGGTTGAATGACTGCCCATGCCATTGAAGGAATGTGGCTGTCTTCTAAGATTCCTTCAATAGCAGCGTCGAGTTCATCCACAGAGGCCGGCACACTGTCACCGGCTGCACTGAGAGCAGGGAAAAGCATAATAAAAGCGAGCCAGCACATCGCCGGCAGACGGGAGACACGGGTCATACAAATATCCTTTTGCAAATTGTAATTCTTTTACTGGTCAGTCCCGGACCAAAGACACCGCTATCTTTGCTGCTCAGAGAACAGCATCAATCCATATCGACAATCTGATCCTTGCCTGAATATTTAGCACGGTATAACCGGGCATCAGCTTTCTCTACCAGTTGTTCCAGATTCTGCATCTCTTCCGCACACACGCCTATGCTGCAGGTAAGATTGAGACGATGCTCGGTGAACTCATGCTCGCGGACTCTTGTCAGAAAAATATTCAAATCGTCCAGCAAAGCAGCATAATCACGGGTTGAAATTACAGTGAATTCCTCACCACCATAGCGGGCATAGAGATCTTTACCGAAACAATCTCCCATCAGGCTGGCAAATTCCTGTAACAGATGGTCGCCGGCTTTGTGTCCGTAGGTATCATTAACCTGTTTAAAGTCATCAACGTCAATCATGGCGACAGTAAGCCCGCCCAGACGCCCTTCATTTTTGAACAGTGCCTCACCCTGTTCAAACAGGTAACGCCGGTTGTATGTTTTTGTCAGCGGGTCCAGATTCGCGGAATCGCGGATGGTGACCAGCATCTCCTGGGCTTCGAGGTTTTGAAGCACCCGGCAGAAAAACTCTTCGTGATAAAACGGCTTACTCAGGAAGTCATTAGCGCCGCTTTTAATGAACTTGGCAGATAACACACTGTTACCATTGGCAGATAAACCAATAAACACCAGGTCCTGGAAGTTACGATCCTGACGCACGGCTTTAACCAGTTCAAAGCCGTCCATATTCGGCATCATGTAGTCAGAGATAACCAGTTTAATATCCGGATTTTCAGCCAGTACCTGCAACGCTTCCACTCCGTCAAATGCTGACAACACCTGAAAACGGAATTTGCGCAGAAAAGCACACAGGTAAGAGTTGCTGGTAGTGGAATCATCAACCACCAGTACTTTGGTGGTCAGATTTTTACGCAGGCGGTCAATCAGCTTGATAACCTGCATGTAGGAATAGCGGGATTCTTTGGTGATGTAGTCCAGTACGCCTTTGTCGATGAGGGAGGTACGTAATGTTTCATCAAAGTTACCGGTCAGTACGGCCGTAGGCACGTCATGAGAGAGCATCAGCTCTACGATCTCACCACGCGGAGCGTCGGGCAGGTTCAGGTCGACTATCGCTGCCAGAAATTCTTCGCCGCTGTCCAGCTTTTGCTTTGCTTCAGCATAATCCGAACACAGCACACTGTGAAAGTGAGGGTTATCTTCCACCAGCTTATTTAAAATTTTACGGACTATCTGACTGTCTTCGACAACGAGAATTTTAAACATAACTACAACCTGAACTACTTGTCATACCAGCATAACCAATAAAAAAGAATAATGCGTTAACAAAATACGAAAGTTATACTGATGTATAACCTTCGCGGTCATTAATCTTCCCTGGCTAATGCGTCGAGTACAGCAAACAATACGTTTGCACCCACCCGCGACACTTCCTGATCGTAGATATGTTCTACATTTACGCCTTCCTGCCCGCCGGCAAGATCGCTGATAGCACGAATTATAACCCAATCGACATCATTTATCGTGCAAACCTGACCGACTGCAGCAGATTCCATTTCTGTCACTTCGGCCTTGAATACATCACGTGTCCACTGGCGGTATTCGCGGTTATCCAGAAATACCGAACCGGTCACGCCGTTACCACCTACCGTTAATTTTGCTTTGCGTTCGCCCAGAATCATCTGGTCCGGCAAGGCCAGCATGGCACTTCTTGCTGCATCCAGCAAACGGGGGGTCGCAGAGAAATAAGCCGTATCCACCGGCTCATCCAGGCCATCTTTAATGATCAGCACTTCGTCAGGCTGGATAAAGTGAAAGTTCTTGTATGCCGGCAGGTGCGGGTCCACTTGTCTGCGCTCCGGCTGTTCCTGCAAAAATCTGGCGTAATATTCCGGCAACACGTAATTGCCCGGGTTTTGTTTATCCGGATTGGTGTACACACTTTCATCATGATAGTACCAGCGCACAGGCACAATCACGTCACCTGGCTGCCAGTCCGGATTCACCGCGCCGGCAATCCCCATGTACACCACCTGTTTCACAGGAAAATAATCGAAAGCCATCTGCATGGTCAGTGCAGCATTGGCGATACTCATGCCCGTCGCAAATACAAGAATGGGTTCATCATGGTATTTACCTATACGGTAGGTTACACCTTTGTACTTCACGACCTGTGTGATCTGAGCGCCGGAATCAGCCTCGATACGGCCCAGAATCCCCTTCATTTCAGGCCCGTATGCCACCACGACGGCAGTAAAACCTTCCTGTTGAAACTGCTTTGGTCCGAAAGCTTCCGTTGAAAGTGTGTTATCCGCGGGGGCTACTACGGCAGGCGTTGCACAGCCACCCAGCATCAGCAACGAAAATAATGCAAAAACCAGTGAGCGTGCACCGGTGATGGAAAGGGTCATAGATAAAATCCGGATATGTAAAAAGAATTAAGGATTTTAAGCGGAAATACTGAAGAAACACAATGCGCAGTTACCCCGTCAGTGAGCGGTAACTGCGCTGCCATTTAGCAAAAAATAAACGGTTTACAGAGGTAATACTTCCATTACCAGAACGAACATACCACGGCGTTTCTGCGCCGGTGCTTTTGCGTTGTCATCTTCAAACTCAGCTTCCAGCCAGTACATGCCAGGTTCCTCAAAGGTAACTGCAATCTGGCCGTTAGCGTCAGTTGTAAGGTTCATCGCGTCGTCAGTATCACGATACTTTTCACCGTCTTTTACAATAGTCACTTTCGTGCCGGTGGCAGCACCGCCATCCATCAGGAAGCCAAGGCTGATTTCTTCACCGGTATACAGGTCATTCGGATGCGTTTTACCATCCAGCTCCAGGCCTTTACCTGTAGGTTTGATGGCGTCTTCTGAAGGTTCACCCAGAGTAGCAAATACGTTAATCCGGCGTGATGATTCAACCACTTCCAGACCGTCTGCTTTTTTCGGTACTGCTTTGTTGAATTCTTCCAGCGTGCCGGTTTTACCGCGACCGGGCCACATCTGACGCTTACCGTCTGCGTCTTTCCAGAATGCCATCAGCGACTGGGATGCCGTTTCAACACGGTACGTGCCTTCTTCCTTCACATTGATGTCAAAAACACTACGGTAGCGTAGTTTCTGTTCGTGCTGCTTCGCCACTTCTTTACCGGAAGGCGAAGTCACCGTAATACCTTCTGTGCCCAGTGCGAAGTGATCAGGGGTAAAAATGCCGTTTGCTACGGCAGCATCGAAGCTGATCCACTCGTCATCGCCTGACACAACAGTGGTTGTCGGCTTAATCCATGCACGGTGAGCCAGTGCCGGTGTTGCGATTAAAGACAAGGCAACAACGCCGGTACCGATCAGATGTTTAATTTTCATTTATGGCTCCAAAGTTAATTCAATTTCAGACAGTTCCTGATCACCTTCTGCAACCTGATGTTGCGATGCAGAAACAGGCAATGTGACAGGCACGCTTAATACTTCACGGCCACCCAGTTCCCGGGCAGCTTCAACGTTCAGGGTATATTCTCCGGCAGGAATATCATCGAACTGTCCGGACAAGTCGATGGTGTGCTCACCTGGACGACGGGTAGCACCACTTACACCGTCCATAGGTAAATCGGCACTGCGGCCACTGCGACGCCACCAAAGGCGCAAATCTTTCAGCCATTTTTCGCCTTTACCGTTTTCCATTTCCACGTCATACCATACGGCAACGTCTTTTACCCGCTTCTGCTTAGCATCAGCCAGCCAGACGGCAACATAAGGTGCATGGTATTCAGCCACAGATAAACGGGGCAAGGTAACCTTTACTTCACTGGCATGAGACAAAACAGGAAAAACAGCGAGAGATAAAGACAGAACGGCACCAGCTAACCCACGGCGTTTTGCTGATGACAATTGGCGTACCACGGTACATCCCATTAACAGACACTCCTTAAATGAACAATTTTAATGTCAGCGCACATTCATATTCCCGGTATATTCCGGGTCGGAATCTTCCCCTTTCTCCTGATAAGCCCGCCGGAACAAGCTGTTTATCCCGTTGTCCTACAGATTGAACGTGATGGAATCGACTCTTTCAGCCCGCACCCTTATTCTGGCTGAGTAAGGATTATCAAGAAATGAGAATTATTTCCATTTAGACTAAACTGACTCGCATGAATTCTCAACTCATTTCTTCTGAGATTTCACAGGAATCATTCGCTATATGAACACCAAGCTTCTCCGTTCGCTGCAAATTTTCGTTGAAGTTGCTAATACCAGCAACATGAGTATCGCAGCCAAAAAACTTCACATGACCGTGTCTGCCATCAGCCAGCAGCTGCGCAAACTGGAACAGGAAATCGGACTCAGTCTGTTTAACCGTAACACCAGACACATCAGCCTGACAGAGGCCGGTCACATTTATTATAAAACCAGCATGGAACTTATCCGTGTGGCAGAAGAGGCTCAGCACCAGATTGAGCAACTTCAGGAAACCCCCTCAGGCCGCTTACGTATTGTCGCGCCGGAAGGGTTCGGTGGTGGTCTGCTGAGTAAACCTTTGCAGGCATTGCTGTCTGAATTTCCCAAAATTAAAGTGGCACTGGAATTAACCAGCCAGACTACTGATGTCATTGCCAGCGGTGCGGATCTTGCGATTTCATTGCAGGAAGTAAACGACGTAAATCTGCACTGCCGCCATCTGGCCACCTGGGATCTGATTGTCTGCGTAGCAGCAAACCATCCGCTGGCAGATCTGGATACCGTTAACAGTACTGATTTAGCACCCCATGCGTATATTTCTCATCCGGGAATGCGGGATTATGTGGAATCACAGGAAGGAAAAGATAAAGCTCTCCCTAATCCGCCCCGTCTGATGGTGGACTCGGTACAAGCTTTGATCCGCCTGACTCTGGATGGCCTTGGTTACGCCGTGCTGCCTGAGCCGGAAGTCAGAGAGTACATTGAAACTGGCAAACTGGTAAACATTCTGCCTGAATGGAAAGCGCCGAAATATGATGTCTACGCGGTTGCACCGAAGCATGATGCAACACCAGTAAAAACACTGGCTGCGGTTAAGTGTTTGCAGGAATCTTTTTCACTGATATAGAACGCTTTGTTCTAAATGAAAAAAGGCCGGTTAAACCGGCCTTTTCTCTTTAATTGGCGTAAACGGGGTGAGATACCGCTTTGTTCACTAGTTGTGAAGTTCGTGTGCCCCGTGCCTTATAGCGATATTGCTTACCGGTACGGGTTTCATTTTCAGCCCGGCTTTCGCCTGTTTTAATGGCTTTTCCACGTTTACGTTGAATTTTGATCGTATCAAGACACATAGTTATCACTCCTGACTAACTTAGACATGCCTGAGCTATTCGCCCGCGGTCGTTAAACCGCGCATATTGTATAGCCCGGGATGATAATCCTTACTGCCGGTTTGTCGCTCAGTTTATGCTGACTGGCGCATCCGGAAATTCATACTCACTGTTGATAAAGCACATTTCAGACCAGACTGATTTTTGACACATGCCTCATTCTCCCGAAACGCCCGTATGGTCAAGCTTTGAGCAAAATCATCTGGTATAACATCTTTCCTCAAACTGGATTTTTAACCGCGAATAAAGGATGATAGCGGCACTTTCGAATGTAAAATTGGCATAGCAGTGTGTATGCCTTTACCATTTTTCTATTACCAGGACTTAGGGAACTTCTATGTATAAATTGGTACTTATCCGTCACGGCGAAAGTCAGTGGAATCTGGAAAACCGCTTCACTGGCTGGCACGATGTGGATTTGACTGAAACCGGCGTTGCGCAAGCACAGAACGCGGGTAAACTGATGAAAGATGCAGGCTTTGAGTTTGACATCGCTTATACCTCTGTACTGCTGCGCGCAATCAAAACACTGAACATCGCGCTGGAAGAAATGGGACAGCATTACCTGCCTGTACAACGCCACTGGCGTCTGAACGAACGTCACTACGGTGGCCTGACAGGTCTGGATAAAGCAGAAACTGCAGCAAAACACGGTGAAGACCAGGTGAAAATCTGGCGTCGCAGCTTCGACGTACCACCTCCGGCAGTTGAAGAAAGCAGCGAACACTTCCCCGGCCATGACCGTCGTTACAGCCATGTTGATCCAAGCATTCTGCCCCGCGCAGAGAGTCTGGCGCTGACCATCGACCGCGTACTGCCTTACTGGCACGACGTTATCCGTCCTACCATTCAGGATGGCAAGCGCGTAGTTATTGCCGCTCACGGTAACAGCCTGCGCGCACTGGTTAAGTATCTGGACGGTATGTCAGAAGAAGAAGTACTGGAACTGAACATTCCTACCGGTGTACCGCTTGTATACGAACTGGATGCCGATCTGAAACCAATTTCTAAAGAATACCTGGGCGATCCTGAAGCGATCAAAGCGATGATGGATGCCGTTGCCAAACAAGGTAAAGCGAAGTAATTCGTATCTATTATGCACACGCTGAAAGACAGCGTGTGCCTTATCTTCATTCTTAAGCTTTTCTTAAGTTTCTATCTGTATGATTCCATCTGATTCGCAGTACAACGTTATGTTGAAGAGGAACTCAGTTGGATCTTTCTGTCATTATTCCTGCCAAAAATGAGCAGGACAATATTGCCCCTCTCGTTGAAGAAATTATTCAGACTCCCGGTCTGCAATGCCTTTACGAAATTATTTATGTTGATGATGGCAGTACTGATGACACCGCCGGCAGGATACTGGCTGTGAGCAGAACCGCTTCTGTGCCTGTACGACTCATCCGGCACAAACGCTCTGTGGGACAAAGCACCGCCATATTTACCGGCGTAGCCCATGCAAGTGGAAAACTGATTGTCACCCTTGACGCTGACGGCCAGAACAATCCTGCTGATATACCCGCCATGCTGAAAGCCGCTGCTGCATTTTCTGATTCAGAACATTTCTGTATCGCCGGTTACCGCAAAGCCCGTAAAGATACAGCCTGGAAGCGATTTCAATCAAAAGTCGCCAACAAGATTCGCAGCTCACTGCTTGGTGATGACACACCTGATACCGGATGCGGGCTGAAAGTTTTTCCCGCAGAAACATTCAGACGCCTGCCGTATTTTGATCACATGCACCGGTTCTTACCTGCCCTCATCCGCCGGATGGGCGGTAAAATTGTTGTCATTGAAGTCTCACACCGCGACCGTCAAACCGGTACATCCAAATACAATATGCTGGGCCGTCTGGGTGTAGGGATAGTGGATTTATTTGGTGTGCTCTGGCTGCAAAAACGCTGCAAACATGCGGACATCATCAGTGAATAAGCCAGCCGGGAAATTCACTGTGTCGCAGATCAGGCCAGTCTTACTTAAGCTCTTTTTTGTTGTGCTGATAATCTGTGGTGTGAGCTATGCCATCGATGTTCTGCCTGCATTTTCCGAATTTAATCAGCAGTGGATTGATGCGCACACCCGGAATAATGGTCTTAAGGGTGCTTTGCTGTTTTTAGTAGTTGCTGTCTGCTTACTCTCTGTCGGCGTGCCGAGGCAAGGTGTTGCCTTTCTCGGCGGCTATGCGTTCGGGTTCACTGAGGGCTTTGTGTATTCCACTATTGCTGCAACAGTGAGCTGTTCCCTTTGCTTTCTTGTCTCGCGCCTGTTTGCCCGGAAACTTGTACAGCGATTGTTCCCGGTAAAAATTGTCAGGATCAGCAGCTTCCTGTCCGGCCAGACCTTTTTGAAAGCATTTGTGATTCGCTTGCTGCCGCTGGGTAACAACTTGATTACCAATATCATTGCCGGAGTAACCACGGTTAACCCCCTCCCTTTCATCACAGGATCTGCTTTGGGCTATATACCGCAAATGGCAATCTTCGCGCTGATGGGTAAAGGGATCGTCGTTCAGTCGGGTTGGAAACTCGCTTTCAGTGTGTGCATGCTGGGTGTCTCTATGCTGCTCAGCATCTATCTGTACCGTCGCTACAAGGCAGATAAAATGTTGAATGACTCTCCGCCCTCCTGTCCGGCAGGGGCAGCTCACAGCAATGCGTCATACAAGGCAGAGGTAAAGTAAATCATGTGCAGCAGAAAAGCGGTGTCACAGCCATCGACAGCATGGCTGGCGCATCCTTACTTACCCTGGTTTTTCTTTTTGTTCGCAGCAGTGCTTATACTGGCCGGTACCGGTTTACGCTCCCCGTGGCCCGCAGATGAGCCCAGGTTTGCCCTTATCGCAAAAGAAATGGTGGAGTCTGGACAGTGGCTCTTTCCACTGCGTGGAGGCGAGTATTATCCGGATAAGCCTCCCGTTTTTATGTGGTCTATCGCGGTGTTCTATGCATTTACCGGATCACTGAAGCTGGCATTTCTGCTTCCGTCCGCCCTCTGCAGCATACTGACTTTATTTTTGGTGTATGACCTGGGAAGCCGGTTATGGAACAGGCAAACCGGTCTGCTTGCGGCGGCATCATTGTTGTTCAGTTTTCAGTTCGTCTTGCAGGCAAAGTCTGCACAAATTGATGCGATGGTGACATGCTGGATTACCCTCGGTTGCTACGGTATGTTGCGCTTCATGCTGACAGAGCGGCGCTGGCGCTGGTACTTCACGGCGTTCTTTTTCATGGGCGTGGGAGTAATAACCAAAGGGGTCGGATTTCTGCCTGTATTCATGCTGATCCCTTATGCGTTATATGTTTTCAGGTTTAAGCAAAGCAGAAGGACTTCTTTTGGTGATATTGGCAAATGGATCGCCGGTCCGGCGATTATGCTTGTCACTATCGGCTTGTGGTTAGTCCCCATGTTACTGGTTGTCGACAACAGTCATGACCCGTTGCTGCAACAATACCGTGACAACATCCTGTTCCGCCAGACAGTCACCCGTTATGCAGACTCCTGGCACCATATCAAACCATTCTGGTATTACGTGCTCAATGTGATACCCGCATTCTGGCTGCCCTTAAGTGTTGCATTACCCTGGTTGGTCCCGAACTGGATAAAAGCACTCCGTGCCGGTGACGGCAGAATACTTATTCCGCTGGGCTGGGTATTGCTGGTTTTGATTTTCTTCAGCATCAGTCCGGGTAAACGGGGTGTTTATATTTTGCCGGCACTCCCTATGCTGGCGCTGATAGCCAGCCCGTACGTCACCGGAATCATAAAGCGTAACGGGTTTAACAGGTTAATCGCCGTTATTATCAGCGCACTATCTCTGGTGGTACTAACGGCAGGTATTGCCGGACTTGCCGGTGTCGAAAAGTTACTCACATTACAGGAAAAATTTGAGGTTACGCCCTGGTGGTGGTTTATCTTCACCGGCAGTTGCGGACTGGCGACCCTGCTTTTTGTACGCGAAAAGAACACCCCGTTGCGCTGGCCGGTTTTTATTTCCTTATTGTGGGTATCATGGAGCACATGGGGATATGTGCTGCTGGAAAATGTGAAAACACCGGTTAATGTTTACGACAATATACGGGCGCACCATGGCGATAACATCGAAGTCGGCCTGGTAGATTTTGCTGAGCAATTTATATTATTTTCGCCCTATCCGGTTACCCATTTTGGCTTTCACACACAGACTGAAAAACAACTGGCCAAAGCGTACGAATGGCTGGAAGACAACCCCTCACGGTTTGTGCTTACTAGCAAAAATAATTTGAAGGGGCTGTGTTTTGACTCTGAGAAAGCAGAGCCTGCCGGTTATGCGCACCGGAACGAGTGGGTTTTATTGTCGTCTGACAGCAAGCTGGGGCAGTGTACAATTTCCGCAGAAGGGATCCCTGAATACCATTACCGGCCGGCAGCCAGGTAATGCCGGTTACCAGAAACTGTCAACCACACTCAGAATTGCCTGCCAGGCAGGTTGTACAGACGGATAGGTACCGTCCTGCCGTAAACCGTTGTGCTGACGGTTTGTCAGCATAATGACAATCAGACCATCATCAGGCCGGAACATCAGTTGAGTACCGGTAAAGCCGGCATGACCGAAGCTTTCCCGTCCCTCCCCGTCTTCGTAACGCCAGAAGCCCAGCGCCTGACCAGTATCGTAAGGCGTATTCAGAAACGCAGCCAGCGTCTCAGGCCCGGTCAGCATGGCGTTACCATAACCGCCACCATTGAGCAGCGTCTGGCAATAGATTGCCAGATCCGGCAGAGCAGAAAACAGACCGGCATGACCTGCCACACCTTCAAGTGCGTACCAGGCGTTGCCGTCGTTCGCCTCACCGGTTAACGTGTAATCGCGGTAGCCATCAAAATTGCGCTCAAACGGCGGGTTTTCTACTACCGGGTATGGCGTGGAAGAATTTACCATGTGTTGCTCGTAGGGATTGCCCTGCGACGTGGCGGCAATATTATCCAGCCAGCTTTCCGGTGGTAAATAGCGGGTTCGGTTCATACCCAGAGGCTGATGAACAAACGTGTATACGTAGTCGTTAAGCGGCATTTTACTGATCTGTTCAACGATTTTACCCAGTAACATAAAACCGATATCAGAATATGCCCGTTTTTCCGTGATCCCATAACGTCGTGGCAGTGACGCCAGCCAGGCGAAGACAGAATCACGGCTTTGCCTTTTGTGCAGCCAGAGTGGTTGCCACTCCCATAAGCCGCTGCGGTGGGTCAGCAGTTGCTGCACAGTGATGCCGGCTTTATCTGTTTGACTGAAGCCGGGCAGCAAGTCGCCCAATGTGTCGTCCAGTGACAACCGGTGTTCACTGACCAGATGCATCACCGCAGCCGTGGTAGAGACCACCTTCGTCACGGACGCCAAATCAAAAACCGTGTCTGCCGTGACCTTGCGGGGAGATGCCAGCGAATGCAGACGGCCGGAGTTCATTAACTGATACTGCGCCATACCCTGTCCCGCGGAATACAGTACCTTACCCTGTCTGGCGACAAGGAGAGCAACGCCCGGAAACAGGTGTTTATCGGGGTCAGTGCCAATAAATGGCTGCAACGTTTGTTGCAATGCCTTGCTCTGCGTGGCGGTTAATCCTTCTTCCGGACTTGCAAATTCCAGTTCGGGATAGTCTACAGACACCGCCACATCGCCGGTTTTTACCTTTAATGACAGTGCATTTTTACCGGTTTTCACCGCATCTTTACTGGTCAGTATATATTGTGCATTTTCAGCCGGATCCAGTGTGCCGTCGAAGACCACCCGGTCATTCACTTCAATGCGCGCCTCGCTGACAACAGCCGGCACAATACGCAATCTGGCGTAGTCACCGGGCACTGAAAATACACCGGTAAGAGGTGTTGACGTTGCTTCAGACTGCAAAACTAGCTGCCCCTGCAACTGTGCGGCATGGGCTGACACACTGGTCGCCATGCCGATAACTGCGACTTTCAGAAACGTCCGGAATGGTTTAGTCATGAGCCACAGGTGTGCTTACCTCGTCCAGAGATACCGGGATCCCGCCCTGCGGCTTCAACATGCCGGTAAGTACTCTGACCAGGCTGTCCATCGTGCCGCCGGTATAGGGCGCGTCAGGTTCATCAGACAGGGCATACACATTGGCGTTATAAGTCGCCAGCACCGCATCGCTGAAGGTATTCAGTTGCATGGCGTCGTAAGGCATCCGCAAATACACCAGGATACTGCGTTTTCCTGTTTCTTTGACTTGTTCGAGTAATGAAGGCAATAAAGCCTGCGCCTCATCAAACCCCATGATCTGCTTTGTATTAACGTCCATGTCTTCCATACCGCCCAGTTCTACCAGACTGGGCGCCGGTGTCATGCTGCCAACCACTACGGTATCAGCCTGCGCCATGGCACTGTCCAGCGAAGGCCTGTTAAGTTGCTGCAAGCTCATGCAGGTAACCTGCTGCTGCGGACGGTACAGTGACATGTGATAAGACACCGCACGGCATACGGTTTCCTCCGGCATGAGAACCAGTACGTTACCGGTTTCCGGAATGATAAAGTCAGCCGGTTTGCCTTTAACAACCGCAATGGCCGCATCAGCAAGTAACTGAGCTCGCCGCTTGTTGTCTGCCAGAGAAGCCGCCAGTTTTTCCGGTGAAGGGGTAAAGTGTGCAGCCAGCCCGAAGTCAGCTTTTGTTTTCCGGATCCTTGCGGCAGATTCTGCAATTAACCCTCTGTCGAGCTCACCCTGTAATACCTTTTGTGTAAGGGCATCGAGTAATTCATTGAAGGCGCGGATACCACTGTCACTGTGGACCGGCAGTGGCATCACGACGATATCCGTACCGGCAGAAAACGAAGCCGCTACGGCATCAGTCTGGTCAAAGAATTTTGCGATGCCGGCCATGTTCATGGCATCAGACACGATGAGTCCTTTAAAACCCAGCTCATCACGCAGGATCCCGGAGAGGATTTTTTTCGACAATGTCGCCGGCTTAATTTGTGGCTGACCGGACTTGTCGTTGAGCTTACTGTCATCTAATTGCGGATACTGAATATGCGCCGTCATTACCATGGCCGGCGATACCTCACGGATAATCGTTTTAAACGGGTACAAGTCCACCGCATCAATCATTTCGCGGCTGTGATCGACCACCGGCAAAGCCAGATGGCTGTCTGTGTGAGTGTCACCATGTCCGGGAAAATGCTTCAGTGTGGCCAGGATCCCCTGCGACTGCATGGCTTCAACCTGCGCTTCGCCGGCCTGCGCCACCACTTTCGGATCCTGCCCGAAAGAACGCACGTTAATGACCGGATTCGCCAGATTGGCGTTTACATCCACATTGGGAGCGAAGTTGGTATTAATACCTAACAGCTTAAGCTCCTGCGCCATGATTTCAGCGCTTTCACGGGCAAAGCGGGTACCATGTTTTCCGATGGTTGCGCCAATCGCCATATTGCCGGCAAAGTCGGTTGTAAAGACCCGCGGAGTTCTGAATACACGCCCCCCTTCCTGATCGACGGCAATAAACAGCGGCTCTCCGTCACTTTTCCCCGTTGCAGCCTGCTGCAAATCGCTGGTCAGCGAGGCAATCTGGCCTGGCCAGGATAAGTTTTCACCGAACAAAATGACGCCGCCCACGCCGGACTCAGCGACGAAGTCTTTTAACTCCTGCGGTAAAACCGTTACCGGCTCGCGGCATTTTTCTTCGTCGCCGGCACAAAAATAGCGGAAGTCAGGCATGAGTTTTTGCGCAATATCGCGCCGTATACTTTGCGTATCAGAGTCAGCAGTCATAGCATTTGCAGGAGTCAGGTTAAGGCAGCTTAAGCATACCGCTATTTGAAAATATCGTCTGCTCAAGTGGCGGATTAGTGGCATAGAATATCTGTACCCCGATGGTAAGTAATCGTAATTCAGGAATTGGCTGAGGGATTTTTTATCTCATGTTACATTTTTGATCAAGAATATTTTATTTTTATATGCTAGGTTTGTCAGGTTTATTTCGCCTGAAACCCGCTTCCGGAAAAGTAGTATGAAACGGTTTCCGGCACCCTGTACCGGCACAAATACCTAACCGGCAAAAGATGATTATGAATAAATTTATTGAACGCCTGTACCATATTGGTAGCAAACCTCAGCGAAAAATTCTCGGACTGATGAGCGGTACATCGCTGGACGGCCTGGATATCGCGTTGTGTAACATCACAGGCTCAGGAAAAGAGACTGAAGCCCGTATCGAGCGGTTTATGACAGTCGATTATGACGTCAAATTCCGTCAGGCAATTCAACGTGTTTTTGCAAAACGGGATGTAGACTTGCAGGAAGTCACATTACTGAATGCGTGGGTAGGCGAATATCATGCGTCTTTAATCAATAAAGCACTGAGCCAGTGGCAAGTGGATAAAGAAGATATCGACTGTATTGCCAGTCACGGTCAGACCATTTATCACTGCCCGCGGGAACAGCACGGTTTGCCTGAATACGGCAACGGCACATTACAAATCGGCGATGGTGACCGGATTGCTACAGGCACCGGCATTATTACACTTTCTGATTTTCGTCAGAAACACATCGCCGCAGGTGGTGAAGGCGCGCCACTGGCGGTTTACGGAGATTTCCTCGTGTTCAGCCACGAACAGGAAAACCGTGTTTTACTGAACATCGGCGGCATCGCCAATTTCACCTGGCTGCCCGCCGGTAATCATCCCGCCGAAGTATTCAGCACCGATATCGGCCCGGGCAATACCATCATTGATGCCTTTGTATCCCGGCACTATGCACGGCAGCGCTTCGATAAAGACGGCGCCATCGCATTGTCAGGAAACGTGAATGAAAACCTGCTCAATGAATTGCTACGCCATGATTTCTTTTCCTGTCCGGTACCAAAAACCACCGGACCTGAGGTATTCAACCTGGATTATCTGAATCAGGCACGATTACGCAGTCAAACCCTGTACATTCCTAACGAAGACGTTGTAGCAACACTGACAGCATTTACCGCTAAAGCGATTGCTCACGGCATTATTATGACTGCCACCAGCACGTCAGCGATAACGATGTACGTGAGCGGGGGCGGCGCGCGAAATAAAGCACTCATGGCAGCTATCGCGGATGAACTGCCGGACTTTATCAGCCTTAAAAATTTGTCTGAACTGGGCATAGATGCCGATGCGAAAGAAGCCCTGCTATTTGCCATTCTCGCCAATGAAACGCTGGCCGGCAGCCCTTGCTTTGAAGGCAACCTGTTCGGTATTCCCAATACCAATATGGGGAAAATAAGCCTGCCGTAGACGATTGTTCAGCACAGATATATGCCAGCGCGGGTTTAAGGGTAACAGTGTGACAGGAAAGAGAGCGTGCCCGGTGAAGGGCACTGAGCATTTGCTGTTCCTTTATCCGATATTTTTCCGCGCATACGCTGCAACGTACCGTCTTTATCTATGATGTGATGTTTAAGTGCCCCCGCCACATGAAGAATGATGGCTGCGATGAGCAGATAGCCAACTATCTCGTGTACTTCCCCTGCCGCCTCTGAAAGGCCTTCGTTTCTTGGCAGAACATCCTGAGGATTAACGGGGTCATGGTTAGCGGGAATTAAATCAAACCCGAAAAACGGAACGTTATGCCCGCCCATCGATGACATGATGATGCCAGACACTGGCAGGATAAGCGTACCGAGGATCAGTACCCAGTGAATCACACCGGCCAGCATATGCTCCCACGCTTTATAGTCTCCCGCCGGCACCGGCCAGCCATTTTTCACCCGCCACACAGCACGGGCAAAAGCAAATACCAGAACGACCACGCCAAAAGACTTATGTAACGGATACAGGCTATAGTCATGATTCTCTGTCATGTAAATACCGACAGCTAATAAAGCGATCATCAATATCGCCACTATCCAGTGAAGAGACACGGTGATTTTACTGAACTGAAATTTTGAATCTGCGCTCATGGGCTTTCCCATCCTTAAATTTTAGGGTCTGAGTTAAACCGGACCGGGCGGTCAAACACGCGACTAAAGTATGATATTTAATGCATATTTATACTTATAATAACCACTTTAAAAGCATGGGAATAGATAAATTTCATTTTATTTCAGTTAATTAAGTAAAACTAAACTTTTGACTAACTCACATGACTGGCGAATAAAAGTACCATAAATATAAATACTAATAACAATGCGCGAGAAATGAGATGTTAGCTCTTAAGTCTACATACGAAAAAGAAATCGCCGGATTAACACAGGCGATTAACGAACATAAAGCCTTTTCTGACGCAGTAAAACGTCACAATGCCTACGTTATTTTCACGCCGGATGGCAACGTGATTGAATGCAATCAGATCTTTGCGTCTATTTTCGGTTTTCAAAGCAGTGATTTGATTGGTCAGCACCACAGTGCACTGTGTTTCAGTGAGCTAACAAACAGTACCGCTTATGCAGCATTATGGCGTGACTTGCGCGACGGCCATGCCCAAACCGGTCAGTTTCACCGTAAACACCGCAGTGGTGAAGGTGTGTGGCTGGAGGCTTCTTATGAACCCATTCTGGATGAAAACGGAAGAGTAACTGCAGTACTAAAAATTTGCTGCGACATCACTGAGCAAAAAGAAACAGCAGAAGCCAACAAAGCGATTTCTGATGCCCTGGACCGTTCAATGGCAGTGATTGAATTTACCCCAGACGGCACAATCCTTAACGCAAACGGAAATTTTCTGGCCACCGTGGGCTACAGCCTGAACCAGATTCAGGGTCAGCATCACCGTATGTTCTGTTACGATGATTTCTACATCGACAATCCTAATTTCTGGGACATTCTCGCAGCAGGCAATTTCCAGTCCGGCCAGTTTAAACGCAAGAATGCAGCAGGCGAAGTGCTGTGGCTGGAAGCCACTTACAACCCCATTTACTCTGCTGACGGCAGAGTCTATAAAATTATCAAGTTTGCCTCAGACATCACGCAAAAAGTGATTGAACAAAGTAACATCGCCAGTGCATCGGAGCACGCGGTGTCGATTTCAGAAGAAACGTCACAAATTGCATTACGGGGAACAGAATCACTGACCAATTCCGTGGATGTATTTAACGCCACTTTGAAAGAAGTAGATCAGGCAAACGTACTGATTGAGCAACTGACTGCCCAGTCAGCCAACATTGAATCCATCGTTTCTACTATCCGCAGCATTGCTGATCAAACCAACCTGCTTGCGCTGAATGCGGCTATCGAGGCAGCCCGTGCCGGCGATCAGGGTCGTGGCTTTGCCGTGGTAGCAGACGAAGTACGCCAGTTGGCAAAACGAACCAGTGACTCAACGGTAGAGATTGAATCGGTAGTAGGCGAAAACAAAGGTCTGGCACAACAAGCCAGTGAGAAAATGACCGAAGTGAAATCCAAAGTTGACCTGAATGCTGAGCAAATCGGCAGTGTGCAGGCTGTGATGGATGAAATATATCAGGGTGCGGTAAGCGTAACTGAGAACGTTTCCCGTATCATGAACCAGTAAGTCCAACCGACTAGGGGCAAGGACGCCCCGAACTTCGGGACGCCATACCATATGGTTACGATGAATTATGGTGCCATGTGGATCACAGAACGGATGCTCTTCCCTTCGTGCATCAAATCAAACGCTTCGTTGATTTCTTCCAGTGGCATAGTATGGGTGATGAAGTCATTCAGAGCGAATTTGCCCGCCAGATAATCTTCAACAATACCGGGCAGTTGCGAACGACCTTTCACGCCGCCGAATGCAGTACCACGCCATACACGACCGGTCACTAACTGGAACGGACGGGTTGAAATTTCCTGGCCGGCACCGGCTACACCGATGATCACCGATTCACCCCAGCCTTTGTGACAGCATTCCAGTGCAGAACGCATCACATTCACGTTGCCGATACATTCAAAAGAATAATCAACGCCGCCGTCGGTCAGTTCAACAATCACTTCCTGAACCGGCTTGTCATAGTCTTTAGGGTTGATGCAGTCAGTCGCACCTAATTTCTTAGCCAGTTCAAACTTGGATTCATTCAAATCGATACCGATAATACGGCCTGCTCCCGCCATGGTTGCACCGATGATGGCAGATAAGCCAATACCGCCCAGTCCGAAGATAGCAACGGTGTCTCCTTCCTGAACTTTCGCCGTATTGAGTACCGCGCCCATACCTGTGGTCACACCACACCCTAGCAGGCACACTTCTTCCAGTGGCGCATCAGGATTAACTTTAGCCAGCGAAATTTCAGGCAGAACCGTGTACTCGGAGAACGTGGAGCAACCCATATAATGATAAATTGGCTTACCATTACAGGTGAAACGGGTTGTCCCGTCAGGCATCAAACCTTTACCCTGAGTTTCACGTACCGCGCTGCATAAATTGGTTTTACCTGATGTACAGAATTTACATTCTCCGCACTCGGCGGTGTAAAGCGGGATAACATGGTCGCCCACTTTCAAAGAGGTTACCCCTTCGCCAACTGACTCAACAATACCACCGCCTTCGTGGCCCATGATGGCAGGAAATACGCCTTCAGGATCCTCACCAGACAGGGTAAATGCGTCGGTGTGACACACGCCTGTGGCAAGAATTTTTACCCGCACTTCACCCGCTTTTGGCGGTGCAACCTGAATTTCTTCTATAGACAGCGGCGCTTTCGCTTCCCACGCTACCGCGGCTTTACAAGTAATTACGTCAGCCATGTTGTTTTATCCTTTATTCGATGTGTGTCGGACTATTCTAAACAGTCGCAGTTATGTAACAATACACGCAATATGAAAATCACTTTTTCATAAATGCAATAATAGACCCATTTACCTGCAGGGCTTTATGAACAGAGACGGTATTGTTGAATTTGTGGCGGTTGTTGAGCAGCGCAGCTTTACGCTGGCAGCGAAAAAACTGCGTATCTCTACCGCAAAAGTAAGCCGCCAGGTCAGTGCACTGGAAACCCGTCTGTCATCGAGGCTGTTAAACCGCACCACCCGTGTGGTGACGCCAACCGAACTTGGTCAGCAGTTCTATCATCAATGCCGTCACATTCTCGACCAGCTTGATGACGCAGAACGTTTCGTCTCCGAACAACAGCTCACGCCTTCAGGCAAACTCATGCTTACTGCCCCCGTAACTTACGGTGAGCGGATCATCGCACCGGTCGTTAATGACTTTCTTACGCTGCATCCCCGCATTGAGGTCAGCCTGAATCTGACAAATCAGGTTGTGGACTTAGTACAGGAAAACTACGATCTGGCTATCCGTCTTGGTCATCTTGAGAGCTCATCGCTGATTGCCCGCCGGTTAGGCTCGCGAACGTTATTCACCTGTGCCTCACCGGAATACTTTGAGCAGCATGGCCTGCCTCAGTCGGTAGCCGACCTTGCCCGGCATCAGTGCATTGCCGGCACATCAGCCCACTGGCAATTTAATGTAAATGGCAGAGTCGTCACCTACCGGCTTTCAAACGCACGACTGCGTTGCAACAGTGGCGTGGGGATCCGTGATGCTGCCCGTAAGCACCTGGGCATCATTCAACTGCCTGATTATTATGTCGCTGATGATATCGAAGCTGGCCGTCTGAAAGTGATATTGCCGGCACAACAAATCGATGATGACGGGATATGGGCGGTATACCCGCAAACCCGTCATGTATCAACCAAAGTCCGGTTATTACTGGACTATCTGGTTACCCGCCTGAGTCCCGGCGCGTAAACCAGTTCGCCACCGGGCCGGCTCTGCCGGTACACACCTTATGCCGGAATTGCTGGTTCAGGGCTTTCAGGCTCTGCTTCAGGGGGCTTTCCTGTAATGCTGGCAATAAGCTCTGCCGCATTTTTCTGTCGGAATGCCCGATACTCTTCCCAGTCAAATGACTTCAGAAACGCCACAGCCGCATCACAGCCATTTACAATCAGCTTTTCTTTGTCTTCCGGAGACATATCAAAGTCAAGCCAGCCAATGTCTGTTGTATCAATTTCCTTCACCACCCGGTTGTAGTCTTCAAAATGCTCATGGCGGTATTCTTTATCAGTGTTGCCTTTGGCAATATCCACCACATTGGAGATAAAGTTCAGCAGTGATGAATTATCGAAACGGTCTACATCAAAGCCCAGCTTGGCACCAAACGTGGGCATTGAAGGGACTTTGCTGGGTTTCGCGTGAAATTCGTCAAAGGGAAAATTTGATAACAGGCCGCCGTCAACGAAGGAGACCGACTCGCCATACTTCTGAGGGTCTTTCAGCGTCACCGAAAAATCCCGTTGAAGCCGGTCTTTCACATCACTGTAAGGGGGGATGTCAGTCAGCGTGAAGGGATCAAAAAAGATGGGAATAGACATGCTGGCACGGGCAAAATCTGCAACGGGCGCATCGTTTTCCGGGCGGTAGAATAAATCGGCGTCTTTAGGAAAGGTCACCTCAACACCCACGGCCATACAACTGGCTTTTACTGCCAGTCCGCCGAACGGGGCGGATTTATCATATGTGAACCGTGGCGGATGGTTCAGGGTAACCGTTTCCGGCAGCGTCCATTTTGATGCCAGACCGGTGAGATGTGCCGCACCGAAGGGCTTCAACACTTTTCGTTCCATCCAGTCGTAAAAGGTTTGACCGGGGTTTAACCCCCGCTTTGCTTTCAATCGTTTGTAACCGGAAATCACACCCTTCATCCATCGCCAGCCTTTGCTGAACATGTTACCGCCACCGGGATTCTGCACCACATCCCTGACGGCTTTAGGTCCGTCGACAAAACTGAAAAATGCCACTTCATCCAGCACATCTGCAATCGCCATGGTTTTAGGCTGATCCGGTGTACCGGCTGCACTCAGCCCTATCGCATTGATTGCACCGGCAGACGTGCCGGCTATTTTACGAAAACGGATATTGCACTGTTCAAGCACGTAGGTATAACCCACGAGACCAAGCCCGAGCATGCCGCCGCCTTCCATCACAAGGTCGACGAAATAGTACTTTTCACCGTCTTTTTCGAAATATACATCTGACCAGACTTTGCTTTTCAACTCAGCCGGGATTGAATAGGCCGACAATATGTCCTTCACAGACTTAGCCGGTGTAGTTTGCGCGTTCATTACAGCCTCCCTGTCCATAATTTGTTCAACATGCTAACGCAGGGTAGGATTAATGCAATGGTCATTCTGTACTAAGCCAATACCATTTATGAATAAAACCGTCTCTGAGATTGAATTAAGACACAGAACCCTGCGTTTACCTCACGGTGAAGATGCGCCACTGATTGGTTCAAAGCAGCACTACCGGGAAGAACTGAAAAAGTGGCAGAAAAAACTGCTGCATGTTCAGCAGGCCATTTATCACCAGAAAAAACGGGCAATTGTGGTTTTCGAGGGCTGGGATGCATCCGGTAAAGGCGGCGCCATCAGGCGTCTGACCGGCCATCTGGACCCCAGAGGGTTTGCCGTGCACCCCATTGCAGCGCCCACCGCTGAAGAACAGGGAAGGCACTATTTATACCGGTTTCAGACAAGGTTACCCAAGCCCGGCCGTATCGCCATTTTCGACCGTTCCTGGTATGGCCGGGTACTGGTGGAAAGAGTGGAACAACTGACACCGGATGATGCCTGGCAACGTGCCTACCGGGAAATCAATGAGTTTGAACGGATGTTGTCTGATGATGGCGTCCGCATCATTAAGCTGTTTTTACACATCTCGCCCGACGAGCAGCTACGCCGGTTCGAAGAGCGGCTGCACAATCCCTACAAACGCTGGAAGCTTACAGAAGAAGATATCCGCAACCGCAGTAAGTGGTCTGATTACGCATCAGCTACCGAAGACATGTTTGATGAGACGGATACCCGCCCGGCTCCCTGGCATCTGATACAGGCAGAACACAAATGGTATGCACGGGTGGAAGTCTTAAAGAAAGTTGTGAAGGCATTGCGAAAAGGCACCGACATCACGCCACCGCCACCGGATGAGAAGCTCATCCGTCTGGCAGAGCAAAAATTGGGGATAAGCGTGCCGGATACAGACACGCCGGAGCCGCAACAGTCAGAGCAGGAAAACTAAAACGTCAGCTTATATTTCTCAAGTTGGTAGTAGTAAGGAAGTGCTTGCTCACAAACTTCCTGTAATGCCTCCGAAAGTACCGGCACGGGTTTCCGTGCCGTGGCTTTAAGCCCGGTACTTGCCCACACCGCATTGTACCAGTGCTCTGCCCAGACGCCGTCAGCTTTGTTGCCACCAGCCGGCCAGCTGAGCATGCCCGCATCGTAAGGTATACCAATGGCTTCACACAGCGCCTGCAGCCCCGTTGCGGGGTTGGTCAGCAAATCGTCACTGTCAATTACCACCGGCGGCTCGCCGTTCAGCGTCATCTGGCGGTTAAATAACTCAGCTTGCTGACGGATGCCGATATCATCCAGTACCGGTTTCTCCCGCTTTTCATTGTAACTGGCAATCACCCTGGCCGGATGACGCAACAGAAACACGTTAATCACATCGTCTGTCCAGGCCAGCGGAAATGCGGGTAACATGTGATGTGACATGTGCTTCTGATAGAAAATATCTTTACCGTCAGGGATCGGACCCAGGCATTGCGCAATAACCTCAGAAGCACGCTGTGGTTGCGATGCCAGTATCGCTTCCTGCATCGGGTGCACTTCCCCGCTTTCCTTCAGATACGCCGCGTAAAAGGGCTCGTCAATTACCGCGCAGTCACTGCGGGCGGAAAACGCATACATCATTGCTGTCGATAAGTTTCTGGGGCCGGACCACATAGCAATACGCATCAGTGAGACTCCTTAACCAGTTGATAATATGCCTCTCTTATCTGCTGCGTGACCGGTCCCGGGTGCACGTCGCCAATTGCTCTGCCATCAATGTGGGATACCGGCGTCTGCGCACCAAACGTGCCGGTAAGGAAGGCCTCGTCAGCACCATAGGTTTCAACCAGCGAATAATTGCGCTGATGCACCTTCAGGCCAATCCGCTCACACACGTCTATCACTTTCTGCCGGGTGATACCGTTCATGCAGTAATCACCTGTTGAGGTCCAGACCTCGCCTTTTCGTACAATAAAGAAATTACAGGCGTTGGTGGTGTTTACAAACCCGTTTACATCCAGCATCAGTGCTTCATCGGCACCGGCCTTTTCTGCGGCAATACAGGCCAGTATGCAATTGAGCTTGGAATGCGAGTTGAGTTTGGGATCCTGCGTCATAGGCAGGCCACGAATATGCGGCACAGTAGCCAGCTTGATAGGCCGCGCAATGGACGCTTTGGAGTGCTCACATATAATAACCAGCGTAGGACCGTGCACAGAAAGCGCCGGATGCTGAAACGGCTTTTTCTTTTTGCCCCGGGTGAACATCAGCCGTGCATGTACATCGGTATGCATGTTGTTGGCTTTACGGGTGGCTTCCAGCGCCTCTGTAACCTGCGCCCTGGTCATGCCTAAATCCATATCGACCACTTTTGCAGCTTCAAAAAGCCGGTCCATATGCTCATCCAGAAAAGCCCATTTGCCGTCGTATAACCGCAAGCCTTCCCAGATGCCGTCACCTAACATAAAGCCACTGTCGTATACCGACACTTTGGCTTCGTCGCGGTGAACAATGTCACCGTTTACATAAATGAGAATATCATCATTACGCGCATCTTCCGCTGCGGTATGGGTAGAGACATCCGCCATACTCATTGATTGTTTTTCCTTTTTTGTACAGCCAGAAAAACAAAAATACCGGCTGACGACCCGTAAAGTAAAGTCGTACCGCCGGTATTTGCGATGATATTCAGCGATGATTAGTTAAACAGATCTTTCAGCTTGTCTTTGCCTTTCTCCATTAACTTCTCTTTTTCTTCATCGATTTTTTCCTGCACTTTCTCTTTGGCTTTTTCTGCCAGCACTTTTTTCGCTTCGGCTTTTGCCTGCTTGATGGCGTTATCCAGCATCTGATTTACGATAGCCGCACCGACCTGATCAGCAGGTAAACCGTCAGGCTGACCAATGGCACCGGCACTGAACGTTGGCAGAGTGACTTCATACGCTTTCTTATCAATTTTGAAATCACCGGTTTCAAGGTTTTCAAAATTCAGTTTCAGCTTCGCGTTACTCACCGTTACCGCATCCACAATCAGTTTTGGCGCCGGAGCGGAGGATGGCTCTGCAGGCTGGCTGTCGCCCTGAGGCAGGTTAGCCATCAGATTCTTTTTGATAACCATCAGGTTGCCCTGACCTGATGCATCTACTTCGTACAGGATTTCCGGACCGTCTACAGTCACTTCCTGGATGCGGTAAGGCTCTTCGGTAGCACCGGCGAGATCTAATGTCACACCGTCAAGGCTGAATGCATCTTCTTCACTGAATCCGTCAGGATTTTCTACATCAATGTCAGTGATAGTCAGACGCCCGTCACTGAAAGACAAATCCACAGCCGACACGGTAACCGGCGTAGCCAGATATTTTGTGCCCTGTGTTTCAATTTGTTCGCGGATAAAGTCATTGGCACCACTGGCCAGATAAACCACACCGCCGGCAATCACCACAATAACCAGCAATAAAATAACCAGAACTTTCTTCATTACTTCTCCCTGCATAAATGAGATTAAATACCGCACGGTTCACGGCATTTGCGCGTATTCCCTGTATCAGTGTTTGAACGACTGCTTTACACGGTTTACGGCGTTTAGGTTTTCCATACGACCACTGCCTGTTATTGTGATCACAACACTGCATCAGACAACGTCTTTTTGCAGTCACAAGACTAATTTGAAGAGTAAAGGAAAGCAATGAATAAACTCTCATGGGTGCTGGCATCAGCACCGCTGTTATTTGCTTGCTCCCAGCCGGCAGACAACACCACAACGACAGAATCAAAACCAGCCAGTGCACAACACACTGAGCACCAATCCACGATGGCATCAGGTACGGATTATCATTCATTTTCGAACCCTGACGCAGTGCGGGTAACACATTTGGATCTGGATTTAACCGCAGACTTCGACAACCGTGAACTCACTGGTACAGTAACGCTGGACTTCGACCGTATTCAACCGGCTGCGGACACGTTAATCGTTGATACCCGCGCACTGGATATCAAACAGGTAACCGCAAATGGTAAAGCCGTTGAATTTACCCTGGGTGAAGAGGACGAAAATCTGGGTTCTCCCCTGTCGATAGCCTTACCTGCATCGGCCAGTGCTGTCACTATCGACTATGTGACTTCACCGGAAGCATCCGGCGTGCAGTGGCTTACTCCGGCACAGACTCAGGGCAAAGAACATCCGTTCCTGTTCACTCAGGCTCAGGCCATTCATGCGCGCAGTTTCATTCCGCTGCAGGATTCACCTCAGGTCAGAGTCACTTACGACGCCCGTATTCATACTCCGGCAGATTTGCTGGCAGTCATGAGTGCGTCGAATGACCCCGATACGCCCCGTGACGGCGATTACAGCTTTACCATGCCTCAGCCTGTACCTTCTTACCTGATTGCCCTGGCCATAGGTCATCTTGAGTTCAAGCCTATGGGTGAACGTAAGGGCGTGTACGCCGAGCCTGAAATTCTCGATGCAGCCGCCGCCGAGTTTGAAGACACGGAAAGCATGCTGGAGCTGACAGAAAAAACCTACGGCCCCTACAGCTGGGACCGTTATGACCTGCTGATCCTGCCACCCTCCTTTCCTTTTGGTGGTATGGAAAACCCCCGTCTGTCATTCATCACCCCTACGGTGATTGCCGGCGACAAAAGTCTGGTTTCCCTGATTGCCCATGAGCTGGCGCACAGCTGGTCGGGTAATACTGTGACCAACGCTACCTGGCGGGATTTGTGGCTGAATGAAGGTTTTACCACCTATCTGACTTACCGCATTATGGAAATGTTGTACGGCACAGACCGCTTTAACATGGAAGCGGTACTGGGCTATCAGAGCCTTGAAGCAGATATCGCTGCGCTGCCGGCCAATGATGAAATACTTGCCGTAGATTTACGCGGGCGCAACCCTGACGATGTGTTTTCAGATATCCCTTACGAAAAAGGTGCGCTGTTTCTCCGTGAACTGGAACAAAAGGTGGGCCGTGAAAACTTCGACGCTTTCCTGATGCAATACTTTAAGCATTTTGCTTTCCAAAGTATCACCACAGACACCTTCATGGCGTATCTGGAAGACACCCTGCTGAAACAATATCCGGACAAGCTCGACAAGCAACGTATTGAAGAATGGGTATTTACGCCCGGCATTCCTGATGGTGCACCTGTACCGGCGTCAGATGCCTTTGATAAGGTGGACAGTCAGCGCACTGCCTGGTTAAATGGCGATAAGCCTGCTGCAGACATCAAAACAGCAAACTGGACAACCCACGAATGGCTGTATTTCCTGAATAACATGCCTTCTTCACTGTCTGCTGCGCAGTTAAAAGATCTGGATTCTGCCTTTGATCTTACCAACAGCCATAATAACGAAATTGCGCACAGCTGGCTGATGATTGCCGTACAGAATGAATACAAGCCGGCCTGGCCCCGTTTGCATGATTACCTGGTTGAAATAGGCCGCAATAAGCTGGTGAAACCGCTCTACCGGGCGCTGTCGCAAACACCGGAAGGGAAAGCGTTTGCGAAAAAGGCATTTGAAGAAGCAAAACCCGGCTATCACCCGCTGACGGTGCATGCGAATGAAGGCTTCGTAGAGGACTGACATCCTTATTTAGCATTAAATAAATGTCAGAAGGCCGTATCAGCGTAAGGTGATACGGCTTTTTTTATCACTTTTGTTCTGAAAACGCCGCCCGTCAGCCTTCTTTATAACCAAAGCGAACAAAAACCTTCTCCGATAAAATGTTAAAAACTATAGCCATATGTTTATTTTATGTTAATACTAAGAGTGTACGTTCTTTGACCAGCAGGAGTGTTGACTATGAGCAATCACATATGGGGACTGATCCATCATCCCGATAAAGAATGGCGTTCCATTAATGAAGAACATGAAACGGTCAGCCATTTATATACCCACCATGTACTTTGGTACGCGCTTATCCCCGTGGTTTGTTCCTTCATCGGCACCACACAGTTTGGCTGGACTTTTGGCGGTGAGGAAGTCTTTCAGGTTTCTGTCGCCAGCGGACTGGTGCTGGGCGCCGCATTCTATGCATTAATTTTATTAGCCGTAGCTGCGGTTGGCAGTATTATTCACTGGATGGCAAGACGATTCCCTGAACGCCCGTCACGGGCAGAATGCATCGTATTTGCCGGCTACACAGCAACCCCGTTATTCATGAGCGGCGTGTTTGCTATTTACCCAGTGTTCTGGCTTTGCGTAACGGCAGTGGCAGCGGGCCTGGTGTACACGGCTTATCTGCTTTATGCGGGTACGCCAAGCTTCCTGGGTATCAGCCATAAAGAGGGCTTTATCCTTTCCACGTCGACGCTCTGCATGGGTGTGCTGGTGCTGGAAGCCTTAATGATAGTGGCCGTTGCTCTGTGGAGCATGGGCTCGGAGCACAGCATTATGTGGTACTTCTTCCACTAGCATTAAGTGCATTATTCATCACGGATTGAACAATAATTTCATTCCTCTGTTACTGCGGGCCCCGGGCCCGCTTTTTTGTTTCCGGCTCCGGGGCAGTTACGCCTTTTGCGGCAACTATTTTCTACCCGTCGAACACCTGGTCAGTCAGCGCCAGCGCGGCTTCTACGGTATCATCCATATCGTAGTATCTGTAGTCTGCCAGTCGCCCGCCGAAGAGGTACTTAGCTGCATTTTCAGGCTTTGCCGCCAGCGCTTTGTATTCTGCCAGCATGGCGTTATTTCTGGCATCGTTGATGGGGTAGTAAGGTTCGTTATCTTTGCTGAATTCATGTGGAAACTCCCGCGTTATCACGGTTTTTTCCTGTTTACCGAATTCAAAATGTTTGTGCTCTATAATGCGCGTCCAGGGCACTTCTGCTTCGGTGTAGTTTATTACCGCGTTACCCTGATAATTCTCGCAGTCCAGTACTTCGGTTTCAAAATGCAGGCTGCGGTATTCCAGCTCCCCTAAGCACTTACCAAAGAACTCATCAATTTTACCGGTGTAGAGCACTTTACCGGCCAGCGCTTCCCACGCCTCACGATTTTCAAAGAAGTTCACACCGGTTCTCACTTCTATGCCTTCGAGCAGCCCGTCAATCAGCGCGTTGTAGCCGCCATGAGGGATCCCCTGATAAAGATCGTCAAAGTAGTTATTGTCGAAAGTAAACCGGAATGGCAAACGTTTAATGATAAAGGACGGGATCTGCGTCGCCGGTCGCCCCCATTGCTTTTCCGTATAGCCTTTAATGAGTGTTTCGTACAAATCTTTGCCACCGAGATATAACGCCTGCTCTTCCAGATTTTGGGGCTCAGTTTGACGGTAAGGGGCACGTTGCTCTTCAATTTTTGCCTTTGCCTCTGCAGGGGTAGTGACCCCCCACAACTGGTAAAAGGTATTCATATTAAATGGCAGGTTATAAAGCTTGTTTCGGTAATTGGCGACAGGAGAATTTACATAGCGGTTGAAACTGACAAACTGATTCACATAATCCCATACCCGCTGATTACTGGTGTGAAAGATATGTGCGCCGTACTTGTGCACATTGATGCCTGCCACGTTTTCACAATAAATATTACCGCCTTTATGATCACGCTTATCAATGATCAGAACGGACTTTCCGGCAAGGCGCGCTTCTCTGGCAAACACAGCACCGAACAGGCCCGCACCGACGATCAGATAATCATATTGTTGTTTTGTCATCAGACAATCCGCTGTTTTGTATATCCGTTAACAGTATATACCCAAAGTTGTTGAAAAGGCTGCGCTATCAGGCAAACAGCCCTTTCATAAAATCATAAAAGGCTTCGGTTTTGCGTGTGGTTAAGCTGTTCTGCGGCTTGAGAAACCATACCGGCGCATCATTATCTGCCAGTGCTTCCGGTAATACTTCCACCAGCTGCCCGCGGGCTAATTCATCTTTAACCGCAATATAAGACTTGATCCCCAAACCGTGGCCGGCCAGCACGGCCTGCGTCATATTGTCGGAATTAGACACGGTAAACCGCGCGTTCACATTCAGCGTCCGGCTGTGTTCTCCTTCCTGTATTTTCAACTGGCGCTGCCAGGGAAGTACAACCCAGCGATGCGCTGCCAAATCATCAATACTGCGGGGATGGCCGGCCCGGGCCAGATATTCAGGTGCAGCGCACAACAAACGGGAATTATTTGCCAGTTTCCTCGCTAATAAGCCCGAGTCAGCCAGTTTGCCTACCCTGATGGCAACATCCTGCTTATCTTCAACCACATTGACGAACTGGTCGTTGATCAGAAAATCCAGCTTAAGATCCGGATACGACTGCTCAAATTCCATAAGTTTTGGCATCACAAATTTTGAAAATACCCAGGGCGGCATGGTAACCCGCAGAATGCCACTGACAGACGACCCCCTGGCACCAATCTGATATTCCGCATCCCGCAATGCTTCCAGAATGTCTCCCACCCGTTGGTAAAACACCTCACCTGCCGGCGACAAACCAAACTTTCTGCTGTCCCGAAAGACCAGCACCGTGGACAGTGCCTTTTCAAGTTTACTTAACCGCAGGCTCACCGTGGCAGGTGACACTTGCTGTACAGACGCAGCAGCGTGTATCCCCTTGTTTTCCACAATGGCGATGAAGGTTTCAAGTTCATTCAGGCTATACATACTTTAAATATCTTAAACACAGGTTTCGATTTACAGGACTTCCTTTAAGAAATTAAAACAATAAAATCGTTATGTACACCACCATCGTAGGAACAACTTACATTGAGACATATTCTTTTTATTGCCGTCGCCTTGCTGGTAACGATTATGAACAATGCGGAGGCTGACACCATGCCATCACAACCCAAAGTGATCATTTTTGACGTTAACGAAACCCTTCTGGATATGGAAGCAATGCGTGAATCAGTAGGCGAAGCCCTCAATGGTCAGCAATCATTGCTTCCCTTGTGGTTCTCAACCATGTTGCACCACTCACTGGTATCAACCGTGTCAGGGGAATATCAGGACTTCGGGAAAATTGGCGTGGCAGCATTAATGATGGTGGCAGAAACCAATGGCATAGACATCACGGAAGAAGAAGCCAAAACAAGCATTGTGACGCCACTGCTCAGTTTGCCACCGCACCCGGACGTAAAATCAGGGCTGACGGATTTAAAAGCACGGGGCTATAAGATTGTCAGTCTAACCAACTCGTCCAACTACGGTGTGAAAACCCAGTTTGAAAATGCCGGCCTGACAGACTTTTTTGATGCCCGTTACAGCATTGAAGATATTCAGATTTACAAGCCTGATCTCCGCGCCTATGCCTGGGCACTGAAGCAACTGGGTGTTAAACCGGAAGATGCCCTGATGGTAGCGGCTCACGGCTGGGATATTGCCGGAGCGAAAGCTGCAGGTATGCAGGCCGCCTTTGTAACCCGGCCGGGTAAAGCCATGTATCCTCTGGCTCAGAAGCCCGATTATGTGGTTAACGATCTGCACGAATTAACAGATATTCTCGACAAGCAGTACGGCCGGTAATCAGATACATCACGCTTAAAACATCAGGCCCAGGCTCACCACGAACCTGCGGCCTGATTCTCCGATCTTCATCAACGCCGATGCCTCTCCGGTATCAACAGTCCGCTTTACCGTTTCGTTGGTGGCATTGTAAATGTCCATACGCAATGTCGCATTGGCCGAAAATAACCAGTTCAGACTGAGATCCACGCCGGTATAATCTTCCACATAAACATCTGCATTATTGGTTAAATCCCGCTGCTCGGCGAAGCGGCTGCGGTAGTTAATGTTGATTGCAGCCTGCCACGCTTGCCAGCCGGATAACAGTCGTATATTTCCCGTCCAGTCAGAGACACCTTCTGCACGCCAGTGTGCGGTGGGATCTCCCTCAGATTGTGATGATATTTGCGCTTTGGTGACACGGGTTATCGTGGCAGACAAACGGTGACGGAGATGCTGAATGCCCGGTTGTCCGAAAGCAATTTCAGCCCCCGCCTGTACACCGGTTATCCGCCCTTCACTGTTATTGGTTCGCTGCAGAGTTTCATATTCTGTGCCCCGGTAATCAAGAGTAAGCGCTTGCTCCGATATGTAATCAGTGAGGTGGTGGGAGAATGCCAGCAACTCAGCATCGATGCTTTCACTGTTTACGTTCACAGATGTGGTGAACGTATCTGCCACAACAGGTTTAAGCAGAGGGTTTCCTGCTTCGGCATAAGGCAACCCGCCTGAGTTTACATGGATTTTCGGGTTTAAATCTGAATAGTTCGGTCTGTTGAGTGAGCGGGTGTATCCTGCACGCCATTGCCAGAACGGCGTAAATTGCCACTTCACGGCAACAGAGGGCAACCAGGCGCTGTCGGTACGGGCAAAATGCTGTGCGATAACACTTCCCCCGCTGTTGAACCCGGACCCGGTCGTCTCACTTTCAGTGTGAGTGTACCGCATGCCGCTTTCAATCATGAGATTCGGCCCGTTATTTTTGGCCCCGAACGGCTGCCAGACAGCCGATACATACGCTTCCATGGCGCTAAACGTAACCGCATAGCTGTTCAGCAAATCATTCACTGATGCCTGACCATCAGCAGGAAACGATAACGCGATATCGTACAACTGAAATAAATCGCTTTTTGGGATCAGCCACCCGGCCTGCCCGTAAGTAAAGAAGTCCGCTTCAAATCCGTTGGGGAGTGGCATCAGCCATCTGCCATCTAAATCCGGCAATGCTGCCAGCGCGGACTCACTTAACTGAATGTCCCGGCGTGTGTAATGATGTGCCTGTGTGGCATGCAGGCACCCGGCTTCTATATTTGACAAAGGGGCCTCACCCGGCGGCGTAAACGCTACGTCGCCGCCCCACTCGGTCGCAGAATTCTCAACACTGATCCGTCGCTTACTCATTTGAGTGATGTGGGAATAGCTGCTGACAAGGCCGGTGTTTCCATCATCAACAAATTGATTGAGCTGATGATTTGACACATCCACATCCACCCCGGCAGGCTGCATTGCAACATGCACCCGTGAAATGGGGTCCCGGGTCACACTGTCCGCTCTGCTCTGGCTGTAAAATGGCGTAACGGTAAGGGGCAGCCTGTCACTTTTCCATTCTGCCGACGCCTGAAAGGTATCTGTGGCATAGTCGAGTGTTGACTCCTCGCGGGTAGATTTCATCTCTGCGCGACTGAAATGAAGAGCAGAAATGCTGTTGTTCTGTCCTTTCACGGCAGTTGCCTGCTCATTCACCGGGCTCACCGACAGCCGGTGTTCATCGAAGGAAAAACCGGTATCGGAGCGCAGCCACAAAAATGATGTTCGCAATGCGTCCACAGGCTGCCAGACCACGTTGGCGTAGTAAGTTGCCCGGGTACGGTCTTCGTTTTCGATAGTCAGTGCCAGACCGTCTGTGGGGACCAGTGTATTGTCTGCCATACCCTGCCACTGAAACTGTTCCGGTGCGCCACCATTTTCGCCCCAGTGCCAGGTTTCAAATTGATACTGACGCTGCAAACGGTTCTCGTAATTCATCCGGAATACCGCACCCAGCGTGCCGCTGTGGTTACGTAGATTACCGATTGCGGCAAACCCGGGCTGGTAATTAATACCGGCCTCCGGTGATGCCGCGGTAAGGCGGACCTGCGCACTGTTAAATTTATAATCCAGGGGATCATCACTCAATAAATCCACCGTTGCACCAGCCGCACCGGCGGGCTGAGCGGTAGCGGCAGTTTTAAACATGGTCACCTGATTAAATAATCCGGCGCTCAACGTATCAAAACGATATTGCTGACCGTATTGGTTGGAATTGCGGATATTTTCTGTATTCGCCAGACGGTGCCCGTTAAGCAGTGTCATCTGATATTCCGCACTTAAGCCCATCGCATTGATGTTAAGTGCTTCACCGCGATCACGGGTGATACTCAGTCCGGGCAAGGCCTGCAGCGCCTCGGCTAAATTTCCTGCTGGCAGGCGGTTTAGCATAGCCCCGACCAGTACCGCCTTCTCGCCTACCGCCTCAGACTTGATTTGTCTGGCATACCGGGTGGCATTGTCATAATGCTGATTGTAAGCCTCAGGCGAGGTCGTCGACATGTGCCCGGTCACCATCACCTCTTCCAGGGCAATGCTGTTTTCACCTGACTGCGCATTGCGGTTTGCAGGTGTCTCAGCGGGCTTGATGATGATGCCTGACTCAGTATTTTGCCATACGAGGCCAAGCGGATGCAGGCAGGCAGAAAGCTGTATCTGTAAAAGCTGCGACGTGTCGTAACAGCGCTGAAACTCGCTGTCTGAAAGCGCATTGAAAGCGCTGTTACTTACGGTATTAGCAGAGTAAATGACAGGAACAGAAAACTGCTCAGACAGTGCGGTAAGTCTGGCTGGCAGACTGACCGGGCTAGTGAGGGTTGGTGACGGAGCGGGAAAGTCAGTAACTGAACCGGCGGCAAACAATAAACGGGGCAGCAAGGCCATCGATATTGCTGTCAGTCCTGCCCTTACCCACATGAATCCGAATCACTCTTAATGCTTAGCTTATTAATCCAAAACAGTGTGAAGTGATTAAATGAAAGATTTATGACAACAGCCGGAGCTGCTGCCATCAACCGTACTGAATACGCTAAATTGCGGCTATTTGCCGTTTTCCGGCTTCGCCAGCACAATACTGTCCTCGTATTCATGCATCGCCAGACCGTTCATTTGTGCTAACAACCTGGCGGAACCGGCAATGTCAGCGGCTTTAAAGCGGCCACTGATATGTGCGGCATTATCATCAACGTGCTGCAAAACAACGGGTTTGTTGCTATAGCGGTTCAGTTGATAAAGTGCATCATTTAACGACACATTGTTCAGGTCAATCCAGCCTGCCTGCCAGTCAGGTTCTGTTGCCGTAAAGGCTGACACGGTAATGCCCCGGGCCGTCACGCTGGCTCGCTGTCCTTTTACCAGTTCCACACGGTCACTGCCGTCTGGCATAGACACAGCGACTTTACCGTGAAAAACGTCAATTTGAGTTTGCGAGAGTGATTTATCCACATTAAACGCCGTACCTAAGACCTGAATATTGGCGTTACCTGTTTCTATAGTAAATGGTCTGGCTTCGTCTCTGGCTACTTCAAAGTACGCCTCACCTTTGGTTAACTTTGCCTGCCGGTTTCTGACCGACTCCGAAAAGTGCAAACTGGCCCCGCGGTTCATGGCCACTTCAGAGCCGTCAGACAGTTTTACATCTTGTGCATCAACGCTGCTGAATGTCTGCGGTGACGCATAAGCCACTTTCACCGGCATCTCATCAGGGAATGATTGTTCCTGAATAACGTACCAGCCAATAACGCCCGCACAAAAGCATGCTGCCATTCCGCCCAACCACGCCCATCTTGATGCATTGCGCGACGTCGTGTGAGACTCATGTTCAGCCAGCGCCTCCAGTAAGGCGGGATCGTCCCAGATAGCCTGTTTAATCTCATCGTTTCCGGCGTCATGGTTTTTATTTATTTCTGTCATAGTAATTTAACCTGCTGTCGTACTGTAACGACGACTCAAATGCCGGAACGGGGACGGGGCTTATCAGAAAAACGCGCCTCTATGGCAATTTTCAATGCATCCATTGCACGGGTAATGTGTTTCTTCACCGTTTCTTCATTGAGTCCCAGGGTGGTTGCGATATCTTGTCTGCTTTCATTATGCAGTCTGCGACGGATAAAAATATCCCGGCGCAGCGGCGACATTTCACTTAATACCTGCTTGTATAACGCTACACGCTGCTGATTATCCAGCATGGTTTCCAGTGACACTGCTTCGCATTGCGGCTCATGCTCAAGCTCTGCCGGAGCACGTTGTTGCTCCCGGTGATGATCGATAACCAGATGCTGCGCCATGCGATAGCCATAGGCCAGCGGGTTATCCAGATGTTCATGAAAGCTTGTATTCATAGCCTTCACCAGTAATTTCTGAAACAGATCTTCTGCGTCAGCACGTTGCCCTACCGCTTTTATCAGATAGTTTTTCACAGCGTCCTGATTTGCCATC
The DNA here is from genome assembly GCF_984505615.1 of Alteromonas sp. NCBI lineage: Bacteria > Pseudomonadati > Pseudomonadota > Gammaproteobacteria > Alteromonadales > Alteromonadaceae > Alteromonas > Alteromonas sp. The sequence goes on along the minus strand of NZ_CFHOXV010000006.1, from coordinate 71,354 downwards.
AGGCATTGCAGCAGAACACGATTCTGCTTTGCACAATGCTCAGGCATGTTCATATTCGCAGCCTGCAGATGCGCAGGTTCAGTGCTGTCAGTGGTTTTGGCCAGTGCCATAGTTACTCGGTTCTCAGTAAAGTTCAGATAAAACGGGTCACGTTAAAGACGGGCATATTACGTGATCGGGGACAGTTTTTTATATGACATTTCAATGACATATTTATGAATCCCTTGTCTTTAAACTGACATAAAAACTTCACCATAAAATTCGTCCCCGAGGCGTTTTTCCTGTCGTCATGGTTGGCGAATTTCAAAAATTAGTCGCAAAGACATTTACAGGAAAACACACTCATGAAAAACCGCTTATTCCCGTTGTCGCCACTTGCTCTGGCACTGAGCACCCTGATCACCGGCACCGTTGTTGCGCAGGAAGCCCCGCAGGAAAAGGACGATAGTGTTGAGAAAATCGAGGTTACAGGCAGCTACGTGAAGAGCCTTGAAAAGGCGATTGATATCAAACGTACCACGGTTGGCTTTTCTGACTCGATTGTGGCTTCGGATATTGCTGACTTCCCCGAGCAAAACCTGGCTGAAGCACTACAACGTATGCCCGGTGTTACCATTGAGCGAAACAAGGGTCTGGGCCAGCGCGTTAATGTACGCAGCCTGCCGACTGAATTTACTTTTGTGTCTATTAACAACCTTGCTACTGCGTCAGGCAGCGGCGGCCGTGATGTTGAATTCGACAGCTTTGCTTCTGAAATTATTCAAAGTGTTACCGTTAAGAAATCGCCGACGGCTGCAGATGAAGAAGGTGGTATTGCCGGTTCAGTCGCTATCAGTACAGCCCGCCCGTTTGACTATGACGGCCGCCAGATTGTTGCGTCCGTTGAAGGCGCCTACAACGATATTTCGGAAGAAACAGATCCTAAATTCTCATTCCTGGCCAGCGACACCATGGGCGACTGGGGCGCGTTAGTGTCGTTTGCCTATTCAGAACGTACCAACCGCACAGACAGCAACTCAGGCATTAATTTCCGTCCGCTTTCGCGCTTTTTAGAAAAATCAGGCTCATCACAGTGGCAATCAGACCAGGCTGCTGATGTACTGGCCCGCGATACCGGCATCACGATTGACGACCGCTTCGACAGTGACGAAACCAGCCGCGTTGTATTTATTGATAAAGTGGGTGACCGCTCTTACCTGAGCGAGCAGGAAAAATGGGGCGCCACGGCATCTGTTCAGTATAAGCCTTCACGGGATTTCAGCTTAACCTTCGACAGCATGTGGAGCACCTTCGATAACCACGAAGACGAATATGATGCGGCAGCGTATTCCGCCTCAAGTATCAGTTCGTTAGAGCGTATCAATGCTTACGACAGCACGACATTAGCAGATTACGGAATGACGGTGCTGACTGATGTAGATTATGCTGCCACACAGCACGAATTTTTGAGTAAAGAGTACAGCCGTACTACGGATTATCAGCAATACAGCCTGACTATGGACTGGCAGTTTGGTGAGTGGGATGTTTACGGCGTAGTGGGTTACAGCGGTGCTGAGAAAACCGAGGAATCCACCAACCTGAAGCATACAGCTTATCGACCTACCCGTACCCGTTACACCAGCACAGGCGGTGAAACCATTGCCAGCGATAATCCTGACTCCTTCGATATGTACAACTCGCCGGAAGCGTACACCTTCGATTACTACGAAGTGAATCTTGAAGGCATTTCAGACGACAAATACGCCGCCCAGCTGGATTTCACCCGTAATATGGATTTAAGTTTCTTCCCTGCGCTGGCAAAAGTGCAGTTTGGCGGACGCTATACGGATAAATCGAAAACCCGTGATTACGGTACAAACCGCGTAACCGGCCCGGCTGAAGGTGACTCGTCTTGGGTAGGCACCCGCACACTGGCTGACAGCGACTTAACCACCATTTCTGACTTAGTTTCGGGCGGTGAGTATTTACCGGAAGTGACCTCAAAATCAGACTGGGCACAAATTTCAAATGCCTACGCCCGCAGTGAAATGCGTTACGACGGCTTTGCTGTGGATTTTGAACCGGATCAATTCTACGAAGTAGAAGAAAAGGCAACGGCGCTGTACGTGATGGCGGACTTCGAGTTTGATATTGGCAACATGCCGGCGTCACTGAACACGGGTTTGCGTTATATTGATACTGACGTAAATTCATCAGGTTACCACCAGGTACAGAATGACGATGGCTCAACCGGCTATACCTCTGCGCCAGTCTCCAAATCCGGTAATTACAAAGAAACCCTGCCAAGTGTGAACTTCACGCTGGATATTACCGACGAGTTATTGTTCCGTGCTGCTGCGTCAGAAAACTTCATCCGCCCTGCACTGACTGACATCGCTTACAAACGTACCGTGAGCTTAAATGAGTTTAAATACCGCGACGGTAACCCGGATCTGAAACCTACCTATGCTGACCAGTGGGAAGTGGGACTGGAATATTATCTGGAAGAAGGTGGTTTGCTGGCCGTATCTTACTTTGAAAAAGAAATCGAAGGCGTTGTACGTGAATCACTCACCGGCGTGGTAACAGGTGTGACCAAGTACAACGACAACGGCACTGTTGACGGTGTTTACGACTTCGACGTTTACCAGAAAGTTAACGCTGAAGGTTCCTATGATGTCAGTGGTCTGGAATTTATCGTTCAGGTGCCTTTCGCCCGCTTCCATGACGTGCTCGACGGGTTTGGTGTGAATGCCAACTACACAACGCTGGATAACTCTTTAACAGGCGCTTCTGATTTAGGTATTCCTACGCCGCCGGAAGGACTGGCTGACGAAACCTATAACGTGACGTTCTACTACGAAGACGACGTATTTGATGCCCGCGTGTCTTACAACTACAAAGACAAGTACGTGGAATATATTGAGCGTGACATGTATCCGGTATACCGCGATGCCTACGGCCAGTACGATGTGTCTTTAGGCTACCGTATCAACGAAACCTTCAAAGTGACGCTGGAAGGCATCAACATTACTGACGAAGCCACCAAAGGTTACACCATGGACCCGGCCTTCCCGACCATGTATGAGTTCTCCGGCCGCCGCGTCTCTCTCGGCCTGCGGGGTAACTTCTAAGTTTACTGCGTGTTTCTTCCCTGAAACTGTTAGCCGGGCATTGCCCGGCTTCTTTATTCTTAATCATCAATTTATTCTTACCCCGCAACTCAAAGAATAAAAAATTCCAAACAAATAACACCACTGTAATAAAAACATCTTACTACCGTCACTCAATCCTGTAACGCTGGTCTGCGCAGTACTCCATTTATTTTTATCTCTATTCGTTCAAAAGGAATGTATCCATGTTGTGGAAGTTACGCGTTGCGGGCACCCTCGGGCTCCTGCTTACTCTTACCGCTTGTGATGACGATGAAACGGTTGAAGTTGAAGTTCCCGTTGAAGTAGAAGTGCCGGTTACCGTGAACCCTGAGCATAAAATGCTCACAGACCCGTTTTTACAATTACCCACAGCCTCCAGTGTGAATGTGGTGTGGTTCACCAATTTCGAAGGCAGTGAACATGCATTAACCTATGCTGACCAGACCATCACGGATGTTACCACCACGAAGCTGGAACGCATGATGGAAGATTCTGGCTCTGCTATCGACAATCAGACCTTCGAAACAGTGACGTATCGTGACGTTTACCGCCATGAAGCCACTGCAACAGGACTGACGCAGGGTGAACGGGTCGATTACTCGGTGTCCAGTACTGACGAGGACGGCTTTGCATTTACCAGTGACACCTTTACCCTTGCCCCTACACCAGCTACGGGTCAGCCGTTAATGATTCTGCTGACCTCTGATTTGCAGTCGAAAAAGAACGTTGTCGCAAACTATCAAAAGGTAGTGGAAACCGTTGGCACGCCTGACGCTGTCTTCTTTGCCGGTGATTTTGTGAATGTACCCGACCGCGCTTCAGAATGGTTCGATCAGGCCAAAGACAATGCGCCTGCATTCTTTCCTGCCCTGCAGGGACACTACCAGCAATACATGCCGGGCTTTCCCTACAATGGCGGTGAAATTCTCCAGCATGCACCGGTGTTCGGTACTATCGGAAACCATGAGGTCATGGGTCGTTATACGCCCGATGAAGAAAGCTACTCTCTGAACGGCGGCTTTGGTGATCCTCAACCGGCATGGTTTGCAGAAGTCGCCTATGAACAGGTTAAAGCCGACGTTAACCCGTCTGACGATGAAACGGTTAAGGCACAGTGGATTGCCGATCACTCTCACAACCAGATGAGCTTTCTGGATATCTTTTCCTTCCCGGACGATGGCCCCCGCGGCGAAGAATACTTCGCGGTATCGTTTGGAGACGTGTTCCTGATTTCTATGAATGTGTCCCGCATCTGGCGTTCGTGGAGTGTTACCCCGAACAACAAAACCAAATTTGTTGAAAACGCCGAAAACTACACCGACCCGACACAGTGGGGATTTGGTGAGTTTTTGTTTGAGCGTTTCGATGCTGAGTCAGAGCAATACGCCTGGCTGACAGATGTTATGCAGACTGAAGCATTTCAAAATGCTAAGTACAAGGTGGTGATGGCGCACCAGGGCGTTTTCGGATTGGGTGACAACACCGTTCCGGTGCTTGCACAGCCAGTGCTGCAGGTTGTACAGGACAATGGCAGTGGTGGTGAATCTGTCGCTGAATACACCTTCCCCATTGAGCCGGCCACATGGACTGACACCATCGCGCCGTCACTAGAAAGCGCGACGGAAATTCGTTACCAGTATCCGCTTACCGGTGATGTGTGGCTGAACGATATTGAACCCCTGCTCATTGAAAACGGTGTAGACCTGGTGCACATCGGCCATTCTCATTTGTGGAACCGTGCGCAGGTAGAAGATCTGCACTACCTGGAAAGCTCTAATGTGGGTAACAGCTATGGTGCATATTACGATGATACCACCGGCACTTACACGGCAAACCGGCGTCCGGCTACAGCTGATTTCTGGGAAGATGTTTATTCAGCCAATCCGCGCTGGTCAGAAACGAATTATCCGCCTAACGGTGATCCACAGGGGCGTGTAATGAGCTTCCCTACGCAGTTCAGTCCTATGAGCATGGAAAATGACAGCTACCCGAATTTGCCTTTTGTTGCCAGCAATGTACTGTCGGTATTCTCTGTCCTTGATACCAGCACAGGCACAGTGAAAAGCTATGTGTTTGACCCAACTGATTTGGATTCTGAAGTGACATTATTTGATGAGTTCTCGATTGAGTAAGTAGTTACTTTCGACGAAAGACATACTTATAAAGAATAAGCCCCGGCAGTACTCCCGCTGCCGGGGCTTATTTCAGTGCAGTTTAACCCGGCGATCAGAAATCGAAACGGGCACCTGCCCTTTTTGCCACAAGGATTATTGTAAGCGAAGAGAAAGTAGCTGTTCAGCTACTTTGAAATTACGCCCCGGCGAGTTTTGCAAACTCATGCAAACCGGTAACGTGATAGTCTGCCGAAGCATGCCTCTCAACACCGGCACGCAGAATCTGTACGGTCTTCATCCCCAAAGCATTTCCTGCTGCGATTTCAGACTCTGCACTGTCTCCGATCACCCAAACATCTTGAGGGTCGACCCCGTACTTATCGCAGGCTAGCGCAAAGTAATGCCCTTTTCCTTTACGTGGAGGCTCACCCGGGTCGTCAAACAAAGGAGCGAGCAAGTTTTCCCCCACCGCATTACCGGGAGCGAGACAGTTGTCGAAGTCAAAAATGATAAATGGGCGGGATGTCGTCATAAAACCTCATTAAATCTGTGTAACTGCGGTAAGCCGGGCTTATGTTTCCGGCACGCAGGCCGTTATAAGAATGAAGCACTTAGCTGCAAAACTTAGTCTCAGCGGCTTAAAGGCAACGTGCATAGGTATATTTACAGATAACCCTATACGCCGGATTCTGCTCTACCATAAACAAGTAGTATTACGGTGTATTTAAATTATCGACTGACAGGGTAAGAAATCGGGCAGGCCAATGCGTTATCAGGTATCCAGACAATCCGGATTCACGCTTATTGAACTGATCATCGTCATCATTATGCTTGGCGTATTATCGGTCACGGCATTGCCGCGTTTTGTGAACCTGTCATCTGAAGCCAATGCTGCTGTTATTAATACCCTTGCCGGCGCACTGAAATCCACCGCGAACATTGCCCACACAAAAGCCATCATAGCCAAACGGAATGGCGGATTTAATAATGGTTTTGATTTCGATGGCGTTTATTTCGACAAAAGCTATCCGCTGGCACTTTCGTTCGGTGACAGTGACGGCATTCCGGAAATCATGGAGCTGATGAGTTTTGGTGCCAATGATTTTACCTGGGCCGATAATTTCAACGGCCAGTCTGCCAGCGGCGATCTTACCCGTGAAATTTACATTACTGTTCGAAGTAAAATTAACCAGGGTGTTGGGCATAACGACGTGGTTGCCACGGCCTGCTATGTTTCCTACGAAACTTTTGTGGACGTGTATAAGCCTCCTGAAATTATTGTTGATGTATCAGGCTGCTAGATATGAAGGGCGCTCAGCGCCCTTCATCGTATAAAAATCGCGTTTAGTTGCGACCTTGACGGCGTGTCCAGCACAATCCTGCCAACATCATCAGTGCAACCACAAACGTGGACGGCTCTGAAACAGTGGTGGTCACTGCGTCTGCATTCAGCGTGTAACTGAATGAACCAAAGCTGAAACCTTCATTCCCACCTACAGCCAGCGTGTACCAGCCACTTGTAAGTAATCCCGCATCCAGGCCATTAGTTCCTGCCGCAGGTACGAAAGCGTCGGTACCAGTGATATACGTTAAGCTGCTACCCCAGAAATCAGAGAAGTCACCTGCATTGTCAAACAGGAAACCGGGGTCAGTCGCCAGTTCACCTGAATACAAGCTCATGCCCATTGATGTAAGAAGTGTATCCAGTGAGAAGCTCAGTTCAGTGTCAGCAGATAATTCGAACGTGTAAAAATCAATTGCTGAAGTATCACCGTTTAACCAACCGCTTTCGTCACTCAGAGAGCCGCTTGCCGTACCCGGAATGCTCAGGTTCATAATGGCTGCATTCGCCTGAACAGCGAGTAACATTGATGCTAAAAATACCAGTGCTTTCATGTTTATTCCTTAAAGTCTGAAAAGGGGCAGCAACGTGCCCCCGTATTGTTTTATTAAATTTTTATGCTTATTCCGGCTTACAGTGCGCCGTTTTCCCACGGGCCGGTAATCGCGAACGTGACACCCGGAGACTGGATATTCACGAATAACCAGCGGCCATAGAAACATGCACCACACCACTCACGACTGGTAAAGCTGCGGCGGGCAGAACCATCTGTGCTGGTGCCCACGCTGTCGGTAAAGTTTTCTGAAACGCCGGGGTAAATGTTGTCGATAACAGCAAGATCACCCTGATCCAGCTCCATGCGGTTTTCACAGAACGTGAAGGTTTCGCCGCTTTGCGTTAAGCCCACCAGACGCTTGGGATCAGAGCCACCGTCTTCACACATCAGGATGCTGCCACGGGGACTGACAGCAATATTGTCAGGACCATCGACTTCTGACGTGCTGGTAGATTCAAATACAACCGTGAGTTGCTGACGACGGGGGTCGAAACAGAAAATTTGTCCCAGACCGGCTGCGCCACCTGAAGTAGAAACGAAGTAGATTTTACCGTCGTCATACCAGCAACCCTCACCGCGAAGAATGATGGCAGCGTCGCTGGCCTGACTGAAACAGGATTCACTGAACGCGTCCGGATCAGGGATTTCCTGCCAGCTTACGTTGTAGGTTGAGCCTTCAACCAATCCGCCACGCAGGTCAACACGTGGTGTGTTATCCAGCACCATTGCGTAAAGCGTACCGCCTGATTTCAGATCACCCCACTGGCCTGCAGGTTCGAATTTATAAAATGCCGAAGTCCCCGTGTCTTCTGTCATGTAAACAAAGCTTGTTGCAGGATCCACTGCCACAGCTTCGTGGGTGAAGCGACCCATTTCACGGATTGGCTGACCGTCTGATACACCAAAACCGGGCACTTCGAAGATATAGCCGTGATAAATGCCCTGAGCAACCTGGAAGGTCTCTTCACAGGATAACCACGAACCCCATGGTGTGGAGCCACCAGCACAGTTACGGATTGTGCCGCCAAGGCTATTGTAGGAAGACAGGAACTTACCATTTACTACATCAAACATCAGGTTGGTAGTACCGCCATATTGCGCCGGATTATAGATACCACGGCCGCCCACAGGGTCACATTTATGGCCTTCGCCCTCGCTTAACTCATGGTTACGAACCAGACATACAATATTTTGCTTTGCAGCAACCACTGCCATACCGTCATGGTCGGTTGGTGTCGGGTTACGGTCAGACTGGATCTGACCTGTCCAGCCGTAAGAGGTATATTCAAAGCCGTCCGGTAAAGCCAGCAACTCCAGACCTGTCGCTTTACAGGCTTTCATGCTCAGGGGGCCGTAAGAAGAAGAAAATGGCAGAGTCGCAGCCTTGGCAGACAGCGATGCCAGTGCTGTACTGGCAGCAACAACAGAACCGCCTTTCACAAAATCACGACGGTTAACCGTCGCTTCGGACAGAATCATCCCGGTTGTTTCTTTAGACATTTTTTTGCACCTGTTCGATTGGTTTTAGAAGTAGGAACCCCGACCTCTGAAAGGGGACAACATCCGGTCTTGCCGGGAACCAATCTACTGAGCAAAAATGACACGCAGACGCCATTTTCTTGACGGGCAGGCTACATGTTCGTGACAGATTTTTTTAATTTATATTTCAGCAGCTTCCTGCGCCGCCTGTGCCCGCCGCTCTGTCATAGCAACAAGGTAAACAGATACTTCATAAAGCAACACTATGGGCGTACCCAGTGCTATCTGGGAAATTAAATCAGGGGGTGTAATAAAAGCAGCGACAAGGAATATCAGCACAATAGCGTGGCGCCGGTAGTGTCTTAGTGTTTCTGCCGTTACCATGCCGGTTTTCGCCAGGATAAGCAGAAATACCGGTAGCTCAAAACTCAGTCCGAATGCCAGAATGAGCTTAATCACCAGCGACAGATATTCACTGACTTTTGCTTCCAGTTCGACTCTGATGGCCTCATTGCCACCTGCGGTTTCGAAACTCATAAAAAACTGCCATGCCATCGGCATCACCACATAAAACGCAAGCGCAGCGCCGGTAATAAACAAAACCGGGGTCATAATAAACAGCGGCAAAAAACCTTTTCTTTCGTGCTGATACATACCCGGAGCAAGAAATCGCCAGACCTGGATCAGAATAAGCGGCACCGAGAAAAACAGAGCAGTAAAAAATGCCAGCTTCAGGTAAGTAAAGAATGCCTCCTGCAAGCCGGTATAAATCATTCTCCGCTCACTGCCTTCACCGAATTGCTGAAGCAATGGCTGTTGAAGGAAATGGTATATGTCAGCAGAGAAATAGTAGCCGGCGCCGAACATCACCATAAAAAACGCCAGGCAGTAAAGCAGGCGGGTACGAAGCTCAATAAGGTGAGTAAGTAAAGGCGCAGTGGACTTATTGATCTGTTCGTCATTCATTGCGCTGCTCCTTCGCCTTACGCGCTTCATCAGCCTGTTTGCGCGCCTCGTCAATTTTGCTCCGGCGCTCAGCATGTTGCTCTGCAGACATTGAGCCCGGAGTAAAATCTGCCGGCAGATTTCTTATATCTTCAGGCAAAAACGCTTTCCAGCTTTCGTCACCCGGTTGCGCTTTGCCGTTCACAATATTCACTTCTTTCGTAAGCTGATTCATGCTGCCCTGCATGCCGGCATACATGCGCTTCAGCTTTGCAGTAAAGCGTCCGAAAATTTGAAACAGCTCAGGTAAATCTTTCGGGCCGATGATAATGAGTGCCAGCACACCCACGAAAAAGAGCTCAGTCCAGCTGAGATCAAGCATGGGGTTGGCCGGCTTTCACCGGTTGCTCTGGTACACGATTGGACTGTGCGGATTCTGACTCTGTCTGACCGGCAGGTGCTACTGCATCCAGCTTTTGTTCTTCGTCCTGCAAACCCTGTTTGAAACTGCGGATACCGGAGGCAATATCGCCCATCAAGGCAGGAATACGGCCACGACCGAATAGTAGTACTACGATTAGCAGTACCAGTAAAATCTGCCACATATTCAATCCCATTACCCGTCTCCTTTGTCAGTGTGAAAGTCCATGCTGTCCGGGAACTGTGACTGCCACGTGACGAAATGATGAAGATATGATGAGAGCGGATTTTTAGTTAATTCAGGACAAATCTTAATGACTGGCTCATATTATTCATTGAATTAATTCACCAAGTAAATTAACTTATTTATCACATTTCCAGTGTTGTGATGAATAAGGATCCTGTCATTGAAACGGTTTACTTCTGTTGTATCGAAAAGCAGTCTGGCGCTGCTGGTTTTTGCGAGCTCTCATGCACTCAGTAACACACCGCCGCCGGTGGATGAATTTACCGGCAAGCCCAGAGTGTTTGTTTTCACTGATATGGGTAACGAGCCGGACGATCAGATGTCCATGGTGCGCCTGCTGATCTATTCCAATGAACTGGACCTTGAGGGCCTTATTGCAACTACGTCTACCTGGCAGAAAGAAAAGCGGGAAACAGACACCATAGCCGGTATTATTTCCGCTTACGGCGAAGTACGCAGCAACCTGATGAAACATGCTGACGGCTGGCCGGAAGCACCGTATCTGCAAAGTCTGGTTAATGTGGGCCAGCCTGGTTACGGCATGGCCAGTACAGGCAAAGGGCAATCGTCCCCGGGTTCTGAAGCGCTGATTGCCGCCGTTGATAAAAACGATCCGCGACCGGTTTGGGTAACAGTGTGGGGTGGCGCCAATACGCTGGCGCAGGCGCTGATGGATGTGAAGGCAAACCGCTCAGAGGCTGAACTTAAAGCATTTGAGAAGAAGCTTCGCGTGTACTCTATTTCTGATCAGGATGATGCCGGCCCGTGGATACGCAAACACTTTCCTGATGTCAGCTATATCGTAAAGCCTTCGTCTCCCGACGGCGGTGAATATGCTTACGCTACCTGGACAGGCATCGCCGGTGATGAATACTATCAAAACGGCAAAGGTGCTGACTTCACCACCGTATCGAATGAGTGGCTGGAAGAAAATATCCGTAAAAAGGGCCCGCTGGGCAAGCATTACCTGAGATATGCATTCATTATGGAAGGTGACACACCGGCATTTCTCGGATTAACTGCTAACGGACTGAACAGTTTCCGCAGCCCGTCCTGGGGCGGCTGGGGAGGACGCTATGTTTACCGTCAACCCTACGGAGAAACACATTCAATCTGGACTCAGGGCGGTGACTGGTTCCCCCGTGTCACGTCTGCCGATACGGTTACAGGCAAAGACGGTGAAACTGTAGTCTCTGATCATGCGACCATCTGGCGCTGGCGTGAGCAGTTTCAGCATGATTTTGCAGCCCGCATGGACTGGACTATCAAGCCCTATGAGGAAGCAAACCATCATCCCGTCATTTCGGTTAACGGAAACACAGGCACAGAGGTGATTTACGCTGATGTTAAACAGGGGGAGACGCTGGTTCTGGACGCTTCTGCCACAGAAGATCCTGACGGAAATAAACTGTCCTGGCACTGGTTCCATTACGAAGAAGCAGGCTACAGCGGCATGCCGGGCACTCCGGCGCTGGCGGCACTTTCACTGAAAAATACCGGCAGCAAAAGCGAAGTTACCGTGACTAAAGCATGCAGAGAGATGTGGCACGATACGCCGGTACCCTGTGATAACGGCGGTGAAGCTCACGTTATTCTCGCAGTAACAGATAACGGCACACCGGCACTGACCAGCTACCGGCGGATCATCATTAAAACCAGAGAATAATAATTCTGCAACGTGGCCGCAGCTAAACGGAGAAGCTGCGGTTGGTCAATTCCAGTAAGCCCCGCGTGGCAACGTCAGTATCCGGCTCGTAAGTAATAGCAAGGCGGGATGCAATGGCCTGGGTACTTCCATGATGCTCAAGCGCTTCTTTGATGGCGGCCCCCAGGTACTCGTGCAGGATGGCCGTTTCACCGTTTAAGTAGATGTGCCGCACATCCAGCATGGCCATTAGCTGCACGGCAATGTGCCCGAGGACATCCCCTGCCTGGTTAATGATGGCCTGCATGGCCGGATTGCCTACATTGAGCAATTCACTGATATGGTGCAGCTTTTCAACAGGCGTTGCGCCTTTCAGCGTAATACCGGCCTGTTCAGCCTGCTCGAAAATCGCGTTGTAGGTGACGTACTGCTCAGCACAACCGCGGGCGCCGCAATAGCATACCGGACCATGTTTATCGTAAGTCAGATGGCTCACTTCCGGAGCAAGACCATCCGGTCCGGCAATTAATCTGCCATCAACGCAAATACCGGTGCCCAGACCATAACCCAGAAGCAACGCTATATAGCTGTCTTCAAACTGATTAAAGGCGTTGAAATAGAACGTCGAGCACCAGGCAATGTTATACAAATGCACAGGCACACCCAGCGCTTCTTTTAACATGGATGCCAGCGGTACGTTTTGTTCATCCAGTAATTGCGACTGATAAATAATGCCAGTGTGCTGCGCTATTTTTCCCTGAGTAGCAATACATACCGATTTAAGTACATTTACTTCAATACCATGGCCGGCGCATAGTGAACTAACCAGCGCCTGCAGCTTTGCGGAGAATACGGACGGGGAAAACAGGTTTCCTTCTTTGAATGATACCTGCCATGGCTGATTCAAAGAACGGTGCACTTTTCCTGAAACATCCTGCAAGTAAGCACTTACACCTTCAATCGAAACGTACATTGCAACACTGAAGTAATGTCCCTCATTCAGTGCCAACTCTGTTGCCGGCCTGCCTGTACGATCTGAGGAGTCAGTTTCAGCCCCCGGGTTCTCACGAATAAGACCCTCTTCAGCAAGCACTCTGGTCACTTTAGTCAACGCCGGTTTACCCAAACCGGTAGCCTGCGCCAGCGCTACCCGCGAGTACGGTTGTTGACGAAGTAATGCGACGACTTTATTTTTTCCGTTCAAAAGCTGATATTTCGCTAGTGTCTATAGTTAAAACAAGGCCGTTTTCACCAGCCACGCAACAGGCGAAAAACCTGCGTAAGCCTAGAATACCTTATCCGCCGCTTTTCAAAACCGGAAATTCATATTCAGTTGATCTGATCTACGATGGCGCTGAGCATCTGTGCCTGTTTTCCCGAGAAACGGCGTACTATGATTCATATCACATAAACCGGCAATCTCTCTGTTCAACACCGTAAAGGAATTCCATGAAAAAGCGTATATCGGCTTTGCAAATTGGCACTAAACCACAGGGCACTCAGGCGACATTAGAGGCCATTCTCAGTTTTGAAAACGCTATTAAAGAAGCACAAACCGATTTAGTGGTGATGCCCGAGGCTTTGCTTGGCGGCTATCCGAAAGGAGAAATCTTCGGAACCCGTCTTGGCTACCGTTTACCGGAAGGCAGAGAATCCTTTAAACAGTATTTTGATGAAGCCATTGCCGTCCCGGGACCGGAAACCCGTGAACTGGCAGATTTGGCAGCTCGCCTGAATACGAACCTGGTCATAGGCGTTATCGAAAAGCAGGGTTCGACGCTTTACTGTTCCTCCCTGTATTTCACGCCGGAAGATGGCCTGGCGGCAAAGCACCGCAAACTCATGCCCACCGGTACTGAACGCCTGATTTGGGGCCAGGGAGACGGCTCCACCCTGCCCGCCATCAATACCTCAGCCGGGCGGATATCCGGCGCTATCTGCTGGGAAAATCACATGCCCCTGCTTCGTATGGCACTTTATGGCAAAGGTGTCGATATCTGGTGTGCGCCCACCGTGGACGAGCGGGAGATCTGGCAATGTTCCATGCGCCATATCGCTCACGAAGGCAGAATGTTTCTGGTCAGTGCCTGTCAGGTGCAACCGTCTCCGGACGCCTTGGGTATTGAAGTAGAAAACTGGGAGTCACAACGCCCGTTAATTGCCGGCGGCAGTGTTATTGTCAGCCCCATGGGCGATATTCTTGCAGGGCCACTTAAAAACGAAGAAGGCCTTATCACCGCAGACATTGACCTTGAAGATTTAAAACGCGCCCGCTACGACTTCGACGTAAACGGCCATTACGCCAGACCGGATGTCTTCAGCCTGCAGGTTGATGAGTCTGAAAAGAGGTCGGTGGTATATTCAAAGATAAGGTAGTCAGGGAGCCGGCTAATACTCCGGCCCCGGCTTATACTCCTTACAAAATTTCGATGAGTGCGCAACGAAGGAGCCATAGCACCGGAATAACGAAATTAATCACTACTAAGGATTAATTCCGCTGTGTATTCGTTCGTAATGAGCTTATTTATCAGTCCGCTACGCATCGCGCCCATGATGGCGTCTACTTTGATAGCACCCGCGGCAATAGCAACTACCGGGTTAGCAGGATTTTTCACGAGTTTCATGCTGGATACACGCCGGTTCAGCTCGCAGTCGATGATTTCACCTTGCCGGTTAAACACCCAACTTAGCATCTCGCCTACACCACCCATAGTGAAGAGTGACTCCACTTCTTTTTCGCTTACGAAGCCATCTAAAAAGAGTGGAGAGGCTGTACCTAAGTTGCCAATGCCCACAAATGTTGCATCAGCTTTACTGCCTTTTTCAAATATTGGCTTAATATGCGGCTGCTCAAGCAGAAGTGTTTTGTTCTCTGCAGATGGACAGAAAACTGGCAGAGGCATGGGGTAATACTTCGCTTTTACCCTATCAGCCACCCGTACCACCACGTCGTAGGCTGAAGCCGCACCATCATCCATGATATTACCAATCAACGACACAATACTGTGCTGCTGGCAGTTCATAGGCGGCAATTCATCAGCACAAGCGCGTAAAGCACGCCCTGTTCCCATCGCAATAGTTTGCGGTTCCGGAAGTTTGAGATAACGTTCAAGCTCTGCCGCGCCGGCTTGCGCTAAACCGATAATAGCAGAAGGATCCGCGGGATCACTGGGCACAACTTCACAGTTATGAAGCTCAAAGCGATCTTTAATGCGGTGACTAAGCTCCATACAACGGGCAATGGGATGGTCTAGACGCACTTTTATAAGGCCGGCACTAACCGCGAGGGCAACCAGCCGCTGTACCGACTGGCGCGATACTCCGAGCTTGCGTGCAATTTCATCCTGCGTATTGCCGGCGACATGATATAACCAACCCGCCCGGGCCGCATCATCGAGTCTTCTGGCATCGTTTATTGGAGGCGTATTCATCATGACGGGGATTTAATCCTTAATTCAGGGTGCGCGGTAAAAAACTGCGACCAGTGACTTATTACGCGGCTAATGCCGGCAGGTATTGAAATACTGCCAATGGATGCGGGCATATGCGAGCCTCCCTGGAAGTGCCACACTTGCATTCCTGCGGCCACGCCAGCTTGCAATCCCGATAAACTATCTTCAATCACCAGGCAGTTTTTGGGTTCTACCTTTTGCTGCTCTGCAGCGAATAAAAACAGGTCGGGCGCAGGTTTACCATTTTGTACTTGCGAGGCAGTATAAATAGCGTCATCAAAGTAAGACAACAGGCCAGTCGCAGACAGCGCTCTGTTGGTTCTTCCGCGATGGCTTGAAGTCGCCACACAAAAAGGAATATTCAGTTGCGCAACCAGCGACTCAATGCCGTCAACCGGCTGAAGGTGACTGTCAAACCGTTCGAGTAATGCAGATAAATATTGTTGCTCAAACTCTTCACGCAGCAACACGCCAAAATCGCGTTTTACTGTTTCTTTAACACATAGAAAGCTACGTCCGAGAAACTCACGGGTAAAGTACGTCTCGTCAATCACAACACCATAAGTTTCAAGCAATTCCCGAATAACCATGAGACTTATCACTTCACTGTCGATCAACACGCCGTCACAGTCGAAAATGACCAGTTCTACTGGCTCGCCGCCGGGGCCAGAATCGTACATGCTATCGCGATTGTACACAGTCGAAACCTCCCATTCTTATATGCGCAATACAGTTTCCCGCCGCAGCGTCCGGACTCCGGCGGGATGGTACTTTAACGCATTCTTTCAGAGCGGACTACTCAGACTTTCCGGCAATGTAAGCCTCGAGGCACGCCTTCGTGCCTTCCGTCCAGAGCTTGTTCAGCCAGTGACTGAATGCTGCTACAAAGCGTGGATGCTTACCCAGTGGTCCAAACACATCGTCCATACCTAAAAAGGCTTCAGGCATGTTTTTCGCTTCCAGGGCGAGTTTTTGCAGACGCGAAGCCTGCTCGTCGTTCAGCACTGTGTTATTGGCTGCATCCGCTGTATATGCGCAGTAACGACACCATAAAGCAATAACTAGTGACGTCCCTGTTATTGAGCCCTCGCTGTCAACATTCGCCTGGGTGATGGGCAGAATAAACTTAGGTAAACGATTTGAAGGATCTGTACATAAACGCGCAACAGTGTCACCAATTTCCGGATTTGCAAAGCGAGATTCAATGAGGTCCAGATAGTCATTAAAATCAGTCCCCGGCACCGGATTCAAAGTGGGAATGGCTTCATCAATAACCATTTTGCGAACATAATCACGCACTAAAGGATGTAGCATACCTTCATGTACGAATTCCAGACCAAGTAACGCCGAAGGAAATGCCAGTGCGGCATGGCCGCCGTTCAGGATCCGCAGTTTCATGAATTCATGGGCAGTCACATCGTCAACAAATTCAACACCCACCTCTTCTAACGCGGGACGACCTTGCGGGAAATTGTCTTCGATGACCCACTGGCGGAACGGTTCGCAGAACACCGGCGAGGCATCTTCAACACCAAACTCTTTTACCAGGCGCTCAATTTCACGTGCCGTTGTTGCCGGGGTGATACAATCCACCATAGAGTTAGGAAAAGCCACTGACGAACTAATCCATGCTGCAATGTCCTCATCTATGAGCTTTGCCAGGCCCGTTAGCGTTTGACGGGTAACATCGCCATTGTGAGGTACATTATCGCATGTCATGATGGTAAACGGCTCAAGACCCGCAGCACGACGCTGCTTTAAGCCTTCCAGTAATATACCGAATACTGTCTTTGGTGACTGAGGGTTTGCGATATCTGCCTGAATGTCAGGGTGTTCGTGGTGGAAACCTCCGGTTTTCGCATCAATAAAGTAACCACCTTCGGTAATTGTCAGCGATACAATTCGGATTTCAGGTCGACACAAAGCTGCGATAACCTCATTAGCGTCGATATTTAAAAAATCAATCATCGAGCCACACACACGGGCGCTCAATGCATCTTCATCCAGTTCTACAACGGTAGTCAGCCAATCTTGCTTCGCCAGTTTATCGCGCATTGCGGCATCGAAGGACTTCACACCACAACCGACTAATGCCCAATCGTGATCTTTTCCCTGCTCAAATAACTTGTCTAAATAGATTGCCTGGTGTGACCTGTGAAAATTGCCAATGCCGATGTGTAAAATACCAGCTGACAGCTTAGCTCTGTCATATCCCGGCACACTGACATTATCTGGCATTGACGCCAAATTAGATTGATTAAGTTGTATTGTCACAATATTGCTCCTGAAAAAACGAAAACCTTTATTTCGCCCGCAAAACTCATTGAGAAATGGCAGTCACTGTTGCTGACGGGTTGCCGGCAGACTCCTTGCGTATCGCTTTGCCTGAGGCATCGAAATAGTGCTCCTGCCCGGAAACGGGAGAAACAAACACATCATCACCATAGTTGTAAGGGCAGTTACCGTCGGCTCGTACAGTAAGATTCGCCACACCCGGCACATTCACATGCAAGAAAGTGTCAGAGCCGAGATGCTCTGCAACACCAACTTTTCCTTTCCAGGTGCCACTTGTTGATGAGAGCACCAGATGCTCCGGCCGCACGCCCAGGCAGGTCACGGGTTGGCCATTGACTGTGTCATCTACATCAATGAAGTTCATTTTGGGAGATCCGATGAAACCAGCCACAAATTTGTTTACCGGATGACGATACAGTGCCATCGGAGAGCCAACTTGCTCGATATTGCCTGCGTTAAATACCACGATTTTGTCAGCCATCGTCATAGCCTCCACCTGATCGTGGGTAACGTAAATCATGGTGGTTTGAAGATCTTTATGTAGTTGCGAGATTTCCAGACGCATATTCACCCGAAGCGCCGCATCAAGATTCGATAATGGTTCATCAAACAAAAATGCAGCCGGCTCGCGAACGATGGCGCGTCCGATAGCCACACGCTGACGCTGCCCGCCAGATAGCTGACCGGGTCGACGCTCTAAATACGGGGTCAGATTAAGTGTTTGCGCCACCTTCTCTACTTTTTCTTTAATTAAGGCGTCGTCCATTTTGGCGCGCTTTAAGGGAAACGCGATATTGCTGCGCACGCTCATGTGCGGATACAGCGCGTAAGACTGAAACACCATTGCCAACCCTCGCCTGGCGGGCGGGGTTTCGGTGGCGTCCTGACCATCAATTTCGATGGTGCCGCTACTGACATCTTCAAGCCCGGCAATCATGCGCAGCATAGTGGATTTGCCACAACCCGACGGGCCGACGAACACCACGAACTCACCGCTATCGATGGAGAGATCCAGCGGCTTGATAACTTCATGGCCATCAAAATTTTTAGTCACTTGTTTTAAAGTAATATTTCCCATAACGAAATTCCTTATTTCACCGCACCAAACGTTAAGCCACGCACTAATTGCTTCTGACTAAACCAACCGATGATTAAAATTGGGGCAATTGCCAACGTGGACGCGGCAGAAAGTTTTGCGTAGAACAGCCCTTCGGGACTTGAGTAACTGGCAATAAAAGCGGTTAACGGCGCCGCTTTGGCTGCCGTCAGGATCAATGTCCAGAATGCCTCGTTCCACGCCAGAATAATGTTGAGTAGTAAGGTTGAAGCAATGCCGGGCAATGCAATTGGTAAGAGCACGTGCACAATTTCTGAACCAATTGTGGCGCCGTCCATACGGGCTGCTTCCAGGACTTCTGACGGTATCTCGCGGAAGTAGGTATACAACATCCAAATCATGATAGGCAGGTTGATGAGCGTCATCACGATAACCAGGCCTAGTTTGGTATCCAGTAAGTCAAAATCACGGAACAACAGGTAAATGGGCACTAACACACCCACCGGTGGCAACATCTTGGTTGAGAGCATCCACATCAGTACATCTTTAGTACGTTTGTTTGGCACGAAGGCCATTGCCCAGGCTGCAGGAATGGCAATTAACAGTCCAACCAAACTCGACCCTAACGAGATAACCACTGAATTCCAGAAGTGCGCAAAGTAACGGCTTTCTTCTAAAATGGTGGCGTAGTTTTCCAGCGTCCAGTCGAAGAGCAAGAACGACGGCTCAGCGGCCACTGCCTCAATTTCGGTTTTAAAACTGGTTAATACCGTCCATAAAATAGGAAAAAAAATCGCAATACCCACAACCCAGGCGAGAATGGAATACACAATTTTTTGTCTGACTAGTTGTGAATGTCTCATGGGTTACTTCTCCAGGTTTTTGCCAATCATGCGCATCAGGAAAATTGCAACGATGTTTGCAAGGATCACCGCCACAATACCGCCTGCGGATCCTGCGCCCACATCAAAGTCGAGCAACGACTGCGAATAAATCAAATAAGTGATATTGGTCGACGCATAACCCGGTCCGCCGTTGGTTGTGACGAGGATTTCGGCAAACACTGATAACAGGAAAATAGTCTCAATCAGCACAACGGCCGTTATAGCGCGGGAAAGGTGTGGCACCACAATGTAATAAAAGCGAGCAACAGGACCGGCACCATCAAGCTCTGCCGCTTCGAGTTGCTCCTGGTCTAACGATTGAATCGCCGTTAGCAAAATGAGCGCCGCAAAGGGTAACCACTGCCATGACACGATTAAGATGATAGAGGCCATCGGGGCCTGAGAAAGAAAATCATAAGGTTCGAAACCCAGAGACGTGAACAAATGTGCAAAAATGCCGTTCACCGGGTTCATGAACATATTCTTCCACACCAGCGCAGATACGGTAGGCATGACAAAGAACGGGGCTAACACCAATATACGCACAATGTTACGACCCACAATGGCCTGATCAAGTAACACGGCGATGGCGGTACCACCCACGATAGTGATAAACAATACACCGCAAACAAGCTGCAATGTATTAAAAAACGATTCCATGAATGCAGGATCAGTAAGGAAAAACTCGTAGTTCATCCAACCGATAAATTCCTGCATGCCGGGCATGAGTAAATTGTAGTTTTGAAATGAAAAGTAGATGGTCATCGCTAGCGGCACGATCATCCAGATAAACAGCAGTGCCACTGCCGGACTGATCATGACGCGGCTGAGGAACCGGGAACTGGTTGTTGCCATAGAAATGCTCCTGTCAATACCTGTTACAAAAGTACTGCCAGCCGCTAAGGGAAGGCGGCCGGCAGCCTTTATTAATCTTTCGGGTAGCCCGCTTTGCGCATGCTTCTTTCTGCCAGGCGCTGGGCGGTTTTCAGTGCCTGCTCTGGCGTGATATTACCCGCGACTGCGGCAGAGAATTGCTGACCTACAGCGGTTCCCAGGCCCTGAAACTCAGGAATTGCCACAAACTGAACACCCACATAAGGGACAGGCTTCACTGTCGGATTATTCGGGTCTGCCAAATTGATAGATTCCAGGGTCATTTGGGCAAACGGCGCAGCGTTGAGGTAATCCTGATTGGCATAAAGTGATGCGCGCGTTCCCGGTGGCACGTTCGCAATCCCTTTCTCTTCCGCCACCAGGTTTAAGTAACCTTTAGATGTCGCCCACGCGACGAATTTTTCAGCTGCTTTTTTACTGTCTGAGCTACTTGGAATGGCGAGGTTCCACGCCCACAACCAGTTAGCACGCTTGCCCATACCAGCGTCAGGTGCCAACGCAAAACCAACATGATCTGAAACTGAAGACTCAGCCTCATTGGTAACGAAAGAGCCCGCTACAGTAGCGTCAATCCACATACCGCACTTGCCTGTTTGAAACAGCGCCAGGTTTTCATTAAAACCATTAGAAGATGCGCCCGGAGGGCCGTAGTTATGCATCAACTCAGTGTATACATCGAGGGTTTTCTTCCACTCCGGCGTGTTAAACTGTGGCTTCCAGTTTTCGTCGAACCAACGTGCACCAAACGAATTGGCCATTGCAGTCAGCAGTGCAATGTTTTCGCCCCAGCCCGCTTTGCCACGCAGGCAGATACCGTAAACACCGCCGTCTTTATCTGTCATTGCTTCTGCAGCTTTTTGCACGAAATCCCAGGTTGGCTTTTCTGGCATCGTCAGACCGGCTTTTTCCATCAGATCAGTGCGATACATGATCATAGAGCTCTCGGCATAAAACGGCACAGCATACAACGCATCTTCGTACGACAAACCACCACGGATAGAAGGCAGGATATCGTCCACGTCGTAGTCTGCGCCTAAGTTGTTCAGCGGCTCTAACCACCCTTGCTTCGCCCAGATAGGTACCTCATAAGTACCAATGGTGACGACATCGTACTGACCACTACCGGTAGCAATATCAGTAGTAACGCGTTGACGCAGAATGTTTTCTTCTAATGTCACCCACTCCAGTTGAATATCCGGATTTTCGTCGGTGAATGCTTTACTTAAACTTTTCATTGTCACCATATCGCCATTGTTTACTGTGGCGATAGTGACGGTTTCTGCTGCCGCAGGCATGCTTAAAAGCAGGGCAGAACAGATGCTCGTTGCAAGTCGTTTCATCATTTTTCTTTTCCTTCTTTTTTATCTGGCTTCTAATGTTGTCTGGCTGTTTAAAGAGCGGTGCATTGTCTTCACTGCGTCGCGTTTAGAAATTCAAGTCCACCTGGAGGCCCCAAATAACTGCGTTTTCGGCGTCTTCATCACCGTTTGGATTAATGACGTACTGAACACTCGGCATAACAGCAATCGCTGGTGTAATCACATAGTTGTAATTCAACTCAATCGGATACTCATGCTCACGCACTGCCATACTATCGCCAACCATTTCCGCGTTGTATAGACGTTGTGCATTGGTTAATTCACTGCTCACGCTGTTCCGGCCAATAGCCAGACCAACGCGGTCACCGGGGCGCCCGGGAAATGGTGCGTTGATAAATCCACCAAATGCCAACACTTCACCAACACTGGCAATGTCGTTATCCGACCGAATCATGCTGGCGAATAAACGCAAACCGCCACCTGCTGCGTTACGGGTAATTTGCTGTTCAAGGTTGATATAAAAAGCATTGTCTGTGTCCTGTATAACCACTGCATCACCGGTGCTGCCAGCAGGGTAACCTGCTTCATTCACCAGTTTTGTGCGATCCAGACTGCTTCGGACTATTCCCACACGATAATCGCCATCGAGACCGTTTCCATAATCCACTTTGTATTCAATCTCGCCCACCGCGGTAGTACCACTTACGTTTCCTGATGTACCCAATTTCAGTCCCTGGTTCAGGGACATGGTCTCTGGATTTGCGTCGTATGAGCCTGCTTTGATTAACAAGTTATCTGTTAGCTTGTAGGTTACCTGTACACCAAGTGCGCTTAACGGGTCGCCGTACCATGCGCTGCTGATATAGTTTGATGACCCGCCACTACAGAACGTTAAATGCTGAAAAGCACAACTCATGGCAAAAAAATCAGCGCTTGGATAAATACGACCCGCTTTGATGCTTAACTGGCCGTCGAAGAGATGCTGAGTTAACGAGAATTGAGTAAGACGAGTGACGTTCCCGCGTCCAAAAATTTGTTGAGATTGAAGCAGAAAAGGCATGTTCGCCTTGTTGTTAATTAAATCACCATTCCGGTTGGTGACTTCTACTTTAAACTCTGCGCCTGACCAACCCAGTAAAGTGTCTAAATCAAAGTAGCCACCCAGGAAAAACTGATCAGCGTAGGCAACTTCTGAGCTTTCTCCACCTTCCATATTGTATGCCGTTTGGCTGAAGTGACCGAGACGAACATTTACGCCCTTATCAGCTAAATCAGCACGCGCACCACCCCAGTCACCCGTGATGTAACGGTCGGCATTAAAGTCGCCAAAGGCCTGACTACTGAACGAGGGGATAAGCATTAGTGCTGCGGCAGACCCCAGGAAGCGTCGCTTCACAGACTGCTTAGACTGGCACTCAAATGTTGTGTTATTTCCTGCATGTTGTTGGGGGTTTAGCATTAAATGTGTCCTTTGCGTTTAGGCGTAATTTTTATTAACGCGTTGTCGAAGCGTATTTGCTCTTACCACACATCAAATCAGAGCTTTTCACTTCCATTTATTAAATTTGCCACCAAGTGGGCATATGACCAACACGTGAGCATATTCCCTCATTCGTTAAATATTTGTCAACAGGGATAATTGTCATTTTGTTAAAAATTACGGCAAAAAAACTTCACAAAATCAGAAAAAGACATTTAGAATCAACAAGTAAAATAAGATAAAATTTGTTTTAAATTCGTTACAATTTGCGCTAAGTGGCAAATTTACATGTTGAATAGATGTGAGAAATACGGGGCAAAGTAGATATCAGAATGCACACCGCCCCCAAAAGGGAGCAGTGAAGGCCTCTGAATTGTGATGGGTTGATTGCCGGGGTAATAACTAATTGAAAAGCCCGGGCGGCTTTGCGGCTCCGACACTTACCGAATAACGGTGTTTTGGCCTGATGGGACAGTGTACCAGGGCGGAACTCAGCCGGGCTTGCAGGTATAGAGTCGACTTGGCAAACAATTCGGAATTACTCAGAAGAAGTACATTTGATAGCCAAAGTAGAGCTTTAGCTATCAAAGTTATAACTCAATTTCCTGTCACTTACTCCACCGTCACCGACTTCGCCAGGTTACGGGGCTGATCCACATCAGTGCCTTTGATCAGCGCTACGTAGTATGACAGCAACTGCAGCGGCAGAGTGTAAACGATGGGTGCAATGGGGGCTTCGCAGTGCGGCACGTTGATTACCCGCATGGTTTCGTCGCTGGCAAAGTGTGCATCTTTATCTGCGAATACATACATGATACCGCCGCGCGCACGTACTTCTTCTACGTTGGATTTCAGTTTTTCCAGCAGCTCGTTGTTGGGTGCTACCACGATGACAGGCATTTCCTCGTCAATCAGTGCCAGCGGGCCGTGTTTCAGTTCACCTGAGGCGTAAGCTTCTGCGTGAATATAGGAAATCTCTTTCAGCTTCAACGCGCCTTCCATTGCGATAGGATACTGATCGCCACGGCCCAGGAATAATGAATGGTTCTTGTCGGCAAACTCTTCTGCTAAGTCTTCAATACCTTTGGTGATCGCCAGGGTTTCTTCCAGCTTGGCTGGCAAACTGTGAAGAGCACTGACGATGCTGCCATGATCTTTGTCTGACATGCCGTTGTGCTTACCCAGTGCCAGCGTGAGCATGAGGAAAGCGGTTAGCTGAGTCGTGAAAGCCTTAGTCGAGGCAACGCCAATTTCTGCACCGGCGCGGGTCATAAAGGCAAGATCGGATTCCCGTACCAACGATGAGCCGGGTACGTTACAAATGGTCAGGCTGGCCATATAGCCCAGATCTTTCGCCAGACGCAGAGCGGCCAGCGTGTCGGCTGTTTCACCGGACTGGGAAATAGTCACCAGCAGGCTGTTTTCATGTACTACCGATTTGCGGTAACGGAATTCAGAAGCGATTTCGATACCACAGGATACATTCGCGTACTGTTCCAGCCAGTAGCGGGCCGTCATACCGGCATGATAACTGGTACCACAGGCGATGATCTGAACGTGTTTAACCTTTGAGAAAATCTCATCGGCACCGTTGCCGAAAATGTCCGGTAACAGTCCTTTTTCGTCCACCCGCTGTTGCAGCGTGTTACGCACAACCGTTGGCTGCTCATGGATCTCTTTGAGCATGTAATGACGGTAACCCGCTTTATCACCTGCATCGTGTTCGATATTAGATTCAATGACTTCACGCTCAACCGGGTTTCCATTAACGTCAAAAATGCTGACTTCCCGACGGGTAATTTCAGCGACATCACCTTCCTCAAGGAAGATAAAGCGACGCGTCACCGGCAGTAGCGCCATCTGGTCTGAAGCAATGAAATTTTCCCCCAGGCCAAGACCAATTACCAGGGGGCTACCCGAGCGTGCCACGACTACCCGTGACGGGTCTTCACTGTCCATGATGACCGTACCGTAAGCACCGTGGAACTGCTTCACACTGTTTTGTACTGCTTCAAGCAGGCTCACGCCTTTTTGCATTTCAGCATGTACCGTGTGTGCAATGGTTTCCGTGTCGGTGTCACTGGTGAAGGTATAACCTTGAACTTTCAGTGATTCACGCAAGGCTTCGTAGTTTTCAATGATGCCGTTGTGTACAACGGAGATACGCTCACCGGAGCAATGGGGGTGCGCGTTACGTTCAGTTACGCCGCCATGGGTTGCCCAGCGGGTATGCGCGATACCGGTAGAACCCAGCGCTTCACCGTTCGCCACAGCATCTGCCAGTTCCTGTACCTTGCCGGTACGACGGATGCGGGTAAGTTCACCGCCTGATTGTAATAACGCCACACCGGCGGAATCATAACCACGGTACTCAAGGCGCTTTAAGCCTTCCAGTAAGATTTCGACTACATTACGCTCTGCTACAGCGCCGACTATTCCACACATGGTTATTCTCCGTTTGCCGGGGCAATCATTACGGTGACGCCCTGCTGTTCAATTTGTTGTTTAATTGGTTCGCTGATGTGCTCATCGGTTATGAGTACATCAATGTCTTCCCACGCCAGTTCAAGGTTAGGCATGCGGAAGGTAAATTTCTCTGACTCAGCCAGTACCACGACTTTTGCCGCAACACCGGCCATGGCTTTGGAAAGCCCGGTCAGTTCGTTAAACGTGGTACTGCCTCTTTCGACATCCAGCCCGGACGCACCGATGAAGGCCAAATCAAAGCTGTAGGCACTGATCATTTTCTCCGCCATGTTGCCCTGAAACGCCTGCGAATGTGCATCCCACGTTCCGCCGGTCATGAGTACGGTGGGTTCGTTATCTGCGATCGTTAATGCGTTGGCAGCACGCAAAGAATTGGTCATGACAACCAGCTTTTTGTGATTAAGAAAAGGCATGACAGAAGCGGTCGTGTTACCGCTGTCGAGGATCACTTTCGCGCCGTCTGTCACCAGCGAAGCAGCTTTAAGACCAATGGCTGTTTTCGCTGAAGCCGGCGTGGCTGAGGTTTCGCTGTCAGATCCTGTATCCGCCCCGGAAGACGGAAAAGGCGCAGCACCGCCAAATTCACGCAGCACTCGCTTCCCGCCGGCAAGCACGGCAAGATCTTTACGGATAGTCACCTGTGAGGTATTGAACCTGGCGGCCATCTCATCCACATGAACATGGCCGGCCTGATTCACCCATTCAACGATTTCATCACGTCGTTGGCGGGTTTTTCGCTTTTGCATTTCGAAACTTATAAATTACGACATGAAACCAATAAAGCACCTAAAGTTTCGATTTGCAAGATATTTCAGTTATTTTCTTTCATATTTACGTATACAGGCATGACTTTGCCCGTTTCCGCACTTTCGATGGCCAGTTCGATAAGTTTGATCACCGGTATCACCGTCTCCCCGTCTGCGGGCAATTTGGCACCGTTTCTGACAGCTTCACCCAGCTGGCGGTAGAAGGTGACATATTCACCGGCAAGTGTAGGAACAATATTCGCACCCTGCGCCGTAGCCAGTTCACCGAATGCCTCTTCCGGCTCACGGGCCCATTGCGCGTTGTCGAAAGTGAGCCCTTGCTTTAACTGATCTTCCTGAGGATCCAACCCGAATTTCCGGAAACTTCCTTCCGTACCCTGTAATTCAAAACGTAAGGTACGGTTGGCCTGAAATGGCGAACTGCCCAGTTGTACTGTCACGTTGCTGTAAAACAGAGTGAGGTCGAAACTGTCGTCACTTTGTCCGCCTTCACGGGCAATCTGAACAACACCGTGGATCTGTTCCGGTACACCGAACAGTTGCAGCGCCTGGTCGATAAGATGCGGACCTAAGTCCCAGAAGATGCCTGCACCCGGGCCGGCGTTTTCCCGCCAGCGGTCCCGTGGTTGCGGGCGGAACCGGTCAAACCGGGAAACCAGACGCTTAACGTCGCCCACACTGCCGTCGCTGATCAGTTTTTTCAGCGTAAGAAAGTCACCGTCAAAACGACGGTTATGAAATACGCAGAGTTTTTTCTGTTTCTGCGCTGCCAGTGCAACCAGTGCTTCTGCCTCATCACCGGACAAGGTAAAGGGCTTTTCCACCAGCACATGGCAGTCGTTCATCAGCGCCTGCCGGCTCTGCACTTCGTGATAGTTATTCGGAGTAGTGATAACAGCCAGGTCAAAGCGCTGATCAGCGAACGCCTTTCCCATTGAGGCATACACCGGCACGCCCGGTAACACGGCAGCAACGTCGTCCGGACGGGATGACACTACGCCGCTTAAGGTAAATTCAGATAACTGATTTAAAAAAGGGAGATGAAATGTAGTGGCGGAAAAACCGAAGCCCACCAGAAGAGTGCGGATCATGAAAAGTCCTGTGAATCTGTCAGTGGAAGCACCTTACCTTAATCAGCCCGAAGCCACAAAGCACAATGCCCGCTGGCGGTAACAGTAAACAGCGTTTCATCGATAAACACCGTAGTTACGTAACAAAAAATGATGACAAGCGTTGTAAAACAAGGCAATAGTAAAAAGCTAATAAATAGAAGAGAACAGGCAGACGGATTGATACCGTCCTGAGGAGAAGTAGATGGCAAGCAGCAGAGAAGTAACTTTGCGTTTTCTGGCAGAACCGGGTGATCAGAATTTTGGCGGAAAAGTACACGGTGGCGCAGTTATGCGCTGGATTGACCTTGCGGCCTACGCCTGCGCAGCAGGCTGGAGTGGAAAATACTGTATTACTGCTTATGTCGGCGGGATCCGGTTTGTAAAACCTATCCTTGTAGGCAGCCTGGTAGAAGTCACAGCGAAGATTATCTATACCGGTACCACATCAATGCATCTTTCAATTGATGTCAGTGCCAGAGATCCCAAAGAACAGGATAATGCGAAGACGACACACTGTATTGTAATTATGGTGGCCGTTGATGAAAACGGAAAGCCGGCTCCGGTCCCGGAATGGAAACCGGAAACGGAACGGGATATTTATCTGCGGGATTACGCTATCCGTCTTGCCAAAATGCGTACTGACATTCACGAGGAAATGTCGAATACGCTGGCTACATTGGAATGATTACGGCGATGTAATGACCTGGCAGGCGTGAGATACTATAAATATCAGCCTGCCAGTTCAGTAAGCACTTACTTTTTGACCGGTCTCGGCCAGTTAGCAATCACCCGTTGTTTACTGCGTGCAATTGCCAGCGCCTTATCTTCTACGTTTGACGTGATGGTTGAACCGGCACCTACCGTCGCTCCCTCGCCAATCGTAACCGGCGCCACCAGCGCTGAATTAGAGCCGATAAAAGCATTTTCACCGATGATCGTTTTGGATTTATTAACCCCGTCGTAGTTGCAGGTAATCGTACCTGCACCGATATTCGCACCGGCTCCCACTTCAGCATCGCCAAGGTAAGTCAGGTGATTAGCTTTCGCACCTTCTCCTAACACGGCTTTCTTCATTTCCACAAAGTTACCTACTTTGGCGTTAGCTTTCATCACTGCGCCCGGGCGTAAACGGCCGTAAGGCCCTACAGTACAATGCTCACCTACTTCCGCTTCTTCAATGATTGAATTAGCTTCAATTACCGCACCGTCAGCGACCGAACAATTCCGTAAAATACAATTTGCACCGATTTTTACGTTGCTGCCAAGCGTTACCTTGCCTTCAAAAATTACGTTAACATCTACCGCCACATCATTGCCGGTAATCACTTCGCCGCGAATATCGACACGTGCAGGATCCGCCAGCGTTACACCATCCATCATCAGCGCATGTGCCTGACGGGCCTGTAAGGCTCTTTCAAGTGCTGCCAGTTGTGCACGGTTATTTACGCCTTCCACTTCCTCAACAGCATCCGGTTGGGCAGACTGAATTTGTTTGCCTTCCGCTGCTGCCATGGCAATAACGTCTGTAAGATAATATTCGCCCTGAGCATTATTGTTGCTCAGATTGCCCAGCCAGCGTTTTAAATCACTGCCAGCCATCATCATCATGCCGGTATTGATTTCTTTAATTTCACGCTGAGCATCAGTGGCATCTTTGTGCTCAACAATCGCAGTGATATTGTTGTTCTCGCGAACAATACGCCCCATACCAGTAGGATCGTCGAGTTCAACGGTCAGCAAGGCAAGATCGCATTCTGCTTTCACCGCAGCCAGCCGCTCCAGCGTCGCTTTCTGAATTAATGGCGCATCACCTACCAGCACCAGCACATCTTCGTCGTCTTTGATATAAGGCACAGCCTGCTGAACCGCATGACCTGTACCCAGTTGATCTGCCTGCAGACACCAGTTCAGATTGTTACCCGTTACCGCTGCCTGAAGCTGATCGCCGCCATGTCCGTAAACCAGATGCACAGCACTGGCATTAAGCGCCTCAACCGTATTAATTATACGCTGAACCATCGGGATCCCACCCACAGGATGGAGGACTTTAGGTAATGAGGACTTCATACGGGTGCCTTTACCGGCGGCGAGGACGACTACAGAAAAAGCCATGGATTATCCTTAAAACAATGCTGCACATAAAAATTGACGGCCTAGTGTAACCACATGCAGGTGACAAGTCAGCGACATCGTCAGTTATTTTCGCAGGGGAAGCGTTATTCTTTAGTATCGGGCGGCCCGGAATCGACGAATCCGGGTAGTAGTTTCATTGGTGAAAAGGTATACTGCGCGCTCATATCTTAGTCATCTATCTATACAGAAACAGGCCAGGGAGAGCAGGTAGTCTGTGAAAACGTTCAGGACACTTCACCGCAGTATTTTACTGTTATTTGCAGTGGTGGTGATAGCCATCGTGACGCTCGTTCACTTCAGTGTAAATAAAATTGTGGCGGAACAAAGCCGTGCGCAACAGCAATCGTTGTCGCCCGCAATTTCTCTTATCGTTAATCAGTTACTTAAACCCCTTCATGTGTCTGAGGCTCTGGGCCATTCACGTGAACTGGTAGAACTGATGGATAAAGATCAGGTGAACGAAGAAGACATTTTCACAGCGCTCTCCCGCCTGGAGGAAGAGTTCGGCCTGTACTTCTTTATCGCCAGCGAAAAAGCCCGCATGCAGTACAACTCAGACGGCTCCACCATTCCTCTGGTGAAAGGTGAAGTAAGCTGGTATTTCAAATATAAAGAACGTCCGGAAGACCGTGTGGCGGATATCGGTAAGTGGGAAGACACCCATTTTTATATCGATATTAAAATTTACAACGAGAAGAAAGAGTTCCTCGGCTTCTTCGGTGTAGGGAAAAGCCTGAAAAGCTTCATCAGCATCTTCGATTCCTACAAACAGCAGTATGGCTACGACTTTCTGTTTGTGGATGAAAAAGGCGATATTATGTTGTCGTCAGATGCCAACCTGATGGCTGAATATTCCGATTTTACCAACCTGAATGAACTGACCTGGTACGCCAGTCTGCCTGTTGATGTAAAAGATCAGCGTGCATTGAATAACCGGCTGGTGACAATCAATCAGCAGGAGTATCTGATTGCAGAGGTTAAACTCAACCAGTTCAACTGGACCGTGTTCCTGCTGAGCCCGCTGAATAAACGCCAGGCAGATATTTCACAAGCATTTGTCATCAGCGTAGTGACCCTGCTGGTTGTGGTGTTCTCACTGTTTTTAATGATTTATCACCTGCTGTATTATTTCCGAAAAGACATGCAGCCGGATATGGTCATTCGTAATACTCAGCGCCTGCCGGATCGTCAGAAAATGGAGGCGGAGTACCGTACCCTCCTCGACAATCACTCATCTGTCAGCGTCATCATAGTGGGCGTGGATAACTTCCCGACAATCAACGATACCTACGGCCGCAATACCGGAGATGAGGTGCTGGACAAAGTGTCAGGCCATCTGCTGACCAGTATCCGCACAAAAGATATTCTGGGCCGCTGGAGCAGCGAAGAGTTTATTATACTGCTACCGGAAACTGGCCCCCACGAAGCCATGGATATTGCTGAATCCTTACGTTCGGGCATTGCCAGTATGGACACCAGCGACATGCAACCGCAAATCCAGCTGACCGGTTCATTTGGCGTGTCCTTCTCGGCATCCAGTAAGCCGCTGAACGAATTAACGGCCAACGCAGAGGATGCCTTATATCAGGCCCGGCGCGACGGCAGTAACCGCGTGTGTAAGCAGTTAATCAGTTAAAAAAGAAACGCCCCGCTCAGGGGCGTTCTGCCGCAGACTGTTTTTTCCCGTTCCGGACCAGCCGTCCTGCCACCCCGGTAGTCAACGCAACCCCGAAGAGTATAAGCACACCACCCGTCATGGTTTGCAGGGACAGGGTTTCGTTGAGGAATAATATCCCCCAGATGATGCCGAATAAAGGGACCAGGTAGCCGACGGATATGGCTTTAGCCGGACCGGCACTGGCGATGAGATGGAAATACAGCAGGTACGCAATGCCGGTACCGCCTGCTGCCAGTGCCAGCGCATTCACCCAGGCAATGGCAGATGGCATGGCTTCGGGCAGAGTTGCCAGGGAAAACGGTAGCAGGAAGAGGGATGCCCATATCTGACTGCCGGTGGCAACGACCAGGGGACGCACACCGCTTAACCATTTTTTCATGGCGCAGGCTGCCACACCGTAGCAGGCAGTAGCGGAACAGGCAGCCAGAATTGGCACAATACTTACGTCACCGCTGCCGGTTTTATGTGCGCTTAATACCACCACGCCGATAAATCCGGTGAGCAGTCCGGCCAGAGAAGACAGGCGCAATTTATCTCCCAGCCACAACAGTGCCACCAGAGCACCGAACATAGGCGCTGTGGCATTCAAAATGGCATTGATTCCGGCTTCCAGGTACAGGCTGCTATAGTTGAACAGCACGAAAGGTATTGCCGTATTGGTCAAGCCGATAAAAGCAATTTTCCAGCCGTGAGCCCGGATATCCCGCCATCCTCCTGCGGCCAGCAAAAACGGTAACATGATCAGCGTTGCCATTACGGTTCTGACTTCCACCAGCGCAAATACACCGAACTCAGGTGCAGCCACCCGCATAAAGATAAATGAACCACCCCAAATCGCCCCCAGTATTACCAGGGCGAACGTATCTCTGGCTGACATGCGTTACAGCGCTCCTTCTAAAGCTAATAGTTGTTGTTTTCTGTTCAGTCCGCCGGCATAGCCGGTAAGTTTACCGTTGGCACCTATCACACGATGGCAGGGCACAACGATGGCCAGCGGGTTTTTGCCATTCGCCAGCCCCACAGCTCTCACACCTTTGGGATTTCCGATTGCTCTGGCAATATCACCGTAGCTGCAGGTTTTGCCATAGGGGATGTTGAGTAATGCTTGCCAGACCTGTTGCTGAAAGGCGGTACCGGCTGCGGCAAGGGGTAAATCAAAGGTTGTCCGTTTGCCGGCAAAGTATTCCTGTAACTGGGCACAAGCCTGCGATGTCATTGCAGACGGTGTTTCTGCAATGTCGTCAGACTCTGTGAAGCGGATAGCGGTTATCCCCTTTTCGCTGGCTATAACCTCTACCACTCCGCAAGGGCTGTGTACTGATTCAATATACATCCGGGTTTCATTATACATCCGGTTTTTCCTGTTTTAGCTGATCGGCCATGTGCCAAAGTTGTAACGTCAGGTAGCTGCGCCAGGGCGCTGCTTTTTGCGGTTCGGGATTGAGCTTGTCTGCCACCTTACGGACAATCAGATCACCACTCAGATAGCGGTCGGGATCACTCACGCCCCGCATCATCAAATAGTCAATGGTCCAGGGACCAATCCCTTTCAATGCCAGTAAGGTACTTTCCTTATCACCCTGAGCGCCGGTTAAGCGGTCCTCCCGAGCATAAAAGCCGGCCAGATTACGCAGCGCCTGCTTTCGGCCACCGGGCATCCGCAAAAAAGCAAGCTCGCTACTGGCTACCGCTTGCGGTAAAGGAAATGCTCTGCCTTCTCCGGCAGTCTCTCCAAGCTCGTTCACCAGTAGTGCCACGTTGTTGACTGCTGCTTTAACTGATACCTGCTGCCCCAGAACTGCCCGGCAACCGGCTTCGAACTCACTCCACACGCCTGGCAGCCGTAATCCCTGAACAATATCGCCTGGCGGGATCCCGGCCGCTGTCAGCGCCTGATTAATCAGGTGAGGATCGGCATGTAAATCCAGTACACGGCTGAGGTTATCCAGAACGGCTCTGGCTCCCTGCAGAAAATCAGTGACCAGCGTAACAGCAAAGGCAGAGTGCTGCGGCTGATGCTCTGCCACCACGGTTCCTTTGCCATCAGGGCCGCTGAATACCCGCCGGTAAGTGTTATCAGTCACCGATTCCGTACCGGCTATGGCACGGCCGGAAAGAAAATGCTGAACATGCTCCCAGTTGTAAGGCGGACGATAATACAACATAACCTTGATTACCGGCGTGACATCCCGGCCTGACACTTTGCTTCCCCGTATCTGGCCGGGTGACAAAGACCAGGTTTGTTTCATAGCAGCCTGCAAGCGTCTGGCAGAACCAAAACCGGCGGCAGCGGCAACAGACTCCACAGACATATCAGACTGCTGTAACAGCCGTTTAGCGAACAGTAGTTGCTGATATTTTTGCCACTGTGCCGGTGGCATGCCAAGCCGTGAACTGATGAGTTTGCGCAGGTAACGTTCTGAAATACCCAGCCGTTCAGCAATTGTCGTTACCGGTTGCGGGGGAATGGCACTCAGCAGGGTTTCTGCACGTTTTACGGTCGTATTCACACCATTCCATGCACCCGATAAAGGCGCACTGTCGGGGCGACAGCGTAAACAGGGGCGGAATCCGGCGTGCATTGCCTGTGCGGCGTGGTAATAGTAATCAACATTTTCTTCTTTAGGCAGCCGCGCAGGACATACCGGGCGGCAGAAAATACCGGTGGATTTCACCGCCACAAAAAACTGGCCGTCAAAGCGGCTGTCCCGTGACAGGCGGGCCTGACGGAAACGTTCAGTATCTTCGGATTGTATCGGTGAGGCGGTCAAAGCCGGTGCTCCTGCCATTATCTTCAATAGCAGGCAGTGTATAGTATTTTCATCAATCGGGTGCGACGAAACCGGCACTCACTGATAAACAGTGTGGCGCCGGGTTTACAACTCAGCGGTATAGCATCTGACCACGCATCTTTGCCAGTTCAGCCAGCAGACGGTTTTGCAGGGGGTGAGGGACGCCGGATTTGTCCATAGCGTTAATCAGCAAATCAACGGTGTGATTGAAATGGGTTTCGGTAATGTTCATACCGGCATGAACCTGTTCCATGGTGTCACCGGTGTAACTGCAACCACCGCCGCTGACCATACAAATCTGCTCTTCCAGCTTGGCACGGAAGCGGTCTATATCACTGCCTTCGAAATAAGGAAGAATAACGGGGTCATACTCAATCTCAGTCACGAAGTTATTTACGATCTCCTCGACTTTCTGTTTCCCGCCAAGCTCTGAATACAGTGTCTGATTGTGACTGGCGCATCCGTTTAAAAGGAGCAGGAAAAAAATACCGGTTAGCAACTTCACCATAACTGGCCTCCGAGAGATAAGTAAATGCCATTCTGATCCGGTGCGCCGGCGATACTGCCAAGTTCAGCCCATGCCAGGGTGAGATTGAAAGATTTAGAAGGAATATAGGTAACGAATACGTCCCACCAGTCTTCTTCTCCCAATCCCAGGTTATCCGGTTTCTGCCGGTATTCGGCCCCCACAGCAACATGGCGGTTAAGCAGCACCCCTACCGAACCTTCCATCATCACTTCATAGTCGTCATCCGCTGTGTGACCGAAGCCCAGCAACCCCATCTGGTTCGCATTTGTCATTCTGGCGGTGAGATTCCACACCAGGTTATAACCCGCCACAGCACCAAGGTGCACTTTCGTTGCCGACACATAGAAGTCGGTACCACTGTTGTCAGCACTGCCGAGGGCGTAGGCAATAGCATCATCCTGCAATTCTTTGAACTGCACACCGGCACTGATTTGCGGTAAATCAGAATACACCACGTCTCCCCACAGCCTGACTTTTGCGCCGTAGATGTTCTGCGAAATATCTCCGCCGATGGTGGTCAGGTCGAAGGTTTGCCTGGCAACAGATAACTCAACGCGGTCATACAGTGACACACTGGCACCGGCAACCTGCAAACGGTAATCGTCCAGATTCACGCGGGTGAGAAAGGCATTGACTGACACTTCGCTGTCGGTGTCGTAGCCGGACAAGGTGGCCCAGGGCACAATACCGCCCCCGCCGCTGCCCTCAACCTGATTCAGACCGGCAGTACCGGTGAGTTTGCCGGAACCGGCCAGCGCCGGCAGTGACACACTCAATAACAAAACACAAACCCGTTGCAGCAATGTCATGTTGTCTCCGTTCGTTGCATACCATAGTGCGTGGAACCCAGCCATTCGTACATGGCGGGTACAGTCAGTGGCCGGCTGATGAAGTAGCCCTGTGCAATGTCACAGCCACCATCTTTTAAAATTTGCAGTGAACGTTCATCCTCTACCCCTTCTGCCACCACACAAAGATGAAACACCGCTGCCAGATTCAGCACGGTACGCACAATTTGCTGATCGCTGTCGTCGCTGGCCAGTTTGAGCACGAAGCTTTTATCAATTTTGATAGTCTGCACCGGTAAGGTTTTTAAATAAGCCAATGATGAATATCCTGTGCCGAAATCATCAATAGCAAAATGAAAACCCATGGCTTTAAGTGTATTCAGATTCCTGATTGCCAGTGCTGCATCTTCCACCAGATCACTTTCTGTAATTTCCAGTTCCACATCAGAAGGAGTAAGCCCTTTGGCGGCAATCTTTTCAGCCAGACTACGCATCAACTCAGGGCGCTGAATATCCTGAGTAGATAAATTAATCGCCACAGAAAAAACATAGCCCTGCTGCCGGAATCCCGCAAGGTCGTCTAAAGTGCGGTCCAGTACCCAGGTGGTCACCTGCTCAATCAGACCGGCCTGTTCGGCGATGCCGATAAATTCATCCGGGGGCACAAATCCCAAACTTGCACTGTTCCAGCGGATGAGTGCTTCCACGCTGCACACCCGGTTAGTTTGTAAATGGACTTTGGGTTGATAAACCATGGACAGCTCTGTCTGGTCGCCGGTAAGCACCTTTTTCAGTTCGGTGATGATAGTGAGCCGGCGCAGATACTTGGTTTGCATTTCTTCTTTAAATGCAATGAGCCAGTGATCATGTTGCTTGCTTTCATCCGACAGGATATTAATTTTCCTGAAGACCTCTTCGGTGGTATCTCCGTCTGACGGGCAACTTAAATGAGCAAAAAAGACTTTCATGGGGATCACCAGACCGTCGAACTCCACCGGCGCTTCCAGTTGCTGACGAAAGGCATCGATAGCAGTTTCATCCAGCGGCACGTCGGGGACGAAGAGAAAATCACCGCCGGCGAGTCTGGCCGCCATGCCGGGCCATGACAGAGTTCTCTGCGCCATGGTTTTTATGCAGAAGTCTCCGGTGGTATAACCATACAAATCGTTGATGGTACGGATCCCCATAATATTGATACCAAGGATTTGCAGTGTCTCGCCGGCATCCAGGCGCTGGTTGAGCTTTTCTTCAACAAAATGCCGGTTATAGAGCCCGGACAACATGTCGTGCTGAGCCTGGAACAGAATGTGATCTTCCCGTGAACGGATACGGGCTTGCATGGTGTTAAATGCACGGGCAAGTTCGCCGATTTCTGACACTCTGTCGTCCGACTTTACCGGCTCCTGATAATGGCCCTCTGCTATCTCATTAACAGCAGTCACCAGCTGGTTTACCGGCGTGCTGACCCGCTTGGCTAAAACCATCGAAATAGCCAGCGACAACACAATAATGCCCAGAGCAATAATAATCACCACCGTTTGCAGATCCAGCACACTCAGGTACTGCTCACTGACATCCAGCGCGATACGTATTTTGACAGGGATATGGTCGATCCCCGGCAATTCCAGTTCTCTGACTTCATACAGGCTTTCATCCTGCGCCATGATCCGGAACCAGTTAATTTCCCGGTCGCTGCGCACGATAAGCCTTGCCGCAAAATCATGGGGAAGGCTGCTGTTCAGCACACGGGCACTGTTGTCATCGGAAGTAATGATCACTTCGGCCTGCACCACCTCGCTTAACAGGGCGAGAAAATTGTCGTCCAGTGCAAACGCCGCCCCCAGATATCCGATAACTCTGGGTGCCGCCACCGGCGCTACCACGGCGTGGTACAAGGTGTCATTCATAAACACGTAATCACGGGTTATTTCACCCGGGTCTATATTGCGGTAACGTTCGCCAAAGGAGCGGTCACCTGACACCAGAATATCGTCCGGAAAGGAAGTAATCGTTTCATCCTGAAGATTCAGCATCACCAGAAAATCAAAATCCTGTCTGGCATCCATAGTCTGCAGGGCGCTGTTGATGGTGGGCGGATCGTAACTGGCAAATGCGGCTCTGAATTCATAGGCCGTGGATAACGCTTTGGTTGATGCGTAAAGGGCTTTGGTGCGTTCCTCAACAATGTGCTGCAAAATGTTAGTGTCGATGGCGAGTTCTTTTTCCAGATTCTGCTGAACCAGGTCGTCAGTGGCATTCCAGACGGATAGCAGAATTAGCCCTGCGGTCAGCACGGTGCTGCCAAGCAGAATGCGAAACAGGCTGTGCCGCAGAGACAACGATCTCATCATCAGTTTCCGAACTTCTTACTACCGAAAGTGCGTGACTTTTTCACAGGCTCAGCCGGAATGGCAGCTTTAAGTGTCAGAGTAATGCTTTCACTTCCGGCAGACTCATCCAGACTGACCGTTTCCTGCCGGCTTTGCACAATATCCAGTTCCGGGTGCCATAGCGTGACGGACTGAACGCCGTCGGGGATCACAACACTGCCATCGTTTCCAGTGATAAATACCCGGGCATTTTCATAAACATAGACGTACCCAATCATCTGGTCATGAATATTGCATCCCAGCGCGACGATACCGGGTTTATCAAATTCCACAGGATCCGCTGACAACCCGCTATACAGCTTAATTTCGAAAGGTTTCGCCTGTGAAAAGCTGTATACATGGTGGCGGATATTGTCGCTGTTTGGAAACGTAACAGACGTACCAGCAGCTACGGCCAGCACGTGAGGGACAAACTGTTTGTCGACCTGATCCATGACCGCTGTGCCGGCTGAAGGAGTGCTGTCAGAAGTCACACTGACCACGGCATTGACCACCGGCTTGCCAGCCGGGTCGACGATGGTCAGGTTTTTCGCCTGCACGCCGCAGGTAATCAATGACAGATAAGCGGCTAAGGTAAGCGCGAAGGTTTTAAACTGCATAAACACGGCACCGGGCATCAGGGCATGGGTTATCTTTTAAACATAATCCATGGGGTCAAAGCGCGCAAACTGTGGCAGGGTATTTTGTCAAAGTTGATAAAATCTTTGCCCGTACGCATAATACTGCGCAAATAATAGCACAGTTTCACGGAACGAAATTGTCATATAAAACGACGGAGTTTTACTTGTCTACAGGCCTGTCAAAATTGTTTATCCGCGCATGCATGGCATTGATGCTGGCGTGTTCATGTGTTGTCGCCGTGGCTGCAAATGAAGCCTGGCTGGACGACTACGCCCGCTATGTGAAGCGGGAAGCAATTAAATACAACGTGCCGGGCTATGCCTTTGTGTATTATCAGCAAGGGGAAACGCCCAAAGTATACGTGTTCGGCCGCACAAAGAAAAACGGTGAGATGATTGACGGCGATACGGTATTCCGGCTCGCATCAGTATCCAAGTCTTTTACCGCCCTGCTCACTGCAAAGCTGGTACAGCAGGGGAAAATGCGCTGGGACATGCCGGTAAGCGAACTGGTACCGGATATTCCGTTCACCGGTCAGGGCATGGATACGCTGCAACTACAGCACATTGTCAGTCAGTCCAGCGGCTTTATGCCCAATGCCTATGATAATTTAATAGAGGCCGACTATTCACTGGAGCGGGTACTGCAACAGCTCGCCATTCTCGACCCGTTGTGTGCTCCGGGTGCCTGCTATACCTATCAGAACGCCATGTTCGGAGCGATTGCCTATTATCTCGGAATGCAAAATACGTCTTATCACCGCCAGTTGGATGAACAGGTGTTTATTCCCCTTGGAATGAAAACGGCCAGTGCCGGCAAAGCTGCACTCATGGCATCAGAAAGCTGGGCCAGACCGCACATTGCCATTGCCCGCGATAAGTGGCGTGAGGGCATGGTTGAAAGCAATTACTACCGGTTCGCACCGGCAGCAGGTGTTAACGCCAGCATTAAAGACATGACCATCTATCTGCAGGCTATGCTGGGGGAATTTCCCACTGTTGTGCCGCCGGAGCTGATTGAAGAAATTACCACGCCGGTGGTGAAAACCACACGTGAAGTTTACCGTCGCGGCTGGCGGGAGCACCTTAACAGCGCATGGTACGGAAAAGGCTGGCGAATTTACGATTTTGACGGCAAACGCCTGAACTACCACAGTGGCTGGGTAAAAGGTTACCGCGCTGATGTGGCGTTCTCACCGGAATACAAAGCCGGCTATGTGATGCTGATGAACGCCGAGTCCAACATGATTAATTCCACCACGGCGGAATTCTGGGACCGGTATTTTGAACAGGCTGATGAGAAGAGAGCGCTCGCACAGGCAGAAGAAACCAGACCGGCAGCCGGCCAGTAACCCGGAAAAACAACACTCACAAAAAAGGCAATGTTCACCGGAACATTGCCTTTTCTTTATCTACTTAAAATGCCCTGCTGTTTACGAGCGGGTTTTCATGTACGTATAACCACTTAAACAATTTTCGTAGAAGTCAGTCCATTTCACCGCTTCACGGGGGTTTAAGTTGCCGCTTGAAATCTGACGGTCAATCATACGTTTCACATCAGACGCCATGGCGCGGGGGTTGTACTGCATGATTTCCAGAACATCCTGCACCGACGATCCTTTCACCACTTCCTCAATGTAGAAGTCTTGCGGATCATCGTCGTAGCTGAAGATGTGCACTTCGTTCAGACGACCGAACAGATTGTGCATGTCACCCATTACGTCCTGGTACGCTCCGGTCAGGAACAGACCAACGTAATAAGGCTCGTCTTTCTTCAGCTTATGCATAGGCAGAATATCGGTGATTTCACGGCCTGCCGTGAACTGATCAATCTTACCGTCACTGTCACAGGTAATATCCACCAGCGAACAGTTAACCTCCGGCTTCTCGTCCATACGTGTTACCGGCACGACAGGCAACAGCTGGTCGATAGCCCACGTATCCGCTGCTGACTGGAATACTGAGAAGTTAGCCAGATACTGGGAAGACAAGCTGTAATCCAGACCCTGAATTTCCTCCGGCACGTACTCCGCAGTGGAATAGTGAGCCTTCAGGCGCGTCATAATGCGCCAGTACAGGGTTTCGATTTTACCCAGTTCGTCCAGAGTCAGTACGCGCA
Organism: Alteromonas sp.; assembly: GCF_984505615.1. Lineage (NCBI taxonomy): Bacteria > Pseudomonadati > Pseudomonadota > Gammaproteobacteria > Alteromonadales > Alteromonadaceae > Alteromonas > Alteromonas sp. The sequence continues at coordinate 30,676 of NZ_CFHOXV010000006.1, read as the reverse complement.
ATTTAAACGCATCCATTGCCTGCTCTTTCCACTGGGAAGCATCGTTAAACACTTCCTGCATGTTCTTCTGTTCATCGAAGGTTTCTGACAGCTCACGGATATTGCTGACAAATACATGCTCACCTTCTACCGGAGTCACATCCACTTCTGCCATATCTGAACGGATTTCACCCACGATTTCAGTAATTACGCAGCTGTGGTGTGCGGTAATCGCCCGGCCACTTTCGCTTACCAGGTTCGGATGCGGCACGCCTTCCAGGTCGCACACTTCTTTCATGCCGTATACAACATCAGAAACATATTCCTGCATGTTGTAGTTACGGGATGATTCATTGGTTGATGCACTGCCATCGTAATCGATACCCAGGCCACCACCCACATCAACATAATCCAGCGGGAATCCTAACTTGTGCAGTTCAGCGTATATCCGTGCGCCTTCGGTCATGGCTTCTTTTACAGAACGGATGTCTGTTAACTGGCTGCCGATATGGAAATGCAGCAGCTTGAAGCAATGCTCCATACCTTCATCCCGCAGGAAGCGGGCTGCTTTTAAGATTTCAGCGATGGTCAGGCCGAATTTGGCTCTTTCACCACCGGAGCTTTCCCACTTGCCCCGGCCTTTAACGGTCATTTTTGAGCGCATACCGATTATCGGGTCGATATTCAGCTCTTTAGCCGTTTTAACCAGCAACGTGAGTTCTGAATACTTCTCAATCACCACAACAATGCGGCGACCCAGCTTACGGCCAAGCAGAGCAAGCTTCATGAACTCTTCGTCTTTATAGCCGTTCAGTACGGTCAGTGAATCTTCGTTAGTATTCAGCGCCAGTACGGTGATCAACTCAGCTTTTGAGCCGGCTTCCAGGCCGTAATTGAAAGGTTCGCCGGCATCAACGATTTCTTCTACCACTTCGCGCATCTGGTTTACTTTGACCGGATAAACGCCCTGGTATTCACCGTTATATTCAGCCTCAGCAATGGTGTTGCGGAAGATAGTGTTTAAATTCGCAACCTGCGAACGCAGCACATCGTGGAATCGTACAACCACAGGAAACTGCACGCCTTCTTCGCGGATTTCGTCAATTACCGCTTTAAAATCAATTCGAATACTGGGATCAGAGGGGACAGGAGTAACATGCACGTTACCGTTGTCACCAATGGTAAAGTAACCGCCGCCCCAACGTGAGACGCCGTACAATTTTTCCGCTTCTTCGATGCTCCACTCAGCCAATTGTTTTCACCTTAAAAAATCAAACGCCCTGTCTCAGATACTGGACAAGGCGAGTTGTGGATTATTCGTCATATTTTGGAGCGCCATTATAATCGTCTCGTAAGTCAGTGCTATGAAAATCGTCATAATTTTATGTCACAAAAAACGAATATCTATTCACTGGCATTATGAGGCGATGCACGCTGGCTGCAGACCAAAAAACAAACTGCCGGTCTCTCACCATACCGACATTTCTCTGAAGCGCAAATGTTAAGAAAAATCGCTTTCCCGTTCTCATCCGTAAGCTATTGTTATAGAAAAGGCTCAGCGTAAGCCTGTCAGACATAACAAGAGGAAAGTAGCATGAGTGCCCCTGCAGATAATCCGCAACGCCCCGCCATTTTAACCATTGATCAGGGCACCACATCCACCCGCACAATCGTGTTTGACGGGCAATTTTCACCGGTCTTCACGGCGCAGGAAGAATACCCCCAGCATTATCCGAAACCGGGCTGGGTCGAGCACAATCCGGAAGATATCTGGCAAACCACGCTGAATACTGTGAAAGAAGCCCTGACGTTCAGTGACAAGGAAAGCTATCACGTTGCCGGTATTGGCCTGGTAAATCAGCGGGAAACTACCGTGGTATGGGACAGACAAACCGGAGAAGCGATATATCCGGCCATTGTATGGCAGGACCGGCGCACAGCATCCCAATGCAATAAAATGAAGGACAAAGAAGAATGGCTGCATAAGCGCACGGGCCTTCGCTGTGACCCTTATTTTTCTGCCACCAAAATCCGCTGGATTCTGGATAACGTGGAGGGTGCACAGCAAAAAGCAGATAAAGGCGAACTGGCTTTTGGCACCATAGACAGCTTCCTTATCTGGCGTTTAACCGGCGGAAAACACCACCTTACCGATACCACCAACGCCAGTCGCACAAACCTTTTTGATATCAATACTCTGACCTGGGATGACGAATTACTGGATTTATTCGGTGTGCCCGCTTCTATGCTACCCGAAGTAAAAGATTGCGCCGGTGATTTTGGCTGTCTTGATGAAAGCAAGTTCGGCTGTGCGGTGCCGGTTTACGGCGTGGCAGGCGATCAGCAGGCTGCGTTGATTGGTCAGGGGTGTTTTCAGGCCGGAGAAGCAAAAACAACCTTCGGCACCGGATGTTTCGCGCTGGTGAATTCAGGCGACTCACCGGTATTTTCCGGCCAGAATTTACTGACTACCGTAGCCTACACCATTAACGGTAAAGCCTGTTATGCCATGGAAGGGTCAATCTTTGTGGCTGGCGCGGCGGTGCAATGGCTTCGGGACAGTCTCTGTATTCTTAAGCATGCGGCAGACTCAGAAGCACTGGCCAGTCAGGTAGAAGATGACCATGAGGTTGTTGTGGTACCGGCGTTTACCGGCCTGGGCGCACCTTACTGGGAGCCGATGGCGCGGGGCGCGATTTACGGTTTAACCCGTGGTTCCACCGATGCCCATATTGTTCGCGCTACGCTGGAATCCGTGGCTTACCAGACACAGGATCTGGTTGACGCGATACACAGTGACGGCATATGCACGACGGCAATAAACGTGGATGGTGGCATGGTACAAAACAGCTGGTTCTGTCAGTTTCTTGCCGACACGCTGGACATTCCGGTGAACCGGCCTGAAATCATGGAGACCACCGCACTGGGTGCAGCATTTCTGGCCGCCCTGCAAGCCGGGTGGCAATCAGATTTACAGGCATTTGCAGGTATGAATCCCTGCGATTCTGCATTTACGCCTGCGGCGGACAATGCCTTAAGAGTAAAACGTAAAGCCCGCTGGCAGGCAGCGGTGAAAGCCACATTGATGATGGCGGAAGCAGAGAGTCTGCTGACGGAATAAATAAGCATTTGTCTATACCATTGCTCCGTTAGCCTGTTCCTGCTTGTACAAAACAGGGGATTTGCGTAGTGTTGGTCTCCTCTTATAAAGACAATATTTCCGGGAATCATGTTAAAACAGCTCTTTTTCGGCAGTGCACTTCTTACTGCCACCGGCGCTTTTGCCGCAACACCGGTTTCACCTGTGGGTGAAGCGGTGAATCTGAATAAATATCGTGAAGATGTAAAAATTCTGGCCAGCGATGCCTTTGAAGGCCGCGCACCGCTTTCTGCCGGTGAGCAGAAAACCATCGACTATCTGGTCACACAGTTTAAGAATATCGGGCTGGCTCCGGCATTCGGCGACAGTTACATTCAGAAGGTTCCGCTGGCGAAAATCAGTGCAGACCAGGAAATGACACTGACCATCGGCGATCAGGCTTTCGAAAACGGGACTGAGTTTGTGGCCCGTACCGAGCGGATATCTGCAGATATCACACTGAATGACGACGTTGTATTTGTGGGATACGGTATTAACGCACCGGAATACCACTGGAATGACTACGCAGACGTTGATGTAAAAGGCAAAACCGTTATCGTGCTGGTCAATGACCCCGGTTTCGCCTCACAACGCAAAGACTTCTTCAACGGTAATGCCATGACCTACTATGGCCGCTGGACATACAAATACGAAGAGGCTGCCCGTCAGGGTGCTGAAGCCGTATTTATTGTTCATGAAACCATGCCGGCAGGTTATGGCTGGGGAGTTGTGCAGGCTGGCGGCACCACCACCAAATACTCATTAATTGATGACAACAATAACCAGTCAAAAGTGGGTGTGATGGGCTGGATGCATCTGCGCGCTGCACAAAAAGTATTTGAAGCAGCGGGACTTAACTACCGGGAAATGAAAGAAAAAGCCTCTGCACCGGGTTTCAAAGCCGTAGATTTAAATGCTAAAGCCACGCTTAAACTGCACAGCACATTCGAAATGGCGGAATCGCAGAATGTTGCCGGTATCCTGCCAGGGCACAATGCACCGGATGAGTGGGTTGCTCTGCACGCACATTGGGATGGTTTAGGAAAAGGCACTGAAAATGGCAAGGAAGTGATCTTAAACGGTGCCGTAGACAATGCTTCAGGTGTTGCCGGCGTATTGAGCCTGGCCCGCGTAATGAAAGGAATGAGCGAGAAGCGTCCCAATGCCAGAACCATGATGTTCGGCGCGTTTACTGCCGAAGAAACCGGCCTGATTGGGGCTGAGCACTTTTCACTGAATCCGCCGGTGCCTGCTGAAAATATTGTGGCCTTTCTGAACATTGACGGCATGAACGTGAATAAAGCCACCGACTATATTCTTCAGTACGGCGAAGGGTTGTCTGAACTGGAAGATTATGTGGCGAAAGTAGCCAAATCACAGGGCCGTTTCGTGAAACCGGATCCCCGTCCGCAAAATGGTTTGTTCTTCCGTTCAGATCACTTTGCAGCGGCAAAACAGGGCATTCCGTCTTACCTGTTTATGAGTCTGGGAGACACTGACCCGTCGTTTATTGCACAGCGCTATCACAAAGCTGCTGACGACTACCTGCCCGAATGGGATTTAGGTGGCGTAGAGCAGGATTTGGATCTGATTGGTCAAATTATGGCGCAACTGGCGAATAACGGCGACTGGCCGGAATGGACCGGTGAGTCCGACTTTAAAGCGGCCCGGGAAGCATCTAAGCAATAACCCGGCCTTATCACAGGCGCTTGCGGTGATACCCTGAGCGCCTGTTTATCTTCCTCAATCTACGCTTATCTGCCTCCTGACGGTAATTTTTGCCGGATAAAGTCTTTCACTAAAAGCCTTTCACTGCAAAGCGTTCACATCCACTACCTTTCAATTCATTAGACTATTTTAATGAAATCCCCATTCAGCATGAGAGCAACAAAATTGCGCTTTTTTCATTCAATACACAACATTGAAAGCAAAGAAACGCAAAGATACGTAAAAATACTAGACTAAAGGCGAATAATAATGTTTCGCATTTAGATAATCACTTTGGTAGACTCCGTCCCGATTTTTATATTACGGATTATTTATTTACCGCCAATCGGGATATGACTCAATGAAACCTGGAACTGTGAAAACACGTTACACCATGCTCGCCTCTGCCATCATTGCCTCTTTTTTTCATACCGCTTCTTTTGCACAGGATGAAGCGCCGGCAACACCGGACGGCAGCGATATCGAACACATTGTTATTTCAGCGACCGGCTTTGAACAAAAACTGACAGAAGCACCTGCCAGTATTTCCGTTATTTCTCAGGAAGACTTGCAGTCCCGTCAGTTCATTACGCTGCTGGATGCCGTGCAATTTCAGGAAGGTATCGATATCGGAACTACCCGCGACAAAACTGGCCAGGGTACGGTCAGTATGCGTGGTCTTACCGGCGAATATACGCTGCTGTTGATTGACGGCGTTCGTATGAACAACCACGGTGATATCTACCCGAATAACTTTGGCGGTAACGCGTTCGGACACGTACCGCCAATGGAAGCAATTGAGCGGATCGAAGTGATCCGTGGTCCGGCTTCTACTCTTTACGGTGCCGACGCACTGGGCGGCGTAATTAACGTCATCACCAAAAAACGCTTTGAAGACTGGACAGGTTCTATCAACTTTGGCCGCAGCATTCAGACTGATGACCAGTTCGGTGACGACATCACCACTGACTTTTTTGCACAAGGCCCGCTGATCAAAGATTTGCTGACACTGGGTGTACGGGGCAGCATGTATGAGCGTCAGGCATCCAACCCTGAATTCGCACCTGACGTGGACCCCAACGGCGATATCCATATCCGTGAACTGGGCTTCGGCAGCGGCGGTAAAACCGTAGACAGCGACAGCGAGCAGTTTGGCTTTACGCTTTTCTTCACGCCGTTTGAAAACCAAAGCTTCAAGTTTGATTACGACAACTCGAATCAAACCTACGACAACACCCCTACTTACAACATCGATACCGGTGAAATTTCTTACCCGCTGGGTACCAAAGATAACATTGAGTCTATCTGGGCAGACCGCCGTGGTGTGGTTAATCCCCGCGCCGGTTACGCGGCGGATCAGGAGTTCAACCGTGAGTGGTGGTCGGTTACTCACCAGGGCCAGTTTGACGGCTTCTCATCAATGGTGGCCTTGTCTCACGTAGACACGACAAACGATGGCCGTACGTTACCGTTGAGCGTGGCAGAACGTTTATTACTGCAGGAAATGTATGACGGTACAGGTGCTTACGAAGGCATGACAGAAGAAGAGCGTAAAGCTCTGGCGGAAGATACTTTCCTGCCGCGTCCGAAGCGTCCGCTGGAAAGCAGCCAGTATACGCTTGATGTGCGCGTCGATATTCCTGTGACAGGTGTTATGGGCGACCACAACATTGTGCTTGGTGGTCAGGCGATCGACGGTGAACTGCTGGACGGCGTATTCGGCCTGGAAGACAGCAATGCCGGTGGTGTTCAGGAACAGAAAATGTGGTCGTTGTTTGCTGAAGACAACTGGAGCCCGAATGACTATCTGACACTGACAGCCGGTGCCCGATATGACGAGCATGACGTCTTTGGCAGCCAGGTTTCTCCGCGTATTTATGCGGTTTACACCTTCAATGATAACTGGACAGTTAAAGGTGGTGTGAGCACTGGTTATAAAACGCCGAATACCACTGACCTGTACGACGGTATCACCGGTTTCGGTGGCCAGGGTACGTCTCCGTTCGCAGGTAACCCTGACTTACAACCTGAAACCAGTGTAAACAGTGAAATTGCCGTTTACTGGAACAGCGATGCTGGCCACAACTTCAACCTGACTTACTTCAACACGAAGTTTGAAGACAAGATCGCCCGTGGTGATACGGTTTACAGCTGTGAAGTCACCGGCGGCGTGCGCCCTTGTGTTAACTTAGGTGATTACGACCAGCTGGGTTATCAGACTTACAGCCAGAAAATCAACATTGATAAAGTTGATTTGCAAGGTATAGAAATGGCCGGCCGCGTTCAAATCAGCCCGGAGTGGTTCGTTACCGCCAACTATACCTGGACTGACAGCGAACAGAAAAGTGGCCCTGAAGCCGGTCAGCCTCTGACCAACACTGCAGAGCACATGGCGAATATTACCGTAAACTGGGATATGACCGAAGATTTCAGTGTTTATCTGCAGTCGCAAATCCGTTCAGACCGCTACCGTGGCTGGGACAGTACGCTGGATAAGCCGCTGTACTACAAAAACTATCAGCTGATGACGCTGGGTGCCCGTTACCGTATTACTGAATACGTGTCGGTTAATGCCCGTATCAACAACCTGCTGGACGAAGATTTCACGTCTTACACCACCGAATACAACGATTTGAATGGTGACGGCAGTTACGAGTATCTCACCGGTCGTGGTGTGGTAAGTGAAGTCGTATTCCTCGATGACTACAACATCAAAGACCGCGCGCGTAACCTGTGGGTAGGCGTTAACGTGAAGTTCTGATGTAAAACATCACTAACGTAAAACAACATGGCCGGTATCCTGCGATACCGGCCATTCTTTTTTAAACGGCTTCTAAACCGCGCAGCGTAAATTCATCTGCCGGCACCCTGACTTTCTCAGGCACCACCGCATCTTCAAGGCGGTAACCGGCCGCGCAAATGACACAGGCATTCAGTCCGCGCTCAGTGAGCCCCAGTGCCTTGTTAATTCCGGCAGGACTAAATCCTGTCATCGGGCAGGTGTCCACACCACGAAGCGCCCCTTCAGCAATCAGCGAACCCAGTGCGATGAAAGCTTGCTGCTGCGCTACCTGTACCTTTTGCTCAGGTGTCTGACCCGCATAATAAGACTTAATGTAATCGGCATAGCCTGCCTGACTACCTGCTTCCGCGCTGGTCTGAGAATAGATGCGGTCAAAGTATGCATCCACCGTTTTGTCAGTAATCTCAGTTTCGTTGGCAAAAATAAACAAATGAGAACAGCTTGGCAGCTGAGTCTGACCAAAAGTGTGCGCCGCCAGTGCATTCAGCGTGTCTCTGTCGTCAATTACGATAAGGCGATAAGGCTGCAGGCCAAAGGCAGACACCGACAGACGGGCCGCTTCAGTCATACCATTGATGTCCTCATCACTGACTTTTTGTGACGAAAATTGTTTTAACGAAAAGCGTTGGGAAAGTGCAGGAATTAAGCTCAAAGATATGTCTCCGAAAAGTAGAAGATGGGGCTACTTTAACCGGTTAGCGACAAGATGAAATTAACATTAGTTAAAAACACAGAAATTTGTTTTGAATGGCAGCCGTGTTTATTTCGTTACACTTAACACCGGTTAATTTCATCATCTGAACGATACAAAAGCGTGCTGGTCACCCCGCTTTCATGGCGGCGATGAAGTCTGCAAGGCGCGCCACTGCGCTCAGCGACTCTTCAGGATCAATATTAGCTGCCGGATTACCAAAGTCGTGATCACCACCCGCCTGCACCAGTAAGCCGTCGCGCCGAGGATAAACAGACACATGCTTGTTGAAATACTGAATACCGTACTTCACTTCCGGCTGCGGGATCAGCTTACAGGTTTGTCCCCGGACCGGCGTGATACTGTCATCACCCAACAGGGCCCTTGCACCGTAACCAGTGCAATTTACCAGTGTATTCTCATCGAAGTTGGCAAAGTCAGACGGGCTGGTCAGTTCCCGCGTCAAAATTTCACCGCCATTTTGAATAAATTCGCTCATTAGTACCCGTGAATACTCGCTGATATTAAACATCAGTAACGGGTAACGGCGTACGTAAGGTACCGGGAACGGATTCATATGAGCCGGGATATCCCACGAGCGGGGCGTAATATCATCAATGAGATCCCGTTCAAAAGTGGGATACGCAGGCTCACCTTTCGCCTCGTAGTGCCCCGTTTCTGAAAATGGCGTATCTGAGGCACGGAATATAGTCGTCCATTCCACCGGCGTACCTGTGAGCCCTAACAGAGTCTGGTACCGGCGAAAGGAAATTCTTGCCATCATTTCCCATTTTTGTGCAAACGAATCCGCATGGGCTAAATCAACAATGCGGGAGTCCGGCGACCAGATCCCCGTTGCAAATGACGAGCGCACATAAGGCGGACGTTCTTTGGCGTAGATTTTAACCTTGTAGCCCGCACGCTGACATTGGATCGCGGTGGTTAAGCCAATCGCACCGCAGCCGATAACCGCAATTTCTTTGTTCATTGCCTCAGCGACCAGCGATTCCGCCAGTACAGCGGTACCCCAGGACAACGACCAGCCACTGCCGCCGTGCCCGTAGTTATGAACAATCGACTTTGCCCCCGCCTTTTCAAGCTCGATTCTCGGTCCCTGAGCGCGAAATGGCCGTGTGCACACATTCATAGTGATAATGCGGTCAGGACGGGCTTCAATGCGCTTAAGTGGTGGCATTTGTACCGGTAAGCCGGTGTGTAATTTACCTGATGAAGATTGGGAGGATGACACACATGCGCCAAGCGCAACACTTGATGCTAAACCCGCAGATCCCTGTAGAAAACGTCTTCTTTGCATAGCTGCTCCAAATTAACGTGTCCCGGGGATAGATTGATAATGAATTGAAATATATCTGAATTTCAGAGCATGCTGTTCTTTGCCAGCTTAAATGCCAGCATATCTCTTTGATTAAATAACATGCAATACTTTTGCCCTGAATGTCCGGTAAATGACGATAATCAGAGCATTAAGCCGCGTCTCCGCCAGACGCAATGACTGAGCACGTTAATCTTATCGCCGGCAATGCAAATCAAAACCGGTAACCGTTCAATACGATTTCCCGCGAAAATACACGCTCAATTAAGGCCTTCTGTTTGTCCGTATATACCTCCCGGTAATCCGGTTTGCTCTGCCGGACTATCCTGCCGGCGTTAGTAATCACGCCCCTTCGGAAAGGCACACCCAGAGCGGCAAACAGATCCGCCAGTTCATCTTCCAGGTTTTCATAATGCAACACCCTGTCGACCAGCACATTCCCGGAACGGTCACAGTAACTCGGGTAATTAAAACAATATTTTTCCCGTGACAGGTAATCTTCAAAATCGCCAGGCGGATTGCGGTAATGCCTGCAAGTATTGTAGTGCGATACCGTTTTCTCCCAGGGATTTCTGTCTACACAGAACGTCGTGTATTCCCGCCAGATTTCCGGATTGACCCTGGCTTTAATCTCCGCTGCCGTAGAGTGATTCCGGAAAGGACGCTTCCCAAGCCAGTCCAGCACAGCCTGCACTTTACCGGCGTATCCGGCTGCACCCAGCTCAGACCGGATATCCCAGCGACGTTTATAATTTCGCGGCCGGTGGCCCGGTTCAGGCGGAAAGACCGGTGTAAACACATCACGGCAATCACACAAAGAGGATAAATAAGTTTCAATACTTCTCCCCGCCGTCTTACGGGTTTTGATAAAGATAAAGCGGTACTTGTGAGAAATGACCATCTCGCCCCCTGCCAGTTCTGAACAATGTCACGGTGTTAATTCATTGACCGCCATCCAGCGCAGGAATCTCAGGACTTACGCGTTTCTTACAATATTCACGTGAAGTTTATGGGAAAAGTGAGCGCGGGGATGGGCTTGAAGTGTGTTCTGGTGGCTGCAAGACGAAAGTGTGCCCCGACAGCGGTTCAGTCTCTTCCATTTCCAAACTGTCTGCCGCAGGGTATTGAGAGTTGAGAGTCAGGAAGCGTGAGCCCGCGATGGGAAAAGGAGCTGTGTTTTCAAACCGTCAGCCGCAGGGACGCGGCTGTGCTATTTATAACTGCTTTGCCCAGGGATGGGTTTACAGCGTGTTTCTGATGGCTGCAAGACATAGTGTGCCCCGACAACGGTTAAGTCTCTTCCGTTTCCAAACCGTCTGCCGCAGGGATGCGGCAGCCGAGCCCACATGGATGTGTTTACGGCGTGTTTGGGAACGGAAGAGACGACCGCACCGGGGCTCACTTTAGTCGTCGCCGAATTCGCGGATGATGGTGTTGATGGTGTCTTTGGCGTCACCCAGTACCATTCTTGTGTTGTCTTTGAAGAACAGCGGGTTGTCGACGCCGGCAAAGCCTGCGTTTGCTGAGCGCTTCAGTACAAACACAGTTTTTGCACGATAAGCTTCGATTACCGGCATGCCGTAAATCGGGCTGCCTTTCATCTCTTTCGCAGCAGGGTTTACTACGTCATTAGCACCAATAACAATCGCTACATCGTAGTTTTCCATACGCGGATTCACATCATCCATTTCGTACAGCTGATCGTAAGGCACATCCGCTTCTGCCAGCAGTACGTTCATGTGACCCGGCATCCGGCCCGCTACAGGGTGAATAGCGTATTCTACCGTACAGCCGTTTTCTTCCAGCAAGGTTTGCAGTTCACGCACCGCGTGTTGTGCCTGTGCAACCGCCATACCGTAGCCCGGAATCACCAGCACAGCCTGAGCCGCTTCCAGTACATAGAATGCATCCTGCGCCGCCATGATTTTCACTTCGCCTTCGATTTTCTCTGCCGCTTCCACAGGCTTTGAGAAGCCCGACAGCAGAACATTCATCAGCGAGCGGTTCATTGCCTTACACATGATATTAGTGAGGATCAGACCCGATGCACCAACCAGCAGACCGGTAACAATCAGAATCGTGTTGCCCACCGCCAGGCCCGCCGCAGATGCTGCCACACCCGAGTAGCTGTTTAACAGTGCAATCACCACCGGCATGTCGGCACCACCAATTGAAATGGTCGCCAGTACACCGAAGCTGAGCGCCAGTGCGATAGTCACGTACAACCACATCAGGTTTGTCGGATCAGTAACGAACAAATAGCCTACCACCACAAAACCAATCAGATGAGCAATACTGAGTTCACGCAAACCGGTGAAAATAACCGCTTTGGCACCCATACGGCCAGACAGCTTGCCCCAGGCAATCACCGAACCGGAGAACGTAACACCACCGATCAGAATCGTGAGGATCACCGTGATCAGCACAAAGTGCGTGGCCCCCATGAAGCCAAACGTGGCCAGCTGGCTGATGGTCGCCCAGCCCAGCAACAGCGATGCCAGACCACCGAAGCCGTTGAATAACGACACCATTTCCGGCATTTGTGTCATTTCCACCGACTTTGCTTTCCAGGCACCGTAAGCGCCGCCAATCACAAAGCCCAGTAAAATCCAGTGGTAGGAAATGATTTGGTGATCAAGCAGTGTCACCACCACCGCCACCAGCATACCCACCGCAGACACCAGGTTACCTTTTCTGGCAGTAGAAGGATGACTCAGTAATTTAAGTCCGGTAATAAACAGTCCGGCAGCCAGTACGTAAGCCAGATTGATAATCAATGCTACAGATTCCATCTTCCTGACCCCTTACTTCTTGTCTTTCTTTTTAAACATGCCAAGCATGCGGTCGGTTACCAGGTAACCCCCCACCACGTTAATGCTTGCCAGTGCCACCGCGGCTGTACCCAGTACGGTGGTAAGCACATCGTTATCAGCACCGGATGCCACCAGCGCGCCAACAAGGGTAATGCCAGAAATCGCGTTAGAGCCCGACATCAGCGGCGTGTGCAATGTGGCAGGGACTTTACGGATAAGCTCGAAGCCTAAAAATGCCGCCAGCAGCACAATAAAAATCAAATAGATATTTTCCATGATCAGGCTCCCTGATAAGCGTTTTTAAGCATGTCGTTGGTGATTTGCCCGTCGTGGGTGATCACGCAGCCTGCCAGGATCTCATCCTCAAGATTAAGGTTGAATTGCTTCGATTCATCATCAAAAAATTCATCCAGCAGGTTGTACACGTTGTTGGCATACATGTCGGTGGCGTCTTTCGCCACAGCCTGACTCCAGTTGCCGGTACCAATAACAGTGACGCCGTTCACGGTGACCACTTTACCGGCTTCAGAGCCTTCCACGTTGCCACCGGATGTGGCAGCCATATCAACAACCACACTACCCGGACGCATCAGCGCAAGGGTATCTTTGCTGATCAACTGCGGCGGACGGCGTCCGAACAACTGTGCTGTTGTAATCACAATGTCAGAATCAGCAATAGCATCGCGCTGGGCATCCTGCTGCTTCTGCTTTTGTTCTTCAGTGAGCTCTTTGGCATAGCCGTCTTTCGTCTGGCCGGTTTCACCCAAATCAATTTTCAGGAACTTACCGCCCAGCGACTCAACCTGCTCGGCTACCACCGGGCGCGTATCGTATGCCAGTACGTTGGCACCTAAGCGCTTTGCAGTTGCAATGGCCTGCAGACCGGCAACGCCGGCACCGATAATGTAAACTTTCGCCGGCTTGATGGTGCCCGAAGGTGTCATCATCATTGGCAGAATGCCCGGCAGATGCGTAGCTGCCTGCATCACCATGACATAGCCAGCCAGGCTCGCCTGCGAACTCAGCGCATCCATTTTCTGGGCGCGGGAAGAGCGCGGGATCATTTCTACCGACAATGTGGTCAGTTTCTTCGCAGCCAGTGATTCCACTAATTCCTGCTGGAAAAAGGGGTCAATGTGACCAATCACCAGGGCGGCCGGTTTCAGGCGGGCGTACACCGCTTCGACAGGACGATTCACGCACAATAACGCATCCGTTTCCTCAAGCGCAGCGCCGGCATCTTCAACCACTATGGCATCAGCTTCAGTAAACTCTGTGTCCGCATAACCTGACAGAACACCAGCGCCCTGCTGCATGACCACGGTCATACCTCGCTTCACCATTCGCTTCACACTGGATGGCGAAACCGCACATCGCTTCTCTGTGTGACCTTGTTGTTCGAGTCCTTCATTTAATATCAGTACTTTCAATGTGTTCTCCTCAGGCACGGGATACTGAGACTCATGATCCGAACACATGCGTGCTCGCATTGTTAATTTATAATTTTTATTGTTAACCAAATCTAATATCTATTGCCACCGGTGGCAATAAGCATATTTATATTAAAAAGGAATATGCAAGGGGTCAGTTAGCGCTGAATGTTTAGCCAAACTTCCCTGTATATTTAGAAATTTTAAACACACTAACGAATGAAAAATTTGAGCTTAAAGAACGGAAAATTATTAAATACAACAAGTTATGCTATATAAAAATTTGACTATATCTAAGTCTATGATGTGAACAGACTATTTATGATCCTGCCAATAAGTGAAATGATTGACGAGATAATGCTCATTCACAGAATCAATAAAAGCATTCAATTGTGGAACTTTTAGACAGGGAAAATGACACGAAACAGATCAGAGGAGAACAAAAAACAACCAACTGTCAAACAAAATGCACACCTGTGGTTCAGCATTTTGCTCATGAATGGTGCGTCTGCACTTATTATGTGATAGCCGCCTGAGAGAATAGATAGCCTTCCCGTTCGGGAAGACCCTGAATTGTAATCAGCTTCGGTATAAGGTTTTGATCAGGTGATAGCCAAACTTTGTTTTTACCGGTCCGTGCACTTTAAGCACTTCTTTTTTAAATACTACGTCATCAAATTGTTTCACCATCTGTCCGCGGCGAAATTCACCTAAATCTCCGCCCCGCTTTCCCGACGGACACGTTGAGTGTTTCTTTGCCAGCGTGGCGAAATCTTTGCCTTTCTTCAGTTGTTCAAGAATGGAAAGGGCTTCTTTTTCGGTCTTAACCAGAATATGAAGAGCAGATGCGGTAGCCATAACAGATGTTCTTATAAAAAGTGATGCAGAGAATTATAACGAAAGCGGCGCGAAAAAGGCATTTCTGCACACAATGCCCTATCATCATATTTTGTTATAGAATTACAGAAAGACGATGGTGATGACGGCACGAGTGGACGTTACGGGGCGGGAGAAGAAAAAACATGTCTGAATTGTTGAGCAGGCGGGTCGTTGCATTGTTATTAATGCTCATATCACATTCCGCTGCTGCTGAGTCCTTTTCTGTTGGTATTGTTCCGCAGCACTCGCCGAAAAAGCTCGCAGAGGCGTGGCAACCTTTGCTCAGCTATATCGGGTCTGAGACCGGACACACTTTTCACTTTGAAACCGCGAAAGATATTCCGACATTTGAAAAAGCACTGTCAGAAGGCAAATACGACATTGCTTACATGAACCCTTATCACTTTGTCGTTTTTCACAAAAATCCCGGTTACCGCGCGCTGGTCCGCCAGAAAGATCAAACCATTCAGGGCATCATCGTTGTAACCCGTGACAGTCCTTTTACAGAATTGTCTGATCTTAATGGCACTAAAATCGCCTTTCCGGCCCCTGCCGCTTTTGCCGCCAGTATTATCCCCCGTGCAACCATGCAAAAAGAAGGCATTAACTTTACACCCGTTTATGTGCATTCCCACGATTCCGTATATCTGAATGTAAAGAGGGGATTCTTTAAGGCCGGAGGCGGGATTTACCGGTCTCTGCAAGCCACAGACGACGACGTTAAAGAGAACCTGAAAGTGCTCTGGTCAAGCCCTGCTTATACGCCACATGCCATAGCGACGCATCCCCGGTTGTCAGAGGAAGTTCGCGGACAACTCCTGAATGCTCTCACAACCATGACCCCCGGCGGAAAAGGCAGTGACGCATTAAACAGTCTCAAAATGAAAGGATTCTCGGAAGCATTTTCTGCAGACTGGGATGACATCCGTGCGCTCAACATAGACTTACTGCAGCAAGAGAACCCGTAGTTCCTATGCGAATATCATTAAAATTAAAAACAATACTGGGTGTGGCCTTCATAGAGGCAACATTGCTCGCACTGCTGCTGACAACAACATTTAACCTGCTGACCAACCTGGTAAACGATGCGGTTGTAAAGCGCGCGAATACAACGGCTAACCTGTTTTATTCAACGACTAAAAACGCTTTTTTGTCCTTCGATCTGGCCGGCATTGAGGCTGATGTCAAAGAACTGCTTACCGACTCAGACATTCATTACGTCAAAATAACAGATACCTCCGGCAGAGTCTTCGCATCAGGTGGCAACGAACAATCACTGAACTCAGACTTTCAGGCCGATACGTCTGTCAGCCGGGCCAGTGACGGGATTTACGATATCCGCCGCCCCATCATGGTTGATGACACATTGTACGGTTATATTGACCTTGGAATTGATATTGCAGCGGTGAAAGCGTCGCTGAGCGACATACAGCAATGGGCTTATACCATCGCAGTCATTGAAATGGTCCTCGTTGCGCTGTTTTCCTATTTTCTCGGAAGTTATCTGACTAAGCAGATCAATATTCTTCAACAGGGTGCCCGCAGGCTCATTCAGGCTTCAAAAGAAAACAAATATGAAGATATTAAGGTAAATGTGCGTACCAACGACGAGCTCGAAGAGTTAGCGACGGTGTTCAATCATTTAATCTCGCATCTTGAAGAAGAACATATCCGCAGAGCCGAAGCGGAAAGTGCTATACATAATCTGAATCAGTCTCTGGAATACAGAGTCAGCGAACGCACCACAGAATTAAACAGAAAAAATGAAGAGCTGTCACAGTCAAACAAATCGCTGAAAGAAACCCAGCAGCAATTACTTCAGGCAGAAAAGATGTCGTCAGTGGGTCAGCTTGCTGCCGGCGTCGCTCACGAAATCAATAACCCTGTGGGCTTTGTCAGTAGTAATCTCGACACGCTGAAAGAGTATTTAGCCAGCTTTGAAATACTCTACAGAGATCTGATGGAAGTCACACAAGCACCTACCAATGAAGTTGCGCTGGAAAAGTTAGCTTCATTGAAGAATTCTCAGGCTTACCAGTCACTGGACTTTATAAGTAACGACGTTTCTCATCTCATCAAAGAATCTGAAAATGGTTTACAGAGAGTGGAAGAAATTGTCAGCAGCCTTAAACAATTTTCCAGAATCGACACAGATCAAAAGCAACTTTTTGATTTGAATAACTGTGTGAAAACCACATTAGCGCTGGTGAACAACAAGCTCAAATATGCCTGCGATGTAGACATTAACTACGACGAATTGCCCCGCGTTATGATGAACGTTGGCAAAATTTCTCAGGTTATTACTAACCTGCTGATTAACGCCGCGCAGGCAATTGAAGAAACCGGACGGCGGGGTAAGCTGGAAGTACGCACCAGAGCAAACAGCAACGGAACTGTAGAACTTATCGTCCGTGACAATGGCTGCGGGATTTCAGACGAAAACTTGCAGAAGATATTCAATCCTTTCTTCACCACCAAAGACGAAGATACGGGTACTGGCCTGGGCCTTTCCATTTCGTACGAAATAGCGAGAGAGCACGAAGGGATGCTCAGCGTTGAAAGTGAGCTCTATACCGGTACTGAATTTACGCTGACCTTACCTGTTTACGGCGCAGCATAGAGCAGGAGCGCTCCGGCAGCGTTAACCCCGGAATAACCGTGGCAACTTCCTCACTGCCGGGATGATCTGAACTCAGGTGAAAACAGGTAACTGAATTCACCTGAGCGCCCTTATCAATCAGTGGATCAAATACATCCCTGCTGACGTACCAAGCATAACTTCTAAATCGCCGGATTCGGAGCGACGGGCACGCAACGCACCTTTGCCTGCTCTGCCGTTCAATTTCGGACCGGACCAGACAATATTGCCATTAGTTGCAATGCTGCGCAGAACAGAATGAGAGCTGTACCAACTGCTGTCATCACCGGTTACTACCAGAATATTAGACGGGGTAACAGGGTCCACAATCATACCAGTGATCTCGAACGGGAAGTTGTATTCCCCCACCAGTTCCACACCACTGTCTGAAAATGCCAGCATGTTCATTTCCCGGTCACTACCACCGGAACAAACAAACTGACGGCTGTTTTCACCGCCGGTAAACAGTACCTGCGGACATTCAATGTCATACGAGCTGCCGGTGATAAATGCATTACTTCCCAGCGTCAGTAACTGTACCTTTTGGTAACCGCTGGTCACGACCAGATTCAGTACATCATCAATAAATACCGCATCAAAATCACTGACTCCCTGAGGGCTCGTATACGATGCCACCAGCAGCTGATTCTGAATGTCGACAACCTTAATCGCCGAGCCGTCCTGATAGACCGCATCCTCATAGCCGTCGCCGTTGACGTCTATGGCCATTATCTTGCCGATAGTGCTGTCATAGTCACCGTCAACGGAATACTGAACAGACATATCGCTTAACTGCACTGCACCGAAGGCGCCGTCATACAAGGAAGTCAGTGGCAGGAAAATATCCCCTGCGCCATCGTTATTAAAGTCAGTCGTTACCGCCTGAGTACTGTGGTCCCAGTTAGTAGACAGCTCTTCACCCACTGTTATAGTGCCATCGCCGGTAAGCGTAACGATAACGGAGCCGTCATAACCGCTTTCTGTGCTGGGCACAAAGAACACGGCGCGCTCATCACCGGAAGTGATTTCAGACCAGCCCGCAGCATAGAACTGGTCAAGCTGAACACCGGTGGTATTTTCTTTTACCGTTGCACCACCGGCAGTGTAGTCCGCAGTGATCAGGCGGTCTGCACCGGAACTGCTGGTGCCTGACCCCCATAAAATTTCCGCACTGCCGTCGTTGTCGATATCACCCATAGTCAGCGATGAGGAACCGTGATCCTGCAGCCCGACCTGCCATACTGTATCCAGTTGATTACTGCCGTTCAGAGAATACGCAGTTACATTGCCCCACTGACAATCACTCACCACGATCTCATCTGTCGCATCATCGTAGAGATTGTATGCATGCATATCGCAGGTATCGTCAAGCGACAATGACGCCAGCTGAGACTTATCAACAGCGGAATACACGTAAAGCGCATCCCAGGCACCGGCACCAATGATCTCATCGATACCATTCCCGTTGAGGTCGCCAACTGTAACAAACGAACTACCAAATCCGGAGCCGAAAAACCATTCATTCGCACCAGTGGTCAGGTCGTACACCAGACCGGTGTTCATAATCAGCTCCATACTACTATCGGCATCTACATTACCGGCAGCAATTGTCTGAAAATTGTTCGTACTGAAACTGAGCGTTGTGACCAGCTCACTTCCCAATTCACTCACAAAAATGGTTGTTTCACTGGCGTCGTAATCAGCATTCTTAACAGAATAAATCAGTTCATTGACGCCGTCGTTGTCAGTATCAGCCAGTAACGCTTCACTGAAATAATCGTCGGTTTCCAGTAAAACCCGTGCATCTTTAGTTAAATCATCAATCAGCCAGAAGGTTTTTTCAGTGATAACTAAAATTTCAGGTGTACCGTCCTGGTCCATATCTGCGGGCAATACCTGCTGAATATTCTGTTCATCCGACAGCGCATAGGGATATGCCCATTTCTGTTGATATTTACCATCAACCAGCGTCAGTAAAAATACCCGTGAGCCATTATCTGTACCCAACAATTCATTGCTACCGTCGCCATCAAAATCGGCCACCCACTGGGAATTATTCCGGTGAGGCACTTCCATGCCGGAACGGAACAACGGCTGCGCTTCATCAGCGCTCACCGTCACATCAAAGTATTCCTCGATAGTATTGTTCGGGTTCTGACTGTTGCTCACACCGAAGGTGTACACCATCTGACTGAAAAGTTGATTGTCCGGTACAACCCAGGTCACAGTACCATCCGAAGCTAACGTTGCTCCCTCCGGTGCGCTCGCCAGTGCCGCCAGGTTTTCATTGCCCGGTACATCTGCATCTGTCAGTGATAATGAAAAAGTAATGGTATCGCCGGCACGGACATTTTCCGGCACATTGCTTACCGTAACAACGGCAGGTGTATCTTCCACAAAGATGCTGATGGGATAGGATTCCACCGTGTTGATTGAGTCAGACACCACCATGGACACCTCTATCCACTGATCAACAGTCACTGAGTATGCAGGCAGCGTGTTGCCGTGAACGCCTTCAAGCAACCTGCCGTTCAGATACCAGTTGTAACTGACCATAAGATCTTCATCCGGCGTATCGAGGTCGTAATAATTACCGGGCAGCACAACAATGTCCTGTGCCACAGACAGCCCTTCAGAATTTTGCAGATAAGGCGACTCAACATAAGGTGTCAGAGAGATTTCAGCGAGATTATATAAATCAGTATCACTCACCGGTGTTGTGACGAAGCCGTATAAACTTTCAAAGTACTTACCGGCATCCGCCTCGCCGTCATTGTCGAGATCCTGCGTGTACATCACCATACCCTGCAAGAACTTCAGCTGTGCTTCACCGTCGTTATACACAACGGTACTGCCGTAAAAATACGGCATATCCAGCTCGTCAGTATCCAGCGACACATCTACATAGCCTTCAGACCCCACACTGACACGGCCTTCAATCCGCAGTTCTGGCGACTCCCAGTCATCACTGGTGGTCATGCTGGCGTCAATCAGATAGCTTTCATCACCAACCGTAGCACTTACATATTGCTCACTGACCGAAGTCGTCACGCCGGTTTGCGTAGAAAATGAATCACTGAAGGTGATCAGGCCTGACATAGACACCGGGACATCGTCTTCCCAGTTAAGATTGGAGAAATACAGTGTGTATTCCATTTTGCTGTCGGTGACGACATCAATAGAAACCGCCGCTACACCGGACAACGCAAAGCTGTTGTAGTAAGACTGGCAATCACTGAAATCCATGGACAACTTACCGGTACCGTTATCATTAAACTTCCCGGTGTATTTTACTGTACCGCTTTCATCACACTGAAGAGTGCTGTTAATTGAACCGTCGCTACCGAGTTCATTTTCAATATCGTGTTCACCGATATCAGGCACAGTTAGAATATTGTCGTCAAACAATACACTGTACACATGCTGGGCCAGGGCAATATCTATCTCTGCCTTGCCGGACTCACCACTATAAAGTGTATTAGCCTGCATTTTCGCAGCTGTGGTTAACTGTGCTTTGGAATGAGATTGCGCGTCAGAAATGATCTGTACAGGTGTTTTTGAAGGCGTTTGTGTGCCGCCGCCGGAAGAACTGTCAGAGCCACCGCCGCCACCACATGCAGACACAGCGAGGGCCAACGCAGAAAGAGAAAAGACACGTACAACGTTATTCATGTTTTCATCCTTGAACTTTAGATACCACAACTACAAAGTTCGGCTAATTTAGCGACTTTTTTATTTCCGGTCGAGTTAAATGTAAAGATTTTGTCAAGGAGGATTTATTAGGGGGATTGCATGATTCAGCGGACAATCCCGGGGATAAATAAGGTGATCTTGAGCCCGCCTGAAAAGCTAAGTTTTAAGATTCGGATTGTTGTTCGAGGAATGCCGCGACATCTTCATTTTTTACGCGAAGATAAATGTCTTCTACCCGGATAGTAAAATCTATCGATTCGAAGTGGATTTCTTCACCTAAAAAATAGTGGGTGGAGCGCCAGTCATCGCTTCTTCTGTAAACGGTAACGTCTGCTACATCCTGTTCAATCAGCACGTACTCTTTAAGTGTAGGAATATTGATGTACTCGAGTAACTTTTGCTTCTCATCCATTTTACGAGTAGAGCGTGAAATCACTTCCACAATGATCACCGGCGTTGATGTAAAATATGGCTCTGACTCATCAAAACCACAATCGACCAACACATCTGGATAATAAAAATTATCACGAACGCGCACTTTCATATCTGAGCTGAATGGCTCACAGGGAGTCGCTTTTAAGTGATTTCTCAATTCACTATAAATATTCCCCGCTATTCTCTCATGGTTAGCGCTTGCTCCGGCCATCGCATAAATCTGACCATCAATGAGCTCACGCTTAACAGGTGCTTCAAGCTCTTCCTGCAAGTATTCGTCGGGTGTCAACACATTGTGTTTTTGGGCAACTGGCATTGCGCACTCCTGAATAGCAACCAAATATGAATCCATGATTCTGACATTGCTAATATATCAATCATGGCGTTTACCTTTGCATAGTAACCAAAAATGTTTTGGATGTACTAACCTTCTTTAACTTAGCTAAGGCCTTCAGCTCTTTTTTAAACCTGAACTTAATGTGTGCTTATAAGAAGCAGGAATGTACTGGCAGAGAGAAATGAGATGGCATTGCTGGGAGCATGGAAACAAAAAAGGCGCTCCGGAGAGCGCCTTTCTTAAAGCGTTAAGCTTATGGGTGGATTACATCATTCCACCCATGCCGCCCATTCCGCCCATGCCACCCATATCAGGTGCACCAGCTTCTTCTTTAGGCAGTTCAGCAACCATCGCTTCTGTGGTGATCATCAGAGAGGCGATAGAAGATGCGAATTGCAGCGCAGAACGGGTCACTTTAGTTGGGTCAAGGATACCCATTTCCAGCATGTCGCCGTAAGTGTCGTTACCTGCGTTGTAACCGTAGTTACCTTCGCCGTTCTTGATTGCATTAACAACAACCGATGCTTCTGCACCAGAGTTGATAGAGATCTGACGCAGAGGCGCTTCCATCGCACGCAGGGCCAGCTTGATACCGTGAGTCTGGTCTTCGTTTTCACCAGTCAGGTCAGCCAGTTTAGCCGCTGCACGAACCAGAGCAACACCACCACCAGGTACTACGCCTTCCTGTACCGCAGCGCGGGTAGCGTGCAGTGCATCTTCAACGCGGTCTTTCTTCTCTTTCATTTCAACTTCAGTAGCAGCACCAACTTTGATTACTGCAACACCGCCAGACAGTTTAGCCAGACGTTCCTGCAGCTTCTCTTTGTCATACTCAGAAGTAGAATCTTCGATTTGACCACGGATTTGTGCGCAACGACCTTCGATAGCCGCTTCGTCACCTGCACCGTCAACAACAGTCGTGTTGTCTTTGTTGATAACAACGCGCTTCGCAGTACCTAAGTCTTCCAGCTGAACTTTTTCCAGCTCCAGACCAATCTCTTCAGAGATAACAGTACCGCCAGTCAGGATAGCGATATCCTGCAGCATAGCTTTACGACGGTCACCGAAACCAGGTGCTTTAACAGCAGCTACTTTCACGATACCGCGCATGTTGTTAACAACCAGAGTTGCCAGTGCTTCGCCTTCAACATCTTCAGCGATGATCAGCAGAGGCTTGCCTGCTTTCGCCACGCCTTCCAGCGTAGACAGCAGTTCACGGATGTTAGAAACTTTTTTGTCAACCAGCAGGATAAACGGGTTGTCTAATTCAACAGTGCCGTTTTCCTGGTTGTTGATGAAGTAAGGAGACAGGTAACCGCGGTCGAACTGCATACCTTCAACCACGTCCAGCTCGTTCTGCAGAGCCTGACCTTCTTCAACAGTGATAACGCCTTCTTTGCCCACTTTTTCCATTGCTTCAGCAATGATTTGACCCACTTCTGAGTCAGAGTTTGCAGAGATAGTACCTACCTGTGCGATAGACTTGCTGTCGGCACAATCAGTAGACAGGGCTTTCAGCTCTTCAACGGCTGCAGCAACGGCTTTGTCGATACCGCGCTTCAGGTCCATCGGGTTCATACCCGCTGCAACTGATTTCAGACCTTCAGTTACGATAGCCTGTGCCAGAACGGTTGCAGTAGTAGTACCGTCACCCGCTTCGTCGTTTGCTTTAGACGCTACTTCTTTAACCATCTGCGCGCCCATGTTCTCGAACTTGTCTTCCAGCTCGATTTCTTTGGCTACAGATACACCATCTTTAGTAATGGTAGGGGCACCGAATGACTTATCCAGTACGACGTTACGGCCTTTAGGACCTAATGTTACTTTTACTGCGTTTGCAAGGATGTTAACGCCTTTCAGCATCTTCGTGCGGGCGTCATCACCAAAACGTACTTCTTTAGCTGCCATGTTTAAATTCCTCTAAATACGGTTAAAACGTTAAACGTCTATTACTCAACGATTGCCAGAATGTCGCTTTCGCTAACGATAAGCACTTCTTCACCTTCCAGCTTCTCGGTTTTTACACCGTAACCGTCGTTGAAAATAACGGTGTCGCCAACTTTTACGTCAAGAGCTTTAACTTCACCGTTCTCAAGGATACGGCCGTTACCCACAGCGATAACTTTCGCACGGGTAGATTTTTCTGCAGCAGAACCGGTAAGCACGATGCCGCCGGCAGATTTAGTTTCTTGCTCAGCGCGCTTAAGGATTACGCGGTCGTGTAAAGGACGAATTGCCATTTTCAAGTCTCCTGAAAATTCCAACTATCTAAATGTTAGTTAACAAGGACGTACGGTCTTGTGTACGCCATTTACTGTATAGAGAAAGCAGTCTCCTGCCTTCAAATCGTGTTCTGCGTGGATAGATGGGGGAGTCACCCTACAACTTCAAGGGGATTTGGTGAAAAAAATGCAAATTTTTTTACTTTTCTTGCGGGAGCGGAATAAATAATTGAAGAATAAAGTGATCAGGCCACACGACGGAGCGTGCGGCCGCAGATGCTTATTTAAGGCGGGGCTTATCTTCGCCGGCTGATTTGTCGGTGTACTGACCTTCAAATACGTCGCCGTCAGCATTGTACTGGCCTCCCTGAGGACGCTGACCAAATGGATCGGCGCCACCGGCGAAAGGTCCCTGTTGCTGGAACGAGCCTGCCGTGACCACACGCATCTTCATATGCTTGCTGACAAATCCGGCGATAAGGTGACGGGTACCGGGCAACACCAGCAAAATACCGAAACTATCCGTGATAAAGCCCGGCGTTACCATTAACACACCTGCCACGGCCAGCATCAGGCCCTCTACCATTTCTTTGCCCGGCATTTCACCGCGCTGCATTTTTTCCTGCGCTATCTGTAAGGTGTGAATACCTTCCCGCTTCACAAAGTAAGCGCCGATAAAGGCGGTTAATAACACAATTCCAATGGTGTTCCATCCGCCGATGATGCCGCCAACTTTTACCAGTAAGGCAATTTCGATGATGGGCATAATGGCGAACAGCAAAAATAAAAGTCGCAAAACTAAACCTCGTTGCTTAAGTTTAATGCCGGCTGCAGCACAAATTTTCGTAGACTGTTACCAGCAAACTGAAAGGGTAAAGTGGGGTTGCTCACTTTAAACACAAGTTATTTCTTATGAGTACGACAGTTTTCACGTTAAGGGATTCGTTCTGAACAGAAAAATCTGAAAGAATACCGCTACTGTCACGGTCAGTTATGGGAAATGTCCGTTGCACCCTGATAATTCAGTATCCGGAGCGGGACGGCTGAGCCACCATCCGCGATATTGCGCTTTTTCTGAAGGATAAGCTTGTTATGAAGTATTTTTCGTCTCTGCTGTTTATTTGCCTGTGTTTATTGCTACCCGCACAGGCTTCAGCACAAATTCCGGATTTCAATCAGGGAGACGCCTTCCCGCAACAGGAAGAGCCTGACTTTCTGCCTGTTGACGACGCATTCGTGTTTGATTTTCAACAAAACGACGATGAACTCACCCTTAACTTTACCATTGCAGATGATTACTACCTTTATAAGCACCAGTTCAAACTGGTGGGGAAAGACGTCGAATTAGGTGAGCCGGTATTTCCTGAAGGCAAAGAAAAAGAAGATGAGTTTTTTGGACTCACCGAAGTGTACTACCACAATGTTTCCTTTACCGTACCGGTAAACCAGGCCAAAGAAGATGGCGTGGTGAAGGTCCGTTTCCAGGGGTGTGCCGACGCAGGCCTGTGTTATCCCCCGACCGTAAAAGTGATTTACCTGTCTGCTGTGGGTGATACGGAACCCGCTGTGCAGGACAGCGCGCCTTCAGAAGCCACCGGCGAAGCGGTAAAATCTGAGCAGTTCGGGCTGGCTGAAAGGCTGGCTGACAAAGACAATCTGCCTGTGACCTTATTGCTGTTTCTGGCGCTGGGCATTGGCCTTGCCTTCACACCATGCGTATTCCCCATGTACCCTATTTTATCCGGCATCGTGCTGGGTCAGGGTAAAGGCATGAGCTTAAGCCGCGCCTTCACCTTAAGCCTTGTGTACGTGCAGGGCATGGCGATCACCTACTCCATTTTAGGTCTTGTGGTTGCTTCGGCGGGCGTACAGTTCCAGGCAGCCCTTCAGCACCCGGCCATTCTTGGCGTGTTTATTGTGCTGTTTATTGCGCTGGCCATGGCCATGTTCGGTGTGTATGAAATTCAATTGCCGTCGTCCTGGCAAAGCAAACTTAACGATGTAAGCAATAATCAGAAACGTGGCAATTTTGCCGGCGTATTTGTGATGGGTGTACTGTCCGGTCTGGTGGCTTCTCCCTGCACCACCGCACCGCTTACCGGTATTTTATTGTTTATCGCACAAACCGGCGACATGACATTAGGCTTCATTTCACTGTACGTACTTAGTCTGGGAATGGGTATTCCTCTTATTCTGTTTGGTATGACTGGCGGAAAACTGCTTCCTAAAGCCGGTAACTGGATGAACGTGGTGAAGGTGAGCTTCGGCTTTATGATGCTGGCCGTTGCGATTCTGTTTATCGAGCGCCTGTGGTCTTCGTCCTGGACTAATCTGCTGTGGGCATTAACGGGTCTTGCTACCTTCTCTTACTACAGCGTAGTCAATCAGCCCACACAGCCCTCTTTCATGAAAGGTGTACGCACCTTGCTAATCTCCCTGGGCTTATTCGCCAGCGCCATGACCGGTTATGTCACACTCTTTGGCGGCACGTCATCGCCGGTTGCGCAGCAAAGTGGTCAACACGGTAGTGATGCGGCCCATCCGGAATTCATGGTTGTTAAAAACCTGGATGACTTTGAGCAGAAATTGGCTGCTGCAAATGCCGAAGGCAAAACGGTGATGGTCGACCTTTACGCCGACTGGTGTGTGGCCTGTAAAGAGTTTGAGAAGTACACCTTTCCCGATGAGGCGGTCATCTCTGCGCTTTCAAACACGGTATGGATGCAAATCGATCTCACAGAGAACACGCCGGTGAATCTGGCTTTCCAGGACGAGTTTGATGTACTGGGATTGCCCACCATTTTGTTTTTCAATACTGCCGGTGAAGAAATCAATCAGTCCAGGGTAACGGGGTTTATGAGAGCAGACGCATTTGCTGACCACGTGAACCGTGCACTGGGCAATCAATAGCAGACTGGCCCGCTAAACCGCAGGCATAAAAAAGCCCCTTGGGAGAAGGGGCTTCGGGTCCAGGTGAGACGTTATTTTAGTAACGCGCCTCGAACGTTAATCTTACTGAGCGCGGAGCCTGCCAGCTGTAAGCTGCGCCGTACCACTGGTTAACTGTACCTTCACTACTTTCGTAATGTTCATTCAGCGCCAGCGCTTCCTGTGTATTTAACACATTGAAGATGTTAATGGACGTACGCATATCGACACCCTCGTAAGAGAATGCGTAAGCTGCTGACAAGTCAACTTTGAAGGTCCACGGTGTACGACCTGCACTGCCACGTGGTGCATAGCGGTACAGCTTGTCTTCCTGTGCACAGGTATCACCCTCTACAGCACAGCCCTGATAGATGTAGAACGTATCGCCGTAGCTGCCGTATACATTCGGATCTGTATCCGGGTAGCCCTGACCAAACGCAGACAGCGGACGACCGCTTGAAAGCGTAGAGTTAAAGCCCACAGTGAAGTCTTCAGTGACGTCATACGAACCATACATCTTGAACACGTGACGACGGTCATTAGGCTGATAGCCACTTGAACCATCCATGACTGCAGGGAAGTCGAAGTCTTGCGTTACACCCGCATCTGCCTGACCGATATCAGATTTAACCGCACCTTCAAAGTTACCCCAGCTACGAGACCAGGTGTAGATGAAGTTCACACGGTAGTCTTCTGCACGGTAGTCAATTTTAGCCTGCCATGACAGATACTTGTTCTCTGCTTCAGGCAGCATCAGCGTTTCTGCAGTGTGTGTTGTCAGAGAGCCGGGATCAGCCACGCCGTCGAAAGTCTCGTGATCAGGCATCAGCTCCTGTGTGCCATCCCAGTAGTAACCATCTTTGTACCAGCTCATGTCTTCGCCCGGATTCACCATAACGCAGAACGGGTAAGCGTAACGGCCACAGTAGTCATCCAGTGCACTGGTCACTTCACGGTACGTACCGATCACTTCCATGGAGAGATCTTCGGAAATCGCACGCTGGTAACCTAAGATGTATTCATCTTTCGCGAACGGGTCAGCTTCCTGAGCCTGGAAAATATCCTTTTCAGGAATAGCCGGTAATGAACTCGCGTACTGAGAATTCTCTACAGTACCATTCACAGGGTTCAGGCCGGTAGGTACGCCGGTTGCAGCGTCGATACCGTCAAAGGTGTAGTAAGTGGTTGTATCACTTACGCCGGCAGCTGCACGGTAAATAGTGTTGTTCGCAATTGGCAGATAGTAACGGCCATAGTTACCGTACAACTTAGACTCGCCATCGCCTTCCACATCCCAGGTAAAGCCTAAGCGCGGAGCAATGTCGGTATCGAAATCAAACAGTTCCTTACCTGTGGTACCTTCACCGGAGAAGATGTCTTTACGGATACCGATAGATAACATCAGAGTGTCTGTTACCTGCCATTTATCTTCAATGTAGTAAGCAGTCAGATCAGACTCGAAGCTGCCACCACCGGAGAAGATACGGTCTGAAACAAGATCCTGTGCAGCACCTGTATTGTTCACGTACAGCGAACCGGAGTCACCCTGAATGTTACCGCCGGCGGCCAGCGTTTCATAAGTCCATGAGTGACCGGCAATCGGCTGAGTGACACGGATGGATTCACGGGTTTGTTTATCCAGACCGGCGTTGATTTTGTGATCGCCCCAGTAGTATTCGATATCGAAACGATACTGGGTATTTTCATCTTCGTTAGCACCGAAAGAGCCGCCCGGACCACATGAAGAAACACGCTCTGCATCTGTAATGCCGTCACGTGCATCAGTAACGCTTGAACAATCCAGGTTACTGGGGTCAGAGCTGTAATCAGTCTGGATGTTACCCCACATTGCGCTGACAGACAGATCGTCATTCAGGTAACCGGTATAGGTCACACTTTTCGCTTCACCGCCGCGCTTACGCAGGAATGAACCGGAGTAGTCACCAATAGTTCCGGTTTCAGCATCGTAATCGTAGACGGTACGGGTTGTTTCGTTCTTGTCTGAATAACCGAAGAAGCTCAGGCGGTGATCTTCGGTGATATCCCAGTCAATTTTAGCGCCCCAGAACAAATTATCTGAACCGGAAGACTCATCAACGTTCATGATGTTTGCACCGGCAAAACGCCCGGTACCGTTGGTGTCACCAAACTGGTTGTGCACATCCCGCGGATTGATCAGCGCATAGAAGAACAGCTTATCTTCAATAATCGGACCTGATGCAGAAACGGTATAATCAAAGGAATTGTCGAAATCGTTTGTGGTATCACGGAAAATAGCGCCGGTGCCCTGACGGCCACGGGATACGCTGCCTTCTTCCTGTAAGCCATTCGGCGTCCAATTGGCAGTGAAGTCAAATTCCCATTCGTTAGTACCGCTTTTGGTTACCGAGTTAATTACACCGCCGGTTGTACGGCCGAACTCTGCAGAATAACCACCGGTTTTAACCTGAAACTCTTTGTAGAATTCAAAAGGTACGGAACCGCAACCCAGACCCTGACGGGTATTCGTTACTTCCAGACCGTTGATGTAGCAAGAGTTTTCAGCAACCGATGCACCACCGAACGAGGCGGTATTACCGAATGCCGAATCACCGGCTACTGCGCCAGGTGCCAGCAACGCAACCGATGTAAGGTCACGGGCAATAGGCATACGGTCAATTTCGGTTTCGCCCATTACAAGGCCGGAATCCATAGAGGTTAAATCGATGGCTGAAACGCGGGCGCCGGTGACTTCAATACGCTCTGCGGTTAATTCATCGAGGTTGAAGTCAGCTTCTTTGTTAGAACCAAGGGACACGCGCAGCTCGTCTTCAGCTAACACTTTGCCATTGGCAATGATCTGGATGTTATATGTACCGGTATCCAGTTTTGCGAAGCGGTATGAACCATCTTCACCTACTTCTACCGTTCTGCTGTATCCCGTTTGAGGATTACTGATAACGATGGCTACTTGCTGGCCTGACATGGCCTCAACAGTACCATAAACACTTGATGTACTACCTGCAGCGGCGCTTGCATTAAAACTCACGCCCATAGCAGTACCTATCGCCAGCGCGATAAGACTCTGTCTAATCATTTTTTACTCCCTGGAATTATTATATTTATATTTTCCTGTTTGAACGACTCAAACGAAAAACAGCGGGATATAATTACCTGAGAGAAAATAATTCAAGCAAAGGACGTTGAAATGATAATTTTAAAAGACAAGATAATTTAAAATTATTTACATGGTGAATTATTAAACTAAAACAAATAAATTTAAAACACAATTAAGCTATTCACCAATAAGCTTTAAAATCAAACGCTTAGTTCAAATATGAAATAGCTAATATTGAAATAAATCAAAATTCATTTATATCTACAAATATTCATTTATTGCTTTTAATATTTCTGAATAATCATTTAAATTATCATTATTCATTTTGTCTATTAAACCAGCAAATACTTCCGGGGAATTTTGCTGCCCCAATCTCAACCGACTGTCTATTTTTTCAACATAAAAAGTAAACCCTTTAATTCCTGTTGCGATTTTATTTATATATTCTTGCGCATTTTCTGATTTCCAGGCATTTCTTGATGCTTCTTTGTTATTACTCCCGAATTCAGATAATAAGTGCACCACTCATGGTTAACGGGTGATAGATGATCA
>NZ_CFHOXV010000005.1:0-172269 GCF_984505615.1 Alteromonas sp. | reverse complement strand
GCCGATATCGATGGTCAGCGAATAGAATGCGCCGGCGAGTAGAAATATCAGCACCAGCAAGATAATGTTCTTGTTACCCGCCCCCTCGCAGAATTGCGCAATCTTCTCATTCAGAGTGAGCTTCTGATCCTTCGGGTTCAGCAGCAGGGCATATCCGGCTGCCAGGAAAAGGGCTACCAGAACTGGCATAGCGGTAATGTCGTCGCTGATAATGCCGGCAATCAGCATAGTGACAACAAAAAACAATATAGGCGTTAGCCCCA
Organism: Alteromonas sp.; assembly: GCF_984505615.1. Classification (NCBI taxonomy): domain Bacteria; kingdom Pseudomonadati; phylum Pseudomonadota; class Gammaproteobacteria; order Alteromonadales; family Alteromonadaceae; genus Alteromonas; species Alteromonas sp. Next base: position 172,006 of record NZ_CFHOXV010000005.1, on the reverse strand, counting down.
GAAATTGGGCAGGTGCTGACTTTTGCACGGGACCTCGTTGATTGTGCAGATGAATCCGGAAAGGATTTTATCGTAAACACGCTGTCCGGGTGAACGTAAAACAGCGGTAAAACAGATACTTTAGCCTATATTATTTCACGCTATCTTATGTAATCCTTCTGCATGACGATTTTCATCCGTCATACAGGCGAGCGGTAACCGGCATGGAGATACCCGGCTGGCACTGCACACAAGGAACAGAAGAAAAGGTGTAATATGAAGAAGTTAATCGGTGCTTTAATTATCAGCGCGTCGGCCCTGGGTGCCGCACCCGCGATGTCGAACGAATTAGGTAGTTGTCTGATCGATTCCTTAAACGGCAAAGAAAGAAAATCGCTGGCAAAATGGATTTTCTTTTCCATGGCCGCTCATCCTGAAATAAAAAGCTATGCCGAAGTATCGGAAAAAGACCGCCTTGAGTCTGATAAGGAAATCGGCGACCTGGTCACCCGCCTGCTCGCAAGCGACTGCCCGGCGCAGTTTAAAGTTGCCTCTGAATCTGATCCCATGGCACTCCAGCGTGCCTTCGAACTGGTTGGTCAGGTCGCAATGGGCGAGTTAATGCAGGATCCGGTGGTTACTGACGCTATCGGTAATTATTCCCACTTTATGGATCCGCAAGCCATTCAAAGCGCACTGGCCGGCGGGCAGTAACCGCCAGCCAGCAACTACATTGCAAAAAAAAGCCCGCAGACACACTGCGGGCAACAAGTCGACTAACGTCGGATAGAAAGCAGTCAGAAGCCGGGGCCGGCTTTCACGATGGCATCACTGACATCATATTTTTCGAAATTAGCTTTGAATTCCTGCACCAGATTTTCAACATAGGTTTGATAAGCCTGCTGGTCGGCCCAGGTTTCTGCCGGCACCAGCAATTTACTGTCGACACCCGGTACCGCTACCGGCACGTCCAGATTCAGACCATCAATATGGCGGGTTTCCACATTAGCCAGTTCGCCGGAAACGATGGCGTCGATTACCGCACGGGTAACAGGTATATCGAAGCGCTTACCGGTACCGTAGGGACCACCGGTCCAGCCGGTATTCACCAGGAACACTTTAGCGCCGAAACTCTTCACCCGCTTAATCAGTAATTCCGCATACACGCCGGCAGGACGCGGGAAAAACGGTGCGCCAAAGCAAGTTGAAAAAGTCGATTCAATATCAGCAGTGGACCCTATTTCTGTCGAGCCGACTTTTGCTGTGTAACCACTTAAGAAGTGATAGGCCGCAGCTTCTTCACTGAGCACAGAAACCGGTGGTAATACGCCGCTCACATCACAGGTGAGGAACACAACAGAGCGGGGCTCACCGCCCTTGTTCTCAGCCACACGCTTTTCGATGTGATCCAGCGGATAGGCGGCACGGGAGTTCTGTGTCAGGCTGACGTCGGCATAATCCGGGGTGCGTTTTTCATCCAGTACCACATTTTCCAAAATCGTACCGAAACGGATAGCATCCCAGATGACCGGTTCATTTTTCTGCGATAAATCGATGCACTTTGCATAACAACCACCTTCCAGGTTGAACACGCTTCCGGGCGCCCAGCCATGCTCATCATCACCAATCAGAAAGCGCTTGGGATCGGCAGACAATGTGGTTTTGCCGGTGCCGGACAGTCCGAAGAATAAGGTGACATCCCCTTGCTCTCCCACGTTGGCTGAGCAGTGCATGGGTAACACTTCTTCTGCCGGTAACAGGAAATTCTGTACACTGAACATGGCTTTTTTCATTTCACCGGCATAACGCATACCGGCGATAAGCACCTTTTTCTCAGCAAAATTCAGAATAACCACACCGTCACTGTTGGTGCCGTCACGCTCAGGATCGCAGATAAAACCGGGCACATTGAGGATCTGCCATGCCTCTTTGTTATCCGGATTCCACGTTGCGGGCTGAATAAACAGGTTGCGGGCAAAGATATGTTGCCATGCCGTTTGTGTTCGTACTTTTATTGGCAAAGCATGTGTAGGGTCAGAGCCAACCTGTAAATGAGAAAGGAAATGTTCCTGTGTATTTAAAAAAGCGTCTACGCGGTCCCACAATGCATCAAATTTATCTGCATCAAAGGGCTTGTTCACGTTACCCCAGTCAATGTCTGATTCCGTAGAAGGCTCTTTGACAATAAAGCGATCCGCAGGAGAACGACCTGTCCGGTGTCCGGTTTCTACTACCAGCGCACCATTGTCTGCAAGGCAGCCTTCGCCACATTTAAGTGCAATTTCTATTAACTCAGCTGACGTGAGATCAGTGAGCACGTTTACTGCTGTATCTGAATTTAAAAGTGGTGCCGCGGTCATTTTGGTAAGCCCTTTGGTAAGTTTACATTTTAACTTTCAAAAATCCTTTTCAATTCGATTGTATATAAAACAAGGGAAGAGACAACATCATAAATACAAATAGCAATTATTTTTTGATCTGAATGACGTTTTAAAGAAATAAACTTTCAGAATGAGTAAAGCATGAAAAAGTTGGAATGAAAAATAACTATTAATTTTCAATAAATTATGAAAATATCGAGGAGTTGTAACTTGATTGTAAAATCAAAAGACGGGTAACAAAATTTGGTTTACACACAATTAAACGTTGGTCGCCCTTTTCCGGAAGCAGGGCTTTGCGGCTGCGGCCTGAAAGCAGGACCTGCCGGGCTTAAGCGGCAGGCACTGTCGTATTTCCGTTTTTTTGCGAAGCGCTAACTCAGGCACTTCGCAGGGCTTTTACTGATCTTTACGGGTTTCCACAAACTGGCCATTGTGAATGGCTTCCACATCCACGCTGTCGAACAGATATTCAGAATGACAATACTGGCAGTGCATTTTAATGGCACCATCCTCTTCAATGATCTGCAGCAGCTCTTGTTTATCCACGTTTCTCAGTGCGTCAGCACTGCGCTGTTTGGAGCAGGAACAGGAGAATGAAACCGGGTGAGCCGGATACACTTCAACTTCTTCCTGGTGGTAAAGACGATACAGAATATCATTCACAGGCAGACCAAACATTTCATCTTCTTTCAGGGTTTCTGTCAGCTTGCAAACATGCTCAAAGTCAGTATCCTGCGCCACATTTGTTGCGGCAGCCTGACTGGGCAGAACCTGCAATAGCATACCCGCAGCACGGGCGCGGGTAGGTTCCTGCAAATCAGTCATCAGAATGATTTTCGTCGCCAGTTGTTCAGACTGCGTGAAATAGGCTTCCAGACATTCAGCAAGTGTAGGCTTATCCAGCCCTACAACCCCCTGATACCGTTCACCTTCTTCCGGCGTGATGGTAATCACCAGTACAGCATCTTTTACCAGTTCACCAAAGCTCTCAGGCAAAACCGTCAGCGTTTCATCCCAGCGGGCTACGCCACGAAGTTTGTATTCGTGGGTGGCGTTGATTACAGCGTAACTCACCGGCCCTTTACTCTGAATTTGCAAACCGATTTCGCCTTTGAATTTTAAAATTGCTGTCAGCAAACAGGTTGCCGCTGCCATTTCACTCAACAGGTGCTGGATTTGCACCGGATATTCCGTGCTGTGCACAATGGATTGCAGACTTTCTTCCAGCCTGACCAGCTCGCCGCGTACGTTTGCTGCATTCAACAAATAGCGATGTAATTCATCATAGTTGCTCATGAAATCTATCCTGTCTTAGCAGCTTACTGCTGCTTAAATTTAATAATCTGTCTGCGTTGTTTTTTGTCCGGTCTGTTGTCAGGACGCGGACTGTGAAACGCACTTAATTTGCGGGCCTGCTGATTGGATTCCCGCCGGGCAATACTTTCCGGTGTTTCCTCGTAAAGCGCTTCAGCGAGCGGTGCACTCAGGCGTTTATCACTCAGTCCCAGCACTTTTATTTCTTTTGTGTCCCATCCGGCCGGAACTTTTATCATGGCGCCGGGCTCTACGTTTCTGCCTGGCTTCGAACGCTGGCCGTTGTAATGCACTTTACCGGCCTGCACCATTTCCCGCGCCAGACCGCGGGTTTTGAACAGACGAACAGCCCAGAGCCACTTGTCCAGGCGGACATTTACGTCAGTATCGCTTTGATTACGATTGCTCATGTAATATTTTTGTCACTCTTTCGTTTTACTGTTGTGACCCCCGCCTCGACCGGGCTATGATGGGTCGGCTAGCTCTAAATCTATTATTAAAAAAGCAGTACCTTCGACAACGCATGACACTCGACAAATTGAATTCTCAGTCACTGGCACTTTTCTTCAGCCGGCATCAGAAACAAGTGCATCTCGCAATTGTTGTTTTGCTGAGCCTGTACCTGTTAGCGTTTGCTGCAAAACTCATCTGGCGAATTATACCCGAACCAGCCGGGCCTGCCACACCAGCCGGACTAACTTCACAGCCTGAACGCATTACCTCTGCGCAAGGTGGGGTCGATGTTGCCGGATTACAACAGTTGAACCTGTTCGGAACCGTCAACCGGACAGAACAGGCCGCAGACGAACAGCCGGTGACAGACGCGCCGGAAACAAAACTAAATTTAACGCTGACCGGCGTGGTAGTCAGTTCGCTCAAAGAAGAAGCCACGGCGATCATTGAAAACCGGGGCACCCAAAACGTATACGGTCTGGGCGAAAAAATAGAAGGGACTAACGCGACACTCGATCAGGTCATGAACGATCGCGTTATTATTAAAAACGGTATTCGCCGTGAAACCCTGATGCTTGACGGTGTGGATTACGACGAAGCAAACCGCCAGCGTACAGCACGCGCTGATGACAAACCCCGTGCCGCCGCCCCTGCGCCTAAACGCCGCATTCCGCCTCCGCCGCAAAATCAGGTGGAGCTGGATGAAGACGTCGCCTCATCATTACGGGAAAGCCCGGCAGATTTCATGGATTTCATCGCTATTACGCCCAAAATCGGTGATGGCCAGCTGGTCGGCTACGAAATCAAACCGGGTAAAAAACCAGATCTGTTTCAATCAGCCGGCCTGCAGGCGGGCGATGTTGTCATCCAAATCAACGGATTGGATTTGACCGATACCCAGCAATCAAAGGAAGCCATGAGTGAACTTCGTCAGGCCGATACCATAGAGCTGACGCTGACACGTGATGGTGAGTACATTACCTTGTATCTGGAAATCCCGGAGGCGGGTAATGACTAATAAAAACAGGAAGACAGACTCATGAGGCAAGAGAGCCGGACTTTATTCTCCCGGATTACTGCAGCTATCTGTGCTGCCGCGCTGTGCGTCTCTGCCACAGCCGCAGAGTACATGCCGAATTTCAAAGATACCGACATCAATGAATTCATTTCCATTGTTGGTAAAAACCTCAAGAAAACCATTATTGTCGAGCCCAATGTCAGGGGCAAAATCAGTGTGCGTTCATACGACATGCTCACTGAAGAACAATACTACCAGTTCTTTTTAAACGTACTGCAAGTCTACGACTTCGCTGTGGTAGAAATGCCCAGCGGTGTGCTGAAAGTCGTGCGCTCAAAGGAGGCGAAGACCTCCAATATTCCGGTTGTTGAAGGTTCGGCAATGGACGGTGACGAAATGATCACCCGCGTTGTACCCGTTTACAACGTCCCTGTGCGTGAATTAGCCCCAATCCTTCGCCAACTTAATGATCAGGCCGGTGGCGGCAACGTGGTTGCTCACGATCCGTCCAACGTGATGATGCTCACAGGCCGCGCGGCCGTGGTAAACCGCCTGGTGGAAATTATCGAGCGCGTGGACCGCGCCGGTGATGAAGAAGTGGAAATTGTTAAGCTGCGCTACGCATCGGCTTCAGAGATGGTTCGTATTGTCGACAGTATCAATAAATCGCAGGGCAAAGCCGCTAACACCGGCAAGTCAGAGCCCCGCGCTGTGGCAGATGATCGTACAAACTCAGTGATCGTCAGCGGTGATGCTAAAGCCCGTGCCCGCATTGTTAACCTGATCCAGCGTATGGACCAGGAGCTGGAATCAAGCGGCAATACCCGCGTTGTCTTCCTGAACTATGCCAAAGCAGAAGATCTGGTAAAAGTACTGCAGGGTGTATCTGCCAGCATTCAGGCTGAAGCACAGGGCGGCAACACACAAAGCCGTGGCAGTGCTAAACGTGATATCAGCATTGATGCCCATGAAGACTCCAATGCTGTGGTTATCACCGCTGAGCCGGACATGATGCGTTCTTTAGAAGAAGTTATCCGCCAGTTAGATGTACGCCGTGCGCAGGTACAGGTTGAAGCCATTATTGTTGAAGTATTTGAAGGCGACGGCGCAACTCTTGGTGTGCAATGGGTTACTGAAGAAGGCGGTGGCACCCAGTTTAACAATGGTGTTGTACCGGTTGGTTCACTGGCTGTGGCGCTGAAACAGGCAGAAGACACCACCACCACAGAAGCCTACATCACCGATGAAGGTAACGTGGTACAAATCGATTCCACCGAAGAGGGTGATTACACCGCCCTTGCAAGCCTGCTGAGCGGCGCCAATGGCCTGCTTGCCGGTATCATCAAAGACGGCTGGGGAGCCGTCGTTCAGGCAGTCAGTAACGATACCAACTCCAACGTACTGGCAACGCCTCACCTGACTACCATGGATAACGAAGAAGCCTTCTTTATCGTGGGTCAGGAAGTGCCTATCATTACCGGCACCACCACCGGCGATAATAATTCAAACCCTTTCCAGACCGTTGATCGTCAGGAAGTGGGTATCAAGCTGAAAGTCACCCCGCAAATTAACGAAGGTGATGCCGTTCAGCTGACCATCGAGCAGGAAGTATCCAGCGTCAGTGGCGCTACGTCTGTAGACATTTCTATTAACAAACGCCAAATCAAAACCACGGTCATTGTTGATGACGGCGGCACCATTGTACTGGGCGGCCTGATTGATGAAGATGTTCAGGAAAGTGTGTCTAAAGTACCGCTGCTGGGTGATATCCCAATTTTAGGTCACCTGTTCAAGTCTACCTCTACCAGCAAGCGTAAGCGTAACCTGATGGTGTTCTTAAAGCCTACCATCGTTCGTGACGGTGTGCGTATGAATGAAATCAGTCACCGTAAGTACAACTATATCCGTGCCCAGCAACTGAAGCGCCACTCTGAAGGTGTGTCGCTGATGCCATCACAGGAACAGCCTTCCATGCCGGAATGGGATGATGCGCTGGCGCTGCCTCCCTCTTTTGAAGATTACATTCTGGAAAAAGAGAAGAACAAGGATAACGATTGATCATGGCTGCGAATGAAGACCCGCTAGAGCAGGCTATCGCAGCACAGGAAGAAGCTATGGATAGCCTGCCGGATGATGAACTGGCAGAAGCAGCAGGCCCCCGCCAGCTGAGTTTCAGCTTTGCCAAGCGGCATCATGTGTTGCTGGAGACGAATACGGATCCGGCCACCCTGTATTACACCGAAGCCACGCCATTTGCGGTATTTGCTGAAGTGCGCCGCTTTTTCGGTGAGCCGTTTACCTTAACAGAAATTCAGCAGGACAAATTCGAAGGCTTGCTGACACAGGCATTCCAGCGTGACTCCTCGGCCGCCAAACAATTGATGGAAGATTTGGGGAATGAGAGCGATTTGTTCTCATTAGCCGAAGAATTACCGGATACCGAAGATCTTCTCGACAGTGAAGACGATGCGCCAATCATTAAACTGATCAACGCTATGCTCGGTGAAGCTATTAAAGAAGGCGCCTCGGATATTCACATCGAAACCTTCGAGAACCAGCTCATAGTGCGTTTTCGCGTTGACGGGGTATTGAGGGAAATTTTACGTCCCAACCGCAAGCTGTCTTCCATGCTGGTTTCCCGTATTAAAGTTATGGCCAAGCTGGATATCGCCGAAAAGCGCGTCCCTCAGGATGGCCGTATTACACTGCGCATAGCCGGCCGTGCGGTTGACGTGCGTGTATCGACCATGCCGTCCAATCACGGTGAACGGGTAGTACTGCGTTTATTAGATAAGAACAATGCCCGCCTGAATCTTGAAGATTTGGGCATGACCAAACGCAACCGGGATATCTTTTCATCGCTAATCCGTAAGCCTCACGGCATTATCCTGGTTACCGGTCCTACCGGTTCCGGTAAAAGTACCACCTTGTATGCGGGTTTAACGGAAATCAACTCGAAAGACCGCAACATCCTCACCGTTGAAGATCCTATCGAATTTGATTTACCCGGCATCGGCCAGACTCAGGTAAATCCCCGTGTAGATATGACTTTCGCCCGCGGACTGCGTGCGATCCTTCGTCAGGATCCGGACGTGGTGATGGTTGGTGAAATCCGTGATATTGAAACCGCGCAAATTGCGGTTCAGGCCAGTTTAACCGGTCACTTAGTGCTTTCAACACTGCACACCAATACCGCTGCCGGTGCCATTACCCGTCTTGAAGACATGGGCATCGAACCGTTTCTGATGTCTTCCAGTTTGCTTGCCGTGCTTTCCCAGCGCCTGGTCAGAACACTGTGTCCTGAATGCCGTATTCCGGTGAAGCCAAACGAACAGCAGGCGGAATTACTGAATCTGCCCGCCGGTGAGCCACTGCCGACCATTTATCAGCCCAAAGGCTGTACCGCCTGTAATCAAACCGGTTATCGCGGCCGGACAGGTATTCACGAACTGCTGCTGGTTGATGAACCTATCCGCGGCATGATGCACGATGGTAAAGGTGAGCAGGCTATCGAAAAATACATTCGCCAGACCACCCCCAGTATTCGCGAAGACGGCTGCCATAAAGTGCTGGCCGGTAAAACGTCGCTGGAAGAAGTGTTGCGCGTGACCCGCGAGGATTAATCCATGGCAGCGTTTTCATACAAAGCGGTTAACGCCAGTGGTCGCAACAAACAGGGCGTACTTGAAGGCGATAATGCCAGACAGGTACGTCAGCAATTGCGTGAAAAAGGGCTTATCCCCTTAGAAGTTGAACTGGTAGCGGAGAAATCCGGCGGGAAATCACAGGGCTTTTCTCTGTTCCGTCCGCGTATTTCAGCCGCGGATCTGTCGTTGATCACCCGTCAGCTCTCTACCCTCATTGAATCTGCCCTGCCTATCGAAGAAGCGTTACTGGCGGTGGCGGAACAAAGTGAAAAACCCCGTCATAAAAATATGATGATGGCAGTTCGCAGTAAAGTTGTAGAAGGTCACGGCCTTGCGGATGCCATGAACCAGTTCCCCGGGGTATTCGACGAACTCTACCGCGCTATGGTGGCAGCCGGTGAAAAATCCGGTCACCTTGACGTAGTATTAAACCGTCTTGCCGATTACACGGAACGAAGACAGCAAACCCGCAGTCAGATAACCCAGGCGCTGGTGTACCCGTCCATTATGCTGGTATTTGCCATTGGTGTTATTTCACTGCTGCTGACCATAGTCGTGCCTAAAATCGTGGGTAACTTTACCAACATGGGGCAGGAGCTGCCGGCCATCACTCAGTTTCTTATCGATTTGAGTGAATGGATGCAGAGTTACGGTCTGGTTGTTTTACTGCTGATTTTCATTCTGGTTGCCGTGGGTAACCGGCTTGTACAACAGCCCGCCATGAAGTTGAAATATCATCAGTTGATATTACGCTTACCCGTGGTCGGAAAAGTCAGTAAAAGCCTGAATACCGCGAGGTTTGCCCGCACATTGAGTATTTTGACATCCAGTGCGGTTCCGCTGCTTGAAGCCATGCGCATTTCAGCGGATGTACTGCAAAATCAGCATATCAAGAATCAAATTAACGAAGCTGCGGTCAATGTAAAAGAAGGCAGCAGTTTACGGGCAGCGCTGGATAACACCCGGATGTTTCCTCCGATGATGATGCACATGATTGCATCCGGTGAGAAATCCGGTGAATTACAACAAATGCTGGGCCGCGCTGCGGATAACCAGGAACGGGAATTTGAGACACAAGTCAGTATTTCCCTGAAAATTTTTGAACCTATGTTGATTGTGGTGATGGCTCTTGTGGTGCTGTTCATTGTAATGGCCATCCTGCAACCGATTTTAGCTATGAACAAAATGGTGAATATCTAATGAGAAAAATGAGAAGACATGCCGGTTTTACCCTGATTGAAGTCATGATCGTACTGGTGATCATCGGCATCATCGCTTCAATGGTATTACCCAACGTTATCGGCAACCAGGAAATCGCTCAGAAGAAAAAAGCAGCGGTAGACATTCAGCAGCTTGAAGGTGCTATTGCCATGTATAAAATGCAGGCAAACCGCTTCCCGACCACGGAACAGGGCCTTGAAGCACTGGTTCAGGCTCCGACTATCGAACCGATTCCGAAAAACTATCCCAAAGGCGGCATCATTCAGCGCCTGCCGGAAGATCCGTGGGGCAATCCTTACCAGTTCATGAGCCCGGGCGAAATGGGTGACTACGACATTTACTCTAACGGTCCTGACGGCGAACCGGGTACAGATGATGACATCGGTACATGGAACGTAAACGAATACCTGTAACGACTACGTGCATGAAACAGCCCCGGCATACATTACAGCGGCATTTGCAGTGCGGGTTTACTTTACTCGAACTGATGCTGGTAATGGCATTAATGGGGCTGGCTGCCACTTATGTGGTATTCAATGTTTTTACTGTCAGTCAGTCTGATCAATTAAAAAAAGAAGCTCAGCGCCTGCAAGTGCTGGTTGATATGGCCAGCGACTATGCCGTACTGAACCAGCGCCAGTTGGGATTACGCATCGAGCAGGCGGATCATGAATACTATTTTGTGTTTCTGAACGACGAAGACGAATGGCAAAAAATCGATGATGAGAAGCTGTATGCGCCTCATACCCTCGCGGAACCTTTCACCTTTGCACTGAACCTGGACGATCTTCCCTGGGATACAGAAGATCAGTTATTCGACCGTGAAGTATTCGATGAAAATTTCTCACTGGATGACGCCGGTGTGGAAATCGGAAACGAGGAAGATAAAAAGTTGCCGCCTCCGCAGGTTCTCATTATGTCCAGTGGTGAAATCACGCCGTTTACTCTGGTGTTCAGTTATGAACCCTCCTTCAGCACCGACGCACCGGCGTATTTTCAGTTATTAAATCAGGATGTGCCGCCGCTTACGCTTAATGGTCCGCTGGAGCAGCCACCAGAATGATCACACCGGTAAAACAACGGGGTATGACCCTGCTGGAAGTTATGGCGGCGCTGGTGATTTTTGCACTGGCCGGTACTGCGGTAATGAAATCAGCAGCGGAACATCTGAGCAGCGTGAGCAGAGTGGAAGAAACCACTTTTGCTACCTGGGTGGCCAATAACCGCTTAAATGAAATGAAACTCACCGACAAATGGCCGCCTGCGAATAACGCTAAAGGCACCATGGATATGGCGGATCGTACCTGGTACTGGCAGCAGAAAGTTACCAAAACCACCGATAACGATTTACGTGCCGTTGAAGTCAGCGTCGGACTGGACGATCAATACGAATTTTTTGAAACCTCGGTGACCACCTTTGTGGCAAAACCTGCTGAAATTGCAGCAACAGCCGGAACATCAAACTCCCGCGCCAACGGAACCAGCGGAACCAGCAGCGCCTCAGACGATGATAACGGGACACCATGATGCAACGGGGATTCACGCTGGTTGAAATACTCATTGCCATCGCTATCTTTGCCTTTATCGGCGTGGCGTCTACGGCAGTGCTGACCACGGTTATCGACAGCGATGAACTGTCTTCTGCCCGGTTCGAAAAGTTTCAGCGCCTGCAACGCGCAGTCACCACCATCGAGCGGGATATGCAGCAGGCTGTGCCACGGGCTGTACGCACCGACGGTCAGACAAACACCATTGTTATGCGTGGCGGTGAGTCAGATGAAAGCGATAATGACGGCCTCGCTTTTGTGCGCAGCGGCTGGCAAAACCCGCAAATGATGTTGCCGCGAAGTACTCTGCAGGCCGTGGCCTACCGTGTAAGAGACGGCAAACTGGAACGGCTGTACACCAATTACGTGGATAACGTAGTGGGCACAGAGCCGAAAGTGCGCGTGCTGCTGGAAGATATCAGCGAATTTAAAATTGAATTTATTGCTGATATTGATGAAGAGGAAAACTCCCTGTCAGACAACGACGAACTGAACTGGCGTGAGAGTTTTGTCGGAGCCACCCTGCCCAAAGCCATCGCGTTTGAATTTGTCAGCAATGATTTTGGCCGCATCCGCCGTGAATTTACCCTCAGCGGAGCCAGCCTATGAAGGGGCTTCAAAAGCAGCGTGGCGTAGCGCTTATCATCGTATTTATGATTGTGGCTATCGTCGTGGTTATAGCTACAGACATGGGCTCCCGCCTGCAAATACAAATTCAGCGGGCTGCTAACTTAAAAGATAACAATCAGGCTTACTGGTATGCCATGGGAGCAGAAGCCTTTGCCCGCAAGTCGATTAAAACCATTTTTGATGAAACCGGCGATAAAATTGTCATTACCCAGCCATGGTCGCAGAAATTTGCTTATCCGCTCGACAATGGCGGCATTGAAGCGCAGCTTGAAGACGCCCAAAGCTGCTTCAACCTGAATGCGCTGGGGGAAAGTGACGATAACAACAATCAGAGCAGTGCGACGCAAACCACTGAAGCCATGGAAGCTTTCGGCCGTATGCTCGAGGCCACCGGCGATAACATCGACAATTACACCGCAGAAACTGTCCGCGACAGTCTGGCTGACTGGCTCGACAGCGATACGCGCATGCGTACCTACGGTGCTGAAGACAGTGAATATGAAAGTCGTGAGCATCCTTATCTGGCTGCCAACAGCTTAATGACCAATCAATCGGAGCTGAGGCTTATAAACGGTGTCAGCCCGGTGTGGTTAAATGCTATTCTGCCTCTTGTGTGCGTACTGCCGGAAGATACCGCTCTGGCTATCAATGTGAATACGCTCACAGAAGAGCGGGCGGCTATTCTGGCGGGACTCACCGGACTGGATATGTCTCAGGCCACCAGCCTTATCAGCAGCCGGCCACAGGATGGCTGGGCCGACGTTGACAGTTTTCTGGGTGAGCCCGTGCTGGCGGCACTGGATTTAAGTGATGAACAGCGGAGCTGGTTCACCGTGACCACCGGATATTTTATTTTGCATACGAAGACCAGCTACAATAAAGCCACTTTTTCGCTCAGTACGCTGTTTAAAGCTCAGGGTGGAGAGAACGTAAGCGTTATCCGACGTGAATTTGGAGGAGTAAAGTAATGGAACAATTACTGGTCAGGCTGGGCTCCCGGCATGAAGATCCGGTGCAGTGGCTGGTATGGTCGGGCGGTGAACAGGAGATCATTGCGTCCGGCGAATTACCTGATGCCTCGCAACTTACCACCCTGAAGGAACGCGCAGGCCAACGTGCCGTTATTGCTCTGGCACCTGCCAGTGACGTGTTATTGCGTTGGGTGACACTTCCTCCCCGCGCCAGCCGTAAAGTACTCACTGCAATCCCTTTCATGCTGGAAGATGAGCTGGCACAGGATATCCACAAACAGTTTTTTGCCATGGGTCCGAAAAAAGGTGACCAGCAGGCAGTTGCTGTTGTCAGCCGTGAGAAAATGGATGAATGGCAACAATGGCTGAGTGACGCAGGGTTATTTTGCGACAAACTCATTCCTGATGCTCTGGCTGTCCCCCATACGCCGGGTGCCTGGAGCGTACTGACTATCGGTGATGCATTGCTGGTCCGTGAAGACGAATGGCAGGGGATGCAGGGGGAACTGAGCTGGTTGCTTCCGGCGTTCGCAAGCCAGTTACGTCGTTCAGATACCCTGGTGCCGGTGAAAAACTATTCCGACATCGATTTAGTCTCAATACCAAATGCAGATATCCAGCAAACAGAGCTGGAATTGCCCATGCACATACTGGCAACGGAAGCCGTTAAGACAGACTTTAATCTGTTTCAGGGCGATTACCGCATTAAACGTAAAAAGGCCGGTCAGTGGCATCAGTGGCGGGTCGCCGCAGTACTGGCGGTTGTCGCTCTGACCACCAGCCTCATTGACAAAGGCGTGAGTATTTATCAGCTTAAGCAGGAAAATGCCCGCCTGAGTGCACAAATCGATCAGGTTGTTAAGGCCGGATTTCCCGGGCTGGGTCCTTACCGGGATCTCAGGCTGAAGATCCGCAGTGAAATGGCATCGATGGAACAGGGAGGCGGTGGCGCTTCCATGCTGGTGATGATGGATCAGCTCACTAATGCGTTCTCCTCATCACAAATCAAACCGCAAACGTTGCGTTTTGATGCCTCAAGAACGGAAATCCGTATGCAGGCACAGGGCAGAAATTTTGAGTCGCTGGAGCAGTTCCGCAGGCAGGCTGAGACCGCCGGATTCGAAATAGAGCAGGGTGCAATCAATAACCGCGATGATATGGTCATCGGTACAGTCGCGATACGGGGTTGATCATGAAGTTAATGGATAAATACCGTGCATTGAGTGAGCGTGAGCAGCGCCTGGTGATTATTACCGGTGTGGTCATGATTATCGCAATGTTCTACTGGCTGATCTGGCAACCCTTATCTGACGGATTAGCGCAGGAGAAAGCCCGTCTTGATAACCAGCAGGAGCTGCTGTTGTGGGTGCAGGAAAATGCAAACCGTGCACAACAACTTCGTCGCAGCGGCGGGATTAAAACCTTTAATGGCTCACTGCCACAGGCGGTCAATACTACCTCGGCCCGTTTTAAAATCGCCATAGCCCGTATGCAGCCCCAGGACGAGCAGATTCAGGTAACGGTAGACGAAGCGCCGTTCAATGATGTGCTGGCATGGCTGCAAACCATGGAAGAAATGGGGATCCTCATTCTTCAGGCCGACCTTGCCGAAGGTAACGCCCCCGGCATGATCCGCATCCGTCGACTGCAATTGGGTAAATAATGAAATCGAAAATACTCTGGACCCTCGCTGCTGTTTTTGTGTTTCTTTTCTTTGTGGTGGCTTACATGCCCGCCGTCCACCTTATACAGAGTCAGACACTCCCGAAAGGCGTAAAGATTTATGGTGTCAGCGGTACTGTCTGGCACGGTAAAGCGCAGGCGGTAGTTGTAGAAGGCATTCCGGTAACCAACGTGGAATGGGATATTGCGGGCTTACCCATGCTGATTGGCAGCGTGCACGCCGACATTAAAGGCGGCAATTTACGTGATTCCGACGAAGTGTCGTTTAAAGGCGAACTGCGCACCAGCCTGCTGAATCCTGAAACCGTGGAGTCGGATGACTTTTTGCTGTTTCTGCCGGTAGACCGTGTGTTAGCGGAAGTGCAACTGCCACTGCCGGTTAACGCCGGCGGCCGGTTCAGAGCCAGAGTCGAAGCCTTATCTTTCGGTCCCGACTGTAACGAACTCACAGGCTTCGGCGACTGGCTGAATGCCACCGTAGCCGGCACCCGTGGCCCCATCGACTTTGGTAACTATTCCGCACAGCTACGCTGCGAAGGGAAAGGTATCGGTATTACCGTTAAAGAGCCCAACATGCTGGGTCTCTCTCTGGATGCGATCCTGGAACAGGGTTTTTCAAACTTCTCAATTAAAGGCAAGTTTAAACCCGACCCGTCATTACCTGAAGAAGTGCATCAGGCCGCCGCCATTTTCGGCGCTCCCGGGCCTGACGGGTATACTGAAATTCAGCTTTAAATATCAACATTAACTGAATACGTTGAGGCCACACGGCTTCAACGTATCTCCCCCTTACTCACGACGCTCCTGTCACCAACTTATATTTTGCAACGATCCTCTTCTGAGCCTGAGCAACCAACACAATAGAAATGGCGCCAATCAGTACGGGTGTAAAAAGAAATCCCCATCCCTGACCAGACAGCATAATTAACATTGGATTCGCACCGGCCGGCGGATGCGTAGTTTTTGTAACCAGCATCACTGACACGCCAATGCCAGTGGCCAGCGCCAGAGTAAATGGTGATACTTCCCACCAGTGCAAAAAGCACAAGCCAACAACGGAAGTCATAAAGTGTCCTGCTATCACGTTCTTCGGTTGAGCCAACGGACTGTCGGGTACCCCAAACACCAAAACCACAGTAGCACCGAAAGGTGCCATCACCAGAGCAATATCAGACAACGTTTGCTCAGAAAACGTCAGTAAAGCTATTGCCAGAAAAGCTCCGGTACCGGCTAATGTTGCATTCCAAAAAGATTTCATTCTGTTCCCACCAAAGTAGACCGACTTGTCTACTTGCAATGGTAGACAAGTCGGTCTACTCTTGTCAAACCCTAAAACCTGATGTTTTAACAATGAGTGACAAACGAGAAGAATTAACCCATACCGCATTACAGCTTTTCTACGACAACGGTATAAACGCTATCGGTATAAACGAAATACTGACCCGCTCCGGTATTGCAAAAAAGACGCTGTACAGCCACTTCAAGAGCAAAGAAGCACTCTTGCTGGCAGCGTTGCAGTTAAGACATGAAAAGTTTATTAGCTGGCTTGAGGAAAATTTAAGAGAAGCGACATCAGATACCGATGCAGTTAACCGGTTGTTCGGTGCGCTTGTGCGTTGGTTCAATGATGAGGAGGCTGCTCTGGGCCATTTCAAAGGATGTTTTTTTATTAACACCTCCGCAGAATTCAGCAATGATGACAGCCCTGTATATCAGTTCTGCAGCCAGCATAAGAAAAGGGTTAAGGAAGTCGTCGGGCGTTATCTGAGGGCAAACACCGATACCCTGGATATCGTTTGCCTGCTCGTGGAAGGCGCTATAGTCACCGCATTTGTCTCAGGCGAAACAGAAAAGCCTTCCAAACTGGCTTTGACCTTACTGAGCTCTATGCTGAACGAAAATAAATAGGCCCCGGCGGAGCATTGCCTCACCGGGGCCTGTCGGTTCGTTCTTTTTTACAGTTTATTCAGCGATGAAAATCGTTTTTTCGTTAACGAATTCACGCATACCGAAACCGCCGTGTTCACGGCCGTAACCGCTGTCTTTCACGCCGCCAAACGGTAGGTTAGGCTGCGCCAAAGAATAACCGTTAATGTTCACCATACCCGTATCAAACTCTTCTCGGGCCAACCGGATAGCTTTCTCTTTATCCGTGGTGAAGATACCGCCGCCCAGGCCGTAACGGGAGTCATTGGCAATGCGCATGGCATCCGCATCGTTTTTCGCACGGATAAATGATGCCACAGGGCCAAACAGTTCATCATCATACGCTGGCATGCCCGGTTTGATATTTTCCAGAATAGTGACGGGATAGAACCAACCCGTGGAGTCAGGGATTTCGCCGCCTAATGTGACTGTAGCACCGTTTTTCACTGACTCCTCCACCTGCTCGTGCAACTTGTCACGCAAATCTTCACGGGCCATCGGGCCAAGATCGGTTTCCGGATCGGTGGGGTCGCCTACTTTCAACGCTTTAAATGCCGCGACGAATTTCTCACGGAAGGCATCATAAACACTGTCAACGATGATAAAACGCTTAGCCGCTACACACGTCTCGCCGTTATTGACGATTCGCCCCTGAACACAGGCTTCCACCGCGGTATCGATATCCGCATCAGATAACACCACAAAGGCATCGTTACTACCCAATTCCAGCACGGTCTTCTTCGACAGGCCGGCTGCGGTTTCTGCAACAGTTTTACCTACGTTATCGCTGCCAGTGAAAGTCACACCGCGTACTTTGTCATGTTCAATTAATTTGCTGGCAGTTTTGCCGTCAATCAGTAACGACTGATATACGTTTTTCGGGAAACCGGCATCCAGATACAGTTTTTCAATAAATTCTGCCATACCAAACACATTGGCGGCATGCTTCATCACCGTTGTATTGCCCGCCATGACATTGGCTGCGCTATAGCGGATGACCTGATAAAGCGGGAAGTTCCAGGGCTGGATACCCAAAATAACGCCTATCGGCTGGAAAGTAATAATGGCGCTGCCACCGTCATATACCCGGTTTTCATCTTCCAGCACCTTTTCGCCGTTTTCAGCGGTGTAGCGACAAATAGAAGCGCAGAGCGCAATTTCCTGCTTACCGTGTTCAGTCACCTTACCCATTTCTTTGGTCATCAAATCAAGAATGGTGTCCGCGTTATTCTCAATCTGATCAGCGAGGTTATTCATCAATTTAGCCCGCTCGTCGAAACTGGTCTTCTTCCATGACAGAAAGGCTTCATGGGCATTATCAACGGCTTGATTCGCGTCCGCTTCGGACATCAGCGTATATTCGGCAACGGTTTCTTCTGTTGCAGGATTAATCGTTTGTACTTTATCAGACATGCTCTGTCTCCTGTTTTCAACATGGACAGATGACAGTGCAAAGGTGAGGCCAGGGAAAGATTAAATTATTAAATTTATTTATTTTCAGCCAGTTAGCGCTTAGGGAGAGGCAATCATCATCAAAGGCAAGTGATAACCAATTAACAGATAAGGAATTTTTTTCACATCCGTTTAAGTAAACTTTCCAGCGGTTTATTACGCAGAAAACAAATCTGGGTAATTGAACTTCGCCATGGCCAGTGTGATGGCGAGTTCGTAAACACTCTGGCGGGTGGCGAGGTGGTTGGTGAGCAGACCGATTGCCCCGCCTTTCTGTTTAATGTTGTCCGTATCAAACAGCTTATCCATCAACGGGCCCAATTCTTCACCGGCCTCTAGTGCAGTGAAGACTGACGGAGGCAAAGGCAGGTTTGCACTGCGTCCCACAGACCAGATGCCCTGATGATAAATGGCAACAAAAGCAAACGTGGCCGGGCCGTCGTCAAACATATCGACACCGCCTTCAATGGCGATGAACCAGTCCTGCGCTTTTGACCGCTCGTCCGCTTCAGCGAGACAGGCTTTGACCCTGTTTACAGCACCGTCGCGGGTTTGCGCAGTATTTATGGGCTGGTCCGGCACACCACTTGGCACATTCACGCCAATAGCTTCAAGGGCAGGCAATTGCAGGGATAAACTCAACGCATTACGGGCTGCATTCAGTTTTACCGGATTTTTCGAACCCACAATGCAAACCGTCATGTTATTTCTCCACCGGAAACTGGCGAATTTCGTCCAGCAAGGTGCGGTAATCGGTTACGGCTGGGAATGCTTCAATGTCACGAACAGGTTGCTGACTGTCGGGATTACTCACGGCCAGCAGGTGGCTGATCCCGAACTTTTTCGCAGCCTGCAAAATAGTGATGCTGTCATCGACAAATAATGTGCGGGCGGGATCAAACTGTAATCTGGCCTGAAGCTGCTTCCATAAGTTCTGAGACTCCTTCGTCACACCAAACTCATGGGTACTGATCAACGTATCAATGTGAGCATCCAGCCGCGTATGTTCCACCTTTAGTGAGAGGCTGTCCGGATGAGCATTGGTTACTAGCACCACATTCCGGCCGGTTTCATGAAGGGCATCAAGGAAAGGCAGCGTATCATCGCGCATGGAAATTAAGTGCTCAACTTCCCGTTTGGCAGCCATAATATCCATGTTTAACTGCTCAGCCCAGTAATCCAGACAATACCATTGGATCTGCCCCATGACACGCTGATAATGCGCCATCATTGTGGCTTTGCACTCTTCAACGGGCTTTCCGCTCCGTTCAGCGATTTTCTTTGGTAAATGTTCGATCCAAAAGTGATTATCGAAGTGTAAATCCAGTAAGGTTCCGTCCATGTCGAGCAGAACTGTGTCGATTTCACTCCAGGGTAGAAATGGCAAGCGATTTTCCTTCAAATACATTAAGCTTAAGCATTGGTTGTCATCATAACGAAAGTTGTAACGGATAAACATGAGTAAAATCGATCCCGCCAAAACATTGCCGCAAATCAAACACCGGGAAATTGTTGCCCGCAGTCGTTTATTTAAAGTCGAAAGGCTGGATCTTACTTTCTCAAACGGTGCCGAGCGTCAGTTCGAGCGCATGGCTGGTAGCGGCCGTGGCGCTGTGATGATTGTGCCGATGTTAGATGACAATACTATGGTGCTTATCCGCGAATATGCGGCGGGTACGCATACCTACGAGCTGGGTTTTCCGAAGGGTCTTATTGATCCGGGTGAATCCCCCGTTGAGGCAGCAAACCGTGAGCTCCAGGAAGAAGCAGGTTACGCCGCCCGCGACCTGAACGTAATTCATACCGTCAGCATGGCCCCCACATTTTTCAATGCAGAAATGACCATTGTTCTCGCCAGGGATTTATATCCGCAAACACTTGAAGGTGATGAACCGGAGCCGCTGGAGGTGGTCAACTGGCCTCTCAGCCAGGCAGATGAACTTCTCGGCCGGGAAGATTTCAAAGAAGCCCGCTGCGTCGCCGCCTTGTTCTTAGCTCAGAAGTGGTTAAAGGAGCAATAACATTATGCCAGACGACACCCGCGCCTCCTTACTGGAGATAGCCAAACGCATTGCTGTTGAAGCCGGCGAAGCGGTACTTAAAGTTTACGACAAAGGCGATTTTGACGCCTACACCAAAGATGATGAGTCACCGGTAACCAGTGCCGACTACCTCGCCAACGACATCATCAACAAGCGCCTGCTTGAAGCTACCCCTGACATTCCGATCCTGTCTGAAGAAAACAAACACGCCAGCCTTGCTGAGCGCGAAACATGGCAGCGTTACTGGCTTATCGATCCCATTGACGGCACGCAGGAGTTTATCGCCCGAAGCGGTGACTTCGCCGTGAATATTGCCCTTATCGAGAACAATGAACCTACTATAGGTGTCATATTCTGGCCTCCCGGACAATCACTTTATTACGCCAGCAAAGATGCCGGCGCATTCAAGGAAAGTCCGGATGAGCACAAACAGATCCACGTCAGGAAGCTGGATGATCCCCATGAAAGTGTGGTGATGATTGCCATCAGCCGCCGTCAGTCACGGGACAAAGTGTTTTCCCGCATGTGTGCGAAACGGGTTTATCAAACGTTACCTTTGGGTAGCTGCTCGTTGAAATCATGCTTTATTGCCGAAGGCAAAGCTGATGTATTCATGCGTATAGGCATTACCGGCGAATGGGATACAGGTGCATCGCAATGCATCGTGTCGGAAGCCGGTGGCAGCATCCTGGCGGCAAACTTTGAGCCACTGACTTATAACCAGCGTCATACACTGGAAAACCCGGACTTTGTGGTGCTTGGTGATCAACGGGTCCCCTGGCAAGACATTGTCCAATATGAAAAAGGAGCGAAGGAATGATGAAACGAACGTTACTGGCATTATCGGCGTGTATTGCTTTACCGGCCTCAGCGGCATGGACGTTAGACAGCGATACGTCCAGCCTGCATTTTTTATCTACCAAGAATGCCCAGATAACGGAAGTTCACAGCTTCGATGAATTATCCGGCACACTCAGCGATGGTGGTCAGTTATCTGTTACCGTTCCGCTGACCAGTGTGAACACCAGTATTGAATTGCGTGATACCCGCATGCAGGAAATGCTGTTTGATACCACGAACTTTGCTAATGCCACCTTCACTGCAGATGTTCCTGCTGAACTGATGAAGCTGAAAAAAGGAAGCAGCACGACGGGCTCTGTAACCGGTGAACTGGATTTACACGGCGTAAAAGCGCCGGCTACCTTTCAGGTGATTGTCAGCAAGCTGGCCAATGACAAGTTAACGGTATCTACCACAGCCCCGACTGTGATTAACGCTTCTTCTTTTAAACTGGAAGGCGGTATTCAGGCACTTCAGGATGTCGCCAAGTTAAGCAGCATCACACTGGCTGTCCCGGTGACATTTTCGGTCACGTTTGAAGAGTAACATTCTCTTTTTGCCATTAATAACGGACAAAGCCGGCAACACGCTTTGTCCGTTACCATTATTTACGCATCTGGCTTACTGAACCCTGTCAGAACAAACTTCTGCACCCGCTGTCCGGTAGACACTTCGGACGTATACAGATTACCGTCCTTATCCGTCTCAATGCTGTGTAACCAGGTAAACTCACCGGCATAACGACCGTTCCTGCCAATACTTCCCAATACCTCGTAGGTGTCGTGCCAGAGGATCCAGATACGCCCGTTCATCATATCTGCCACGTAGAGATACTTATTGTCGGGAGAGAAAGCGACAGCTGTGGCGGTGCCCAGACCGCCTGTTTCAGCGGCAATTTCCAGATTTTTTTCGAACAGAACCTGTCCTTCATCATTTTTTCTGAAGATCTGAAGTCGGTTGTTTCGCCGGTCGCACACATAAATTCTGCCGTCCTGAGACTTATCTACACAGTGGACAATGTCACCAAAATGCTCAGCCCCCGTGGACAAATCTCCGTTTCCGGATGCTGCCTGAGAAGTATCAAAACTTCCTTCACGGGTACCGCCGCCGGGCGCGTTACCCCATGCCCCCCAGGCCTGTTCAAAGTCCAGTTCCTGTTTACCTAGCCTGACTACACGCTTGTTAATATAACCATCAGCAATCATCACATCCGTGTCATCAACCACAATGTCTGCCGGGTTGCCAAGATAGTGTTCAGACGTATTACCATCCGTTTTTCCTGCTTCCCCGAACGCCTTTACAAATTCACCGTCGCGGGTATAGCTGAAAATTTGATGATCGCCTTTCCCATTGCCGCCTATCCACACTTTGCCCTCAGCATCGACATATAAACCATGCACATTCTCAGGCCAAGGACGGTCGCCTTCCGGCCCTCCCCATGAATTAAGTAACTTACCTTCAACAGAAAACTGCATGACGAAAGGTGCCGGCTCACAACAACTGGCAGAACCATTTGTCAGACCCAGTGACAGATTTGGAATAGATGCCGGGCGGTGCAGTACCCAAACGGTGTTATCACGTTTGTCCACAGCCAGCCCCGCCACCTGTCCTGTCAACCAGGTTTCCGGTAACGCCGGCCAGGCGGGATCCACTGCAAATTGAGGAATGGCATAACCGGAAGAAACATTTTTTGAGTGACTGACAACGGGTATTGTCGTCATGCTTTCACTTTCTAACGGCTCTGCCTGAACACTCATCCAGGCGCCGCTGAAAGCCCATAGCATAGCCGCACGACGCAGCTTTACAGGTGATGAAATTGAAACAGCTCTCATAAGCACACTCCCCGGGGTTGACGAATTTTTAGCCTAAGGGTTCAGCCTGCTATTGTGTACAAGAATTCGACGAGTAGCCGGTTTCTTCTGCTATTTTATGAGTTTACTGTCTTTGATAACGGAAGGGTTACCAGGCAGTAACCCCCGTCAGAAAGGATATCAGGCTGCGTGTTTCGCCTTTGGCCGGCTTTGAGCAAATTCTGCAATCTGGCCGTCTGTTAAGCGTTTTGGTAAAGGCGGAGCTTTGAGATCCTGCACGAACATGGTCTGATGGGTTTCGTCGGGCAAAACCGGTTGCAGTGCAGGATAACCTGCAATTTCTTCTGCTGAGATAGTTGCCATGTGCTCACGTACTTCCACCAGCACCGGGGCTTCTTTTATCTCTTCCTGAATCACAAAGATCCCCAACCTACGGCAGGTTTTGCCAAACGACAAGCTGCTGGTTAAACGGATAATGGGCGCTGCAAACACCATACCGGTTAATACCGGCAGCAACCACAGGAACAGCGAAGGCGTGAAATAGAAAGTCACACCGGCCCAGATTAACCCCAAAGTGGTCATTGTTGCGGCTTTAGAAATAGCGACTTTCCATGGCACCATACGTCCTTCACGGGTTTGCGCTTCCCACTTTACCTGGTGACCAATGAATACGCTGATCACGAAGTAACTGTGGAAGAACATCATCATAGGCGCGATAAGTACGGCCATAAACAGCTCGATAAGCGCACCGGACATGAGCCTGAAAGCACCACCAAAATCTTTTCTGCGCTGTATAAGCGCCAGAATAACGCCCAGCATTTTCGGCATGAACAGCAAGGCAATGGTGCCGTAAAGCGTGGCTATCATTAACCCCTCGTGGACAATTTGCCATTCGGGGAATAATTGGTGGGCAGAAGTAAAATACACCGGGTCGATAAGCGCTTTAACCAGCGCATCGGCAGTCCCCGCCATGAGCATCATAAATAACAGCAGCGACGACATGTAAGCAAAGGCACCGAAAGCAAAGTGCAACCGGTTCGTAGCTTTAAGTCCCTTAGTGCTTAACAATCCTAAGTGTTGAATATTCCCCTGCACCCAGCGACGGTCGCGGATAGCGTAATCTACCATGTTGCCGGGTACTTCTTCGTATGAGCCGTCAGTGTCGGTGATGAGATAACACTCCCATCCGGCACGGCGCAATAGTGCCGCTTCCACAAAATCGTGACTCAGTACATCGCCGCCAAACGGTGCCCTGCCTTTGAGGGTAGGTAAGCCACAGTGCTGCATAAAAGGCTGCACACGGATGATGGCATTGTGACCCCAATAATTCGCGCTGTCTGTCTGCCAGAACGACAAACCGGTGGCCAGCATCGGGCTGTAGAGGTGCGCAGCAAACTGCACAAAACGCCCGAAGAATGTGTCCTGACGTACAGGCATGGGAATAGTCTGAATCATTGCCGCTTCAGGGTTAGCTTCGATACGGCGGGTCATATCCAGCACGCGGTGAGCAGACATAACACTGTCGGCATCCAACACCAGCATCGATTCGTACTGACTGCCCCAGCGCTCACAAAAATCGGTGATGTTACCTACCTTACGGCCCCAGTTATCTTCGCGGCGGCGATAAAAAATTTGTTGGCTTTGTTCGCCAAGACGGGAAATAAGACGCTGCCAGGCTTTAAGCTCCGCTTCGGCTTTCTCCTTATCCTGGGTATCGCTCAACATATAAAAATCGTATTTGTCTGCGTACGGGGTATCAAGAATGGCTTTCACACACGCTTCGAAGCCAACGATAATGCGATCAGTATCTTCGTTGTACACCGGCATGACGATAGCGTGGCGTTGGGTGACGGGCGCCTGATCATCAGAGGCTTTCAATTCCCGGCGGAGTGATAACGGGTCGATATGAAAAAGCTTCAGCAGAAAGCCGATAACAGAGGTCCAGAATGACCAGGTCAGCCAGATGAACAGCACCATACTCAGTGCCAGCTGTATCATTTCCAGCGGGGTAAACCGGTTGGGCCGGAAAATTTCAAACAGGCTGTAACCGGCAAGGGCCGTAGACACTATGGTCAACAGCCCCATCAGTACCAGCCGCCAGCGGCGGCCGTTTACTTTTAATATTTTGTCTTTCGTGGCTACGTTGTCCGGTGCCACGGTGTTTTCCCCGGGATCATTGTGGCTCATACACATAGCTCCAAATTTCGCTCATTTGCGTTTCGTTCTGATTTAAAAACATGCGCATATCGACAACCGCTTCGCCGTCGGGAATGACCAGAAATGTCACGCGAACACTTTTATCACTATCTACCTTATACACTCTGGCCTGCTCGACCTTGCCGTTAGTGGCGTCTAAAATCAGATCCACCTCATCAGGATTCAGCTTCATACCTTCCGGTAAAGTGAAATCAACAACAAACCGGCGTACATTTCGCTCTTCAGTAGTTTCAAAGCCGGGCAGCTGACTGATACCCTGACGGGTTCTTTCCACTGTCGCCAAACCATAAGGCATTGGCTGCTTTTCAACCGTCTTCAGTTCATATTCAAAGTAACGGTTTTCACCGGCATTGAACGGCTTCTCAGGCA
The DNA here is from genome assembly GCF_984505615.1 of Alteromonas sp. Lineage (NCBI taxonomy): Bacteria > Pseudomonadati > Pseudomonadota > Gammaproteobacteria > Alteromonadales > Alteromonadaceae > Alteromonas > Alteromonas sp. The sequence goes on along the minus strand of NZ_CFHOXV010000005.1, from coordinate 146,505 downwards.
CCCAGTAAGCCACGATATTGTCGTTCACTTCTGAGTCAGTAGGAATTTCCACGATTTCCAGCTTACCTTTGCCGAACCCTTTTTTCGGGGTTACCCACAAGCTCGGGCGCAGATGATAGTTCGCCTCGGCATCGAGATAATTAGCAAAGTCTGTATCCCGCTGCAGCACACCAAAGCCTTTGGGAGCCACATCGCTCAGCGACGTGATTTGTAATTTTGTTGGGTTAGTCAGAGGACGCCAGATAATTTCCCCGCTATTGTTGAGCATCATCACCCCGTCACTGTCATGCACTTCAGGGCGATAGTCATCGCGGCGGATTTGCGAGTTTTCGCCGTAAAGGAACATGCTGGTAAATGGTGCGACGCCAAGCTTACCCACATTCTCCCGGGCAAATATCCAGCTTTTTACCTGCATGGTGGTGTCTTTACCCGGCATGATTTCAAAACTGTAAGCACCCGCAACAGACGGGCTTTCTAAACGGGCATAAATCTTAATGGGCTGACCTTCACGGGGCTCAACCACCCAGAACTTGGTAAAATGAGGAAATTCCTCGCCATCCGGCATCGCCGTATCGATGGCAAGGCCGCGGGCTGAAATGCCATAAACCTGATTTTTGCCTACTAAACGAAAATACGAAGCGCCGAGAAAAACGGCGAATTCGTCTTTGTATTCTTTGTTTTTAATAGGGTAATGCAAACGAAATCCGGCATAGCCGGATTTTGCATCGGTCAGACCGGCCAGCGGCTCTGCATTCTTTTCATAGATGAAATTTTTGCTGTCAAAGGGTACGGTATGTTCACTGTTGTCCGGAGCAATGGTGACCACTGTGACAGGTTGCTGATAGAGAAAGCCCGGGTGAAAAAATTGCATTTCATAATCATGCTCACCGTGCCACAAGGATTTCTCAGGGTTAAAGCGAATTTGACGATAGGTTTCGTAACCGATGTTTTTCAATTCGTCTGCCAGATTGTGATCATTAACCACATAATCACGTGTAGCATTTTTTTGCGCCGATTCAATAACGCGATTCAAAATAGGTTTGCCTTCAGGCAGGTTTCCGGTAGCCGTTTCATCCGCCAGGCTTAATGTACTGAAGCCCACACAAATGCAATATACAAAGGCGCGCATTACCGCGGGACTGATTGAGAAAAAAGCGCAAAATGATGCGACGAATGAAGTAAAAGATGGTGTCGTAATTTCCGTGTTATTCGCTAACTGTAATTGCGGCAGCATGGTTGACTGACTCCGGTTCAAATTTTCCTAACGGGAATATTCCGTTTCTTATTGACCGGATGAGTGCAAAAGGTGATCCAAGTCGTTAGGATCACATATTTGCGATATTTTTCATAACCTTACCGAATCCGTCCGTAAAAGTGTGTAGAGAGTGCACAGCAAGTATTACAGACCACCGGGTAAAACAGGGGAACCTGTCTGCTCAGACAGACACTAAGGTAGTATGAACATTGAACACCATGCTTCAGACTGAGACGATCCCTCCTGACCTCACGTTAAAACACCAGCCTCGCGGTAATTAATATTGATATATAAAACATAGTCTTACTGAATTATACAAGTAGAAAATAGCGCCAACGATGACCGGATTGGCAAAAAGATTGCTGAACAGGCCACTGACAGTGGATTTTCTTTTTGCATATTTAAGGAGTTTTCTATGCGCTTCACTAAAACTTTTACCGCTTTTGTTGCTGCAACCACACTATCTTCTGCGGCAATGGCTGCATCACCGAACTGGCGCTTCGCTGAGGGCGGGTATACAAATGCCGAAATTGGCCGCGCAGATTTTGACGGACTTGACCTGGGTGCCACATATTTACTGGAAAACAATATTTATGTTACCGGCGATTACAGCATGCTGGATGAAAGTGGTACCGATCTGGACTTACTGACATTGGGTGCTGGTTACCGGCTGCCTCTGAACAGTTTCACCGATGCCTATTTCGGTCTCAACTATGAACGTGCAGAGGTGGAAAACAACGAAGACAGCGGTTACTCCCTGAATGCCGGTGTGAGATCCATGGTAACTGAACAGGTAGAGCTGCAGGGTGAACTGGGTTACTACGATATCGATGACGGTGATGTCACGGTAAAAGTTGGTGCTAATTACTACTTCTCACCCCGCTGGGCTGTGGGTGCAAGCTATGAAAAAATTGATGATTTGGATATTACACAACTGAACGCCCGTTATACGTTCTGAGTATGAACGCCGTTTGAAAGGAAGGACGTGTTTTCACGTCCTTTTTTATTATGTGCAGTACAAAATCTCCTGACCGTTCAGTTATGTGAATGACTCAACAGGGGCATCGAATTGGCGTAGACAAACATTTTGTTATTAATTAATCTAACTCTAATAACAACCAATTATTGAACTACCGTGTTAAATCCTGTCTGGTTAGAAACATTTCGTACACTTATCGACATCGGCCACTTCACACAAACTGCTGAAGCCCTATCTATGACGCAACCGGGCGTGAGTCAGCACATCCGCAAGCTGGAAGATGCCTGCGGCTATCCGCTTCTCAAGCGGGACACCAGACATTTCGTGATGACAGAGCAGGGCAGACAAATCTACGAATATGCCTGCGCTAGAAAGGCTGAAGAAACAAAGTTAATGGCGAGTCTGAACGCAGATGATCCGTATTCGGGGGTGTGTAATCTCGCCTGCTCAGGTGCACTGGCTATGCACCTTTACCCGTCAATACTTGCCTTACAGAAAGCTCATCCGGGGTTAATCACCCAACTGGAAGCCGCACCGAATAACCGTATTCTGGAAGGGATCCATTCGGGCTCACTGGATATTGGCATTGTTACCCGGCTACCCGATCCACATCTTTACGACGCAGAGAGCTTCGGCAAAGAACATCTTTCTCTCGTTCTTCCCGTTGAATACGAAGGAAGTCAGGTAACCGCTGCATTACTGAATAAAATCGGCCTGATCAAACACCCGGATGTATACCATTACCTCGGCCTGTTTTTGTCTGCCTGTGGTGATGAAGAACTGAGTAAAATCAAACCGGACAGCATTACCGCCTCCGGCTATGTGAATCAGATTGGTCAAATTTTGTTGCCCGTTACCTTTGGGCTGGGATTTACAGTGCTGCCACATTCAGCCGTAAAACCGCTGGCCGATGCTGGAAAAGTCTATGTACCGGTGATGCCCGAACCGGTTTTTGAGCCGCTTTACTGGATTTGGCAGCATCAGCGCAACCTACCGGCGAGATTTACAACCCTGTTTACGAGCCTGAAAGATGCGTGAGGACCTTTGCTGTTCTGCGCCTTGTGATTATTAACGCGAGCATTAGCACTGCACCTGCAGCGGTAGCCAAAATATCCATGACGTCGAATGTTCTTTCCGGAATGTAAGGCTGGATACATTCATAAATAATAAGACCGGCGGTTACACCTGAAAGACTTTTAAATTCCTGCGAGGGGTAAAGTAAAAGATATAAGGACGTGGTAATAACCACAGCACAAGCATTCGGCAGGGAATTGAGAAATAGAGATGAGCTGGTCTCACGCAGCGAATAACCATATTCGCAGCAGTGCCAGGCAACTAGCCCTGTCAGAAAATACCACAACCTGAAAGCTGATAGTTTTGAAAGAGAGGCCGAAAGCACCTCTCTGTAAAGCATGCTCAACTTCACCTTTAAGCAAATGCCTTCCGCGCTCTGCCAGACCAGTAATTGATACTGGATTTAGCTGAATCCCAGCTGTTCCGGAAATAGCGATCGATGCCTTCCTTGCCACCCATCGCATCATACATGTAAGCGCCCACGAGCCCTAAAGCGAGGGCTGGTAAAACTGCGCCTGATACTGTTTGTACTTCATCTTCCTTAAGCTCTCTCATTGATATAATCCTTTAAATTGAAATTAGAAAATCAGTGATATCCGGGTAGATGAGCAGTTCATCTTTTCACCGCGGATAAGAGGAGAATATCAATTGCTTCAGAGCGGTTAAACCGGGCGGACGGACAGCTTCAGGCGTCTTCTTCACTTTCCCGGTAATCACCTTTTTCGCGGATATTTACCGAGTCGTGGAGTTCTGAATAAACCAGCACAACGTCACCCTGCTTCAGTGCTGCCAGTACCTGTTCCACTTTGTCTTCAAAGCTCGCTTCAACCTCGCCGTAATCAGTACCTTCGCGAAGCACAAAGGATTCGACAATGTTACGCAGCGTGTCTTTCTCTAACGCGTCAATGGGGATAATCATGCTTGCCTCACTTTGCTGGCTGAACTGGCAGAAACTCAGAAAAATAGTCTACGGCGCGCTGCTGCAGCCAGACCACCGGTCGCAGAAAGCCGCCCTGCATAAAGCCTACATGGCCACCAAACTCACTGAGTTCAAGGGTTACATTGCGGGACAGTGCAGTAGCATCCGGCACAATCGACGGACTCATAAAAGGATCGTCCAGACTGTGGACAATTAACGTGGGACAATGAATGGCACTCAGGAAAGGATACGCACTGCATTTCTCGTAGTAATCCTGCGCATCCTTAAAGCCGTGTAAGGGTGCCGTCACTTTTTCATCGAACTCCCGGAACGACGACAGCTTGCCTGCCTGCTCAACCGTCAGCGATAACAAATCTTTGTAGTCCAGCTTACGCATTTTACTTGTCAGCGTAGCCTTCATACTCTTTAACAGGTAGTTCTGGTAAACCTTCGAAAAACCCTCGCCAATGCTGTCACTGCACGCATCCAGCTTTACCGGCGCCGACACAGCCATGGCGGCCTGCAGCCATTTCTGACCGGGGTTTTCACCCAGCAATTTAAGTAACATGTTGCCGCCCAGCGAGAAGCCGATGGCGACTTTCGGCACGTCCGGGAAACGCTTGTCCAGCCAGTCTAAAAAGAACGCCGGGTCTTCTGTTTCGCCGGAGTGATAAGCGCGGGGCTGACGGTTGACTTCACCACTGCAACTCCTGAAGTGCATCATAACCACCTGCCAGCCCTGTTCGCTGAGCGCGGCCATCATGTCGTTGGCATAGTGAGAACGGATACTGCCTTCAAGGCCGTGAAACATCACAACCATGCCCTGCATATCTTGTGGTTCAGGTCCCCAGGCGAGATCAAGAAAGTCGTCGTCGGGCGTGTTTATCCGCTGCCAGGTGTATGAAACCGGTCTGCGTTTCTGAAAAAATCGCGGCCAGATAGTTTGAATATGACGGTTACGGGCCCACCATGATGGTTCGAAATGACTGCGGCGAACAACGCCATGACCATGTTCAGGTGTATGCATGAATTACTTCGCGGTGCTGTGCAGAGACTGAATCACTGACGTAAGGTATTTAACCGCCTGAGGTTGCTGGCGCAACTTGAATAAATTCACAAAACTGGCAATGCTGCCGTTCACCCCCTGAACCGGCACATATTCTACAGACAGCCGGTTGTACATGGTAGTAAGTGCTTCCTGCTGCTGCATTTCAAGATCCAGTTCTTCCCGTTTCAGGGCGTCATAGGCTTTTTCATTAAACGGACTGGCCTGTCTTGCTGCACGGCGTTTTTCACGGTGAGCCACAAGTAAACTCTCAGTTTCAGCGATAGCCGCATGCAGCACCTGCCACTGGTTCAATGTAACAATACCGCCGTTGTCCATACACCAGCACAACAGCAGCAACATATTCACGTTTACGCCGAAGTCATCCTGCAACGCAATCGCTGTGGCAGCGACGTTATCCCGTCCGTAAACATCTAAACTGTATTGCCAGAAGGTGTCAGTATTCAGATTCATAAGTGGCTTTTGCCGCCTCCATTGCTTCCTGGGCGTCGAGCCATGCCATTTCATGCTCTTCCATCGCCTGTTTCAACGTTGTCTGTTCATCAAGCAGTGCCATCAGCCTGGCCTTGTTTTGCTCTTCGTATAACGTGGTATTGCTTAACGACGTTTCCACGTCAGAGAGCTTGGCTGACGTGGTTTCCATGGCTTTTTCATGCTTTTCAATCGCCTTTTTCAGCGGTGCGACTGACTGACGAAACTCAGCTTCACGACGTTTTTCCGCTTTGCGATCTACCTTCGGTTTATCGGTTTGCTGCTTCGCCGCTTTCTCTTCATTTTGCTGGGATAAAATCCAGCTGCGGTAATCTTCCAGATCACCGTTAAAAGGCTCAACCTGACCACTGTCGACCAGATAAAAGTCTTCACAAACAGAGGTCAGCAGGAAGCGGTCGTGTGACACCAGTACCATCGCGCCTTCGAACCCCTGCAAGGCCATGTTCAGTGCATGACGCATTTCCAGATCGAGGTGGTTGGTCGGCTCATCGAGTAACAATAAATTGGGCTTCTGATAAACGATCAACGCCAGTACCAGACGTGCTTTCTCGCCGCCGGACATAGGTGCAACAGGTTCCAGGGCCTGGTCACCATGAAAACCGAAGCCTCCCAGGTAATCCCGTAACTGTTGTTCGGTAGCCTGCTTATCTAACCGCTGAAGATGCAAAATAGCAGAGGCTTTGGGATCCAGTGTTTCCAGTTGATGCTGGGCAAAATAGCCCACGTTAAGCCCTTTGGCAGTGGTAAACGAGCCTTGCATCGGATCGTGCACACATGCGAGCAGTTTGATCAGTGTCGATTTCCCCTGACCATTGCGTCCCAGCAACCCGATGCGACTGCCCGGCACCAGATTCAGTTTGACGTTGTTAAGAATAACCTTGTCGCCATAGCCCAGTTGAATATCCCGCATCTGAATAAGCGGGTTCGGCAGACCGGTTGGCTCAGCAAATTCGAAATTAAAGGCACTGGCAGCATGTGCCGGCAAAATTTGCTCCATGCGCTCGAGTTGCTTGATACGGCTTTGCGCCTGTTTAGCTTTACTGGCTTTGGCTTTAAAGCGGGTAATGAAAGACTCAAGATGAGCGATTTTATCCTGCTGTTTCTGGTATTCGATATTCTGTAAGCGGAGTCGTTCTGCACGCTGCTTTTCGTAGGAAGAGTAATTGCCTGTGTAGGCAATAAGTTGTTGCTGTTCGACACTGACGATTTGCGCCACAGTATTATCAATAAATGCCTTATCGTGAGAGATAAGAATCAGCGTTCCTGAATAGCGTTGCAGCCATTTTTCTAACCAGATAACGGCATCTAAATCGAGGTGGTTGGTCGGTTCGTCCAGTAACAGCAAGTCAGAAGGACAAAGCAGCGCCTGCGCCAGATTGAGCCGCATGCGCCATCCACCTGAAAAATCAGTCACCGGTGCTGACAGCTGAGCGGTTGAAAAGCCCAGACCCGCAAGAATGGTAGCCGCCCGCGCTTCTACGTCGTAAGCGCCTGCATGTTCCAGCTGACCATGCAGTTGTCCCATAGCTTCGCCATCCTGCTTCGCTTCGGCTTCAGCCAGTTTAGCCTGTAACCCGCGCAGTAATTTGTCACCGTCAATCACGTAATCTATCGCACAGCGGTCGGTGGCCGGCGTTTCCTGCGCCACGCTGACGATGCGCCAGTGTGCAGGCACCTGACAATCGCCGGCATCAACCTGTAATTCTCCGCGAAGTAAAGCAAATAAACTCGACTTACCACAGCCATTGCTGCCGATCAGAGCGGTTTTGTGTCCGGGGAATATTTGTGTACTGGCGTTTTCAAGTAGCACTTTGCTACCACGCATCAATGTAACGTCAGATAAGGTGATCATGCCTGCGCAGTTGTCCTGTGATTTAAGCGGCGTATGATAGCAAACTCCCCCGGCGATGGCTTGTATTTCACTCATTAGTCGCCATAATCCAGCAAGAAGAAATTGTTGTAACCTGCGGAGTAATCATGGCTGAACGCAAAAGAAAACGCTTTATCGCCGGCGCAACCTGTCCCAAGTGTCAGGCATTGGATTCCATCATGTTGTTTTTTGAGAACAATGTGGAAAAACTGGAATGCGTTAAGTGCGGATATTCGCAATCGCAAACCGACGACAAAGTAGAAGCGAAAACCCGATCTGATGAAAATGTGATTGGTGTATTTAAGCCACACTGATTTGTTAAAGTTACCCGCCGGAGCAGGAAAAGGGTGAGCGTTTATGCTGCACGGACCTGCCCGACTGCCCGATTTGAGCTCATGTTTCCTTCTAAAACAAACTGTTAACTCTATAACCCTGTAGCATTTCCCTCTTTACATTCGCTGGCACGCCACTTGAATCGATAATAAATACCTCCGGATTATTTATTTTTCATTTAAGCGCGGACTGATCATGGCCAGACATAAAACCAGAACCACATTAAAAGCACTCGCGATCCTCGCCGGGCTGCTGATAATTGTCCGCATCAGTTTGCCTTTTGCAGCTCAGTGGTACATCAACGACGTACTGGATGAAGGGGAAGAATTTACCGGTAGTGTTGGTGATGTGGACATTATGCTGTGGCGCGGCGCTTACAGTCTGGATGACGTGGTTATTCTGAAACGGACCGGTGAGGTAGAACAACCGTTCTTTGAAGCAAAGCAGGTAGAATTCAGCCTGTTGTGGAATGCCCTGCTGGATAAAGCACTGGTAGCGCAGGTCAATCTTACCGCACCGGAGCTAAATTTCGTAGACGGTAAAAGTGATGCTGAAAGTCAGTCAGGTGAAAATGAAAACTGGCTTTATCTGGCGGATCAGTTAGTGCCGCTTAAGGTTGACCGCTTTGAAATCCGCCGGGGTATTGTCCGGTTCATCAACCCGGATTCAGAGCCCGCCGTTAACATTGAGCTGCACGATATTCATGCTGTAGCAAGAAATCTGGTTAACAGCCGCTCTTTGTCAAAAGATCTCATTGCCACCATCGAAGCCAGCGGGAATACAGAGCAACAAGGCACCATTACGCTGTCAGGCTCACTGAATCCGGCAACAAAGAATCCGACCTTCGATGTCAATCTGCAGGCCAACGATGTGGCGCTGGTGAATTTTAAAAACTTCCTCGATACCTACGCCCCCTTCGATTTAGAAGCCGGTACATTAGAACTGGCGCTGGAGCTGGCCAGCGACGACGGAGAAATATCAGGCTACGCCAAGCCTATTCTGCATCAGGTTGAGGTTTTTTCATGGAAAGGTGATATCGAAGAAGATGACGATGGCTTCTTTCGCGGACTCGCTGAAGCACTGTCAGCTTTCATTGCGGAATTATTCGAAAACCAGAGTGAAGATCAGATAGCCACACGCATTCCCATTTCCGGCTCATTGAATGATGTGGACACACCGGTTCTCGCGACGATTGGTGGCATTCTGAAAAATGCATTTATTCAGGCTATTAACGGTAACCTTGAAGACAGTGTGCAATGGCGTGACGCCGAAGAGGCAAAAGAAGAGAAAGAACAGGAAGCCGCCGGTGAAGAAAACCCGCGCCCTGATCCACAGTAACCGGCAGGGATGAGTCAGCTTACCACCACCCGCTCAGCTGCTCAGGACGTCACAGCCTTCTTGCGCGGACGTCCGCGCTTACCTTCCGTCAAACGACGACCGGTAACCTGTTCAATGCGTTTGATGAAACCGGGATCTCCCATAGCCAGTCCCATTTTCAGTGACTTGGCAATATCCGCATCCAGATCGTTATTCTGGTGCTGCAAGTGCTGCAAATGCAGTGCTCTTCGTTGTTCCGGTTGTTTTGCTGTTCGTTCGTAAGCACTGTGAGGTGTTACCATGGTGTTGGGTAACCCCAGCGCATTGGTACTGACACTTGACCAGGCGTATTGTTCAGGTGTGCTGCACAACGCTTCATTTACCGGCTTCTGCTCTATGAAGCGGTACACCTCCAAAAGCAGCTCATCATCTAAAACCAGTGCTGATTTATAACGATCACGCCAGATTGCCCCGCTGGTGCCATACCGCTGGTGAAAGTACTGCGCATAAAGTCGCCCGGTTGCCTGCAGCATTAATGAGATACCATCACCGGCCGCGGGGGTGCACAGAAAAAGAATGCTGTCTTTACCTGCAACCCAGGCGTGCATTGCCACTTTATAACGCTGTGCATAACGGCCGAGATAATCGAGATAGGTCAGCCTGTCAGTGTCATCCCGAAACGGGGACACACCTTTTCGTCCTGTTCGCTGGACGAGTTGCGGAATACCTGCCGGAGACGTTCTTAACTTTCTGGCCATGAAAAGTGCTTCGTTATGTCATTTAACGGGTCGTTTTCTTAGCTTAGACAAGATTCAGGCAATTATCTAAAACAATCAACAGATTATTTCACTGCCTGCACTGACAGGTGTTGCAGACAGGCTTAATAGTGAGGAGGCGGAGTTTCGTCTGACAGCTTAGCAATATTAGACGGTTCAAAGCCTTTGACTTTCTCCATCATAAAACGCAACTGTACCTGCATTTTCTCGATTTGATATTGTTGAGACGTCAATGCTTCATTCAACGTATCAATTGTATGTTCCTGGAACGCTACCTTGGTCTGCAATTCCTCAATTTCCTGCATGGCGTGTTCCAGCGTAAGTGTGTCGCTCATTCTTCAATTGCCCATAATTCAGCTAAACCACTGCTGCTCTCAGACAGCAGTGTATTGTTACCCATAAACCCGACGGCATACACCACAGCGGTTGCCGGTCTCGTACCTTCTTTCGCCGCTACTTTCCATTCGCCGGTCTGCTCACCGGTTCTGACGTCCCACATGTAGATACTGCGTGAAGGTGAACCGGTAAGTAAATGCTTACCATCTTCAGAGAAAACGGCATCAGTAAATATTTTCTGGCGCGCAATATACTTCAGGTTGCTGATCTGCGCACCTGTTTGTGCATCCCACACCTTAGAGCCTTGTTTACTGTCTGCAGTAAATACGTAGCGTCCGGCATCGTCCAGCGCCACTTTAGAAATACGGCTGCTGTGAGTAAAGGTATGGATAATTTGCCCGGTCTGCGTACTCCATAGATACGCCACATAGTCGTTACCACCGGTAAGGGCATATTCACCGTTGGGTGAAATATCCACAGAGTTGATGCGTTCCTGGTGACCCAGAAACTCAAGTCGCCGTCCGGTTTCCGGCTCAAAGTACATGACTTTACCGCTGGAGCGGCCAACGAGGATCCCTTTGCCATTATTGGTTACCGCCACATCGCGGATTGTCGATTCATCAATGCGCCAGAATCCTACCGGCTCACCACTTTCAATGCTCCATAACGCAAAGGCTTCGCGGTCTGATGTCACCACAAATTTATTGTCAGCGGAAATATGAATAGCCAGAACCAGATTGTTACCTTCGCTCTGGTGCTGCCAGTGAAACAGCACATTGTCATCTAAATTGTGCCAAACGTTGATACCGTTATCGACACCGGATACCACGCTGTACTCACCGTTCGGGGATATGTCTGCTGCATAAGCGCCGTCTTCTGCATGCCACCACTGGTTAACCGGGGTGGTATCAGGCACAGTACATGCGGTTACTGAAAAAAGTAAAAACGCCAGTAATGGCATTGTTTGGAACAATCGTCGATGAATCATGTCTTACAGGTTTCGCTTTATATGCAGCCGTGTTTACCATAGCATGGAACAGTTAGGGTCGGATGACCTTAATATCAATTTAGCAAAATGATTTTACTTTGATCGGTTTGCTAAATTGATTAGTTTATACCTTATAACACAAGCCAGTCGTCCCCGTGCGGTGCGACGAACATAATATTAGAATGGAGAAGTTTATGCGTAAGTCGCTTGTCGCCTTATCAACCGTTGCTGCTTTAGGTCTTTTTGCCTGTCAGCCAAATACAAATGAGCAGTCTAAAGAAGCTGCGGCAAAAGAAGCACCTGCACAGGGTACAGCCGCTGCGGACATGACAGACGAACAAAAGCACGCCTACGCAATGGGTGCAAGCATGGGCGTATTCATCACGACCCGAGCAAAGCAGCAGGAACAGGTTGGTTTACCGCTGGATATTGAAACGCTGAAACAGGGTTTCACTGACGCTCTGGGCGAAAACATGAAGTTCAGCCGTGCTGAAATTCAGCAATTTGCTCAGGCCGGTGAAGAAGCCATGCGTGCCAAGCAGCAGGAAATGGCAGCAAAAGCAGCAGAAGAGAATATTCAGCTGGGCGCTGATTACCTGGCAGAAAACGCTAAGAAAGAAGGCGTGACTGTGACTGATTCAGGTCTTCAGTACGAAGTGATTGAAGAAGGCACCGGTAAGAGCCCTGAAGCCACTGACACAGTTAAGGTTCACTACCACGGTACGTTGATTGACGGTACTGTGTTCGATTCTTCATACGAGCGTAATGAGCCGGTTACTTTCCCGCTTAACCGCGTTATTCCCGGCTGGACCGAAGGTGTTCAGTTAATGAAAGAAGGTTCAAAATTCCGTTTCGTTATTCCAGCGGAACTGGCCTACGGCGAACGTTCTACCGGTCTGATCACGCCTAACTCAACGCTTATCTTCGATGTTGAGTTGATTGAAGTAGTGGACACTGAAGAAGGCGAAACAGAGTAATTTGTTTCTCTCTCCGGCCACGCCGGAAACAGAATTGAAAACGGCCCTTAACGGGCCGTTTTGTTATTCACTGTAAAACGGATAATCGATATATCCCTTTTCTTCACCTGCGTAGAATGTATCCGGATCCGGCTCGTTCAACGAAACGCCTTTTTCAAGACGCAATGCCAAATCGGGGTTAGCGATGTAAGGCCGGCCAAAAGCAACGGCATCTGCGTAACCTGATTCCACAGCCTGTTTGGCTGACAGGTAATCATAGTCCCCGTTAGCGATATAAAATCCCTGCCAGTGTTCCCGCAATGTGACAAGCGTCGCAAGATCTTCGTTACTGGCGGGCATACCCGGGAAGCGCTCAACCATATGCAGGTAAGCCAGATTCAACGGATTTAAGAAGTTTATCACCTCTCTGAATGTCGCCAGCGGATCGCTGTCAGCGATATCATTTTGATTACCAACCGGTGACAGCCGGATACCCACCTGCGACGCATCCCAGACTTTGAGTACCGCACGGGTGACTTCTTTTAGAAAGCGCAGTCTGTTTTCGATACTGCCGCCATATTCGTCGTCCCGCAAATTCGTCTTATCACGGATGAATTGATCAATCAGATAGCCGTTGGCAGCATGTATTTCCACGCCGTCGAAACCAGCCTCACGGGCATTCTCAGCAGCTTTCTGATAATCAGCAATGGTTGACTGAATGTCGCTGACAGTCATCGCCTCCGGTTCAGACGCCGGACGCTTTTCGCCATCAAAAAACACATCAACATCCGGTTTTACCGCTGACGGAGCCAGCGGCTTCTGATTATCAGGCTGAAAGTGGCTGTGGCTGATACGGCCTACATGCCACAGCTGAAGAAACACTTTTCCTCCCTCAGCGTGCACAGCTTCTGTGATTTCCCGCCATTTCGATACCTGGTCAGCGCTGTAAATGCCGGGAGTCCGGATGTATCCCTTACCCTGCGGATTGATTTGGGTGGCTTCGCAAATGATGAGTCCTGCCGTTGCACGCTGCTGATAATAAGTCAGCGTCATATCTGCTGGCACATCGGTGGTATCGTCAGCGCGACTGCGGGTGAGCGGCGCCATAAAGATGCGATTATTCACATCCACATTGCCCATACGGGCAGATTCAAATAGTGATTTCATATTAGCTTCCCTGAATTACACGTGTTGCTGGTCGTGTTTACCTTCCCGCAATTCTTCAATGATTTTTTTATTGAAGGCTGGCAGGTCATCCGGTGTTCTGCTGGTAACTAACGCCTGGTCGCACACCACTTCTTCATCAACCCAGATGCCTCCGGCATTTTTTATGTCTGTTTTTAAACTGGGAAATGACGTTACTTTACGGTTGTGAAGTACATCAGCTTCGACAAGCATCCACGGGCCATGACAAATAGCAGCTACAGGTTTGTGCTGTTTAAAAAAGTCTCTTACAAATGATACAGCGGCGGTGTCGGTTCTCAGCGTATCAGGGTTTTGAACGCCACCCGGAAGAATAAGACCATGATAATCACCGGCTTTAACGTCAGCGACTAGCTTGTCCACTTTAAATTTGTCACCTTTTTCATCATGGTTCATACCCTGAATTTCACCGCTTTCCAGAGATATGACCGAGACCTCAGCACCTTCAGCTTCCAGTGCTTCTTTGGGCGAAGTCAGTTCAACTTGCTCAAATCCGTCCGTTGCCAGAATAGCAACGTGTTTGCCTTGTAACTTCTTAGTCATTGATAGTTCTCCTTATCAGATAGTAATTTCCCTACGCACCTGATCATCGGGAAGTTTAGTTACAAACATTAAATCTGCCGGCGGCCAGAACGAAACAACCCCCTCACGAAGGAGGGGGTTGTTGTATCAAAAGTTACCTCTGTCAGCTCTGTATCAGCTGTTATCTGACAATAAATGTCTGCGACGCTCCGGTCTCTTCCTTAACGTAGCGTAGTGGCGGATCATCATATGACCAACTTTATAAGCGGCGATACCACCCACCAGCAACGCTGCAGTTTTCACACTGTTAATGTGAACTAAAATATCTATCATCCCGATGGAGAACAGAATAACGCCGGTGAGAAACAGCAGAAAGCCGGCAATAGTAATACCGTTTGACGTGAAGGACTGACCACCACGTTTTACTTCTGTCTGAGTTTGCTCATGCTGCATAATGTTATTCACTCGATTTATTCCATGTTAATAATGGATATTACTACGACATTTCATTTACAAATTTGTTCAATATTCATGCAAACAATCTGCATAAGCTTGTAAAAGTTATGCACAATTACCACATTGCAAACTAGTTATCGACGTAATTTTAGTTTTGATTAGCTGAAAAAACAAAAACATAGCGAAAAAGCAAATGCGAACACCGCTTATTACCCGGAATGGGTACCGAAAGTTACAGGCAGAGCTGGATCATCTCTGGCGTGAAGAAAGACCGGAGACAACACGCAAAGTCACCTGGGCAGCGAGCCTCGGAGATCGTAGTGAGAATGCTGACTATCAGTACAATAAAAAACGTCTGCGGGAAATCGACCGCAGGGTCCGCTACTTGCGTAAGTGTCTGGAAAATCTGAAAGTTGTGGATTACTCGCCGCAACAGGAGGGCAAAGTGTTTTTTGGTGCCTGGGTCGAAATTGAAAATGAAGACGGCAAAACCATGACCCTCCGCATTGTCGGCTATGATGAAATTTTCGGCCGCAAGGACTATATCTCGGTGGATGCGCCGATGGCCCGCGCACTCATCGGAAAAGCCACCGAAGATGAAATTTTTGTCAAAACCGAAGCAGGCAACTTTGAGTGGTGGATAAATAAGATTTGGTACGACAAGGACGACCGGATATAGGCTTTCAGACGCATTACGGGCCGGCTTATGCCGGCCTGTCCTGCTAAGCCTGTTTCAGCGACTCAATAATACGCCTGGCTCTGTTAGGTGCTACATCCACATGAATATCGATGTGTTTCTTCACGCCGAATCGCTTCATGTTCTTATATTGCGTTTCGATAATTGTTTTATCCTCGTCAAACGTAAACTTCGTTTGATCAATGACCTTTTGCATTACCTCATCGCAATTGGATGTGGGGTTACTCGCCATAGTCCAGATATAAAAACAGCTTTCTTCTGTTTCCGGTGTCAGCGCATGAAAGCCCCGCATGTGAAAGCCACCGCGTCCGGGATCATCAACGGCTTCAGTATTATGCTCAACAGCACCAGTCCAGATTTCCAAATGTGAAGGATGGAAAACAATTTCCTGCCACCGGTCGATGGTCTCACCAAAAGGATAAGCAGCACTGTAGGTGGGCGGCGGTACTGAATTGAGCATATGCCTGACAACTTTTACGCTGTTTCCTTGCTGGGTTACATTCATCTCTGCATTCATGTGAATTTTGGCATTTCCACCAATGGTTTTCAGATGAACATAACCCAGATGGCTGAGATCCAGCAGGTTGTCATGGACAAGTTGATAAGGCGCATCGTAGTGGTAAATATCACCGCCAAACATAAAATCAGGATGATGATGAAATTCATAGGAAGGAGGCGGTTCAACGGGCTGAGAATGCTGCGCATCACCAAACCAAATCCATATCAGCGCATCTTTTTCAGCAATATGGTATTGCATGACTTTTGCCCTCGACGGAATTTTTTCCTGTCCGGGAATTTCGATACACTTTCCATCGCCATTGAATAACAGACCATGATAACCACAGCGTAAACCTTCAGGTTCCATGGTTCCGGAAGATAGTGGCAGCGACCGGTGACAACAGCGATCTTCCAGAGCATGTGCTTTTCCGTCTTGTGTCCTGAACAATACCACCGGCTCATTTAACAACATTTTGGCTACCGGCTTATCGTCAAGTTCACTGGACAAAGCAGCGACATACCACATGTTTAATGGAAATGCGTGCCGTGTACCGGTGACAGAGGTATCAGAATTTTCAGGGTGGTGCATTTGAACAGACATAGTTTTATTCCGGTTAACAGGATTAAAGGTCAATAGAAAGTGACGGGGTTAACGCCCGGGAACAACAAGGCGTAAAACGGTCATTTGCTGATTTTTCAGCATCTGTCAGCCACGCGTCCCTGTGGTCAACTTTTCCATCAAGAACACGCAATACACATGTGCCGCAAATCCCCTGTTCACAACTGGCATCCACTTCAATACCGGCTTCATCCAACGCCTCGAGGGCTGTTTGCTCTGTGCTTACATTGATGTGAATATTTGATTGAACAAGGTGCATTGTGAACGCCGTATCAGCGCCGGTTGTGGAAATGTCGTGACTGAATTTTTCCTGATTCAAAGCAAAATCAGGCCAGCTTTTCTCTCTGGCAATCTCATTAACTTTAGACATAAAGCCATCAGGACCGCAGGTATAGAGACCGCAGCCGTCTTCGAAAGCAGGGATAAGCTCCCGCAGTCGTTTCACTATTTTCTCACGACTTTCTGAAGGGATTAAAATGACTTTTCCGGTGTTAACCCCTGCCGCGAGTTCCTTATCGAACGGAATTTGTTGTGCCGGCTTATGAACATAAAGCAATAGATATTGCTTCCCAAGGTCATCAAGACTTTTCATCATTGAAATAAGTGGCGTAATGCCGATCCCCCCGGCAACAAGAATGACTTTTCCGTCATGCTCCCCAAGCGGGAACAAATTTTTCGGTGCGGAGATCTGCACGGCCATCCCTACGCGGAAAGTATCGTGAATGGCTACTGAGCCGCCTCTGGAATGACTGTCACGCAATACAGCGATACTGTACTCATTGACATCTCTGGCAGACCCACAAAGTGAATACTGGCGGGTGATATCTTCATTAACCTTCACATCAACGTGAGCACCGGGTGTAAAGGAGGGAAGTGCATTTCCGTCTTCAGCAATAAAACTGATTTTGGCAACTGAAGCGGCAATTTTTTCAATTTTAGAAATCTTCGCGTTTATCAAAAGAATTTCCCTGTAACTAACATCTATGTAACAAACAATACGAAACAATTAGTTGATATGTCAACTATAGAGATTATCTGATCAGTTCACTAAGTGATAAAATGTTGATTTAGTAACTAATAAAAAGAGAGCAGAAATTGCAGAATCCACAATTTCTAGATTTGGCACGGTACGTACCTGCACTCATTACTTTTCTGGCTAACAAACTTTCGGCCAGCGCTTCGGGTCAGTACCGGAAGATGTTTGGCGTAGGGATAGTTGAATGGCGTGTCATCGCTCTGCTGGCCGTGGAGCCGGAAACAACGGCGAATTCTGTGAGTAATGTCATCGGTCTCGATAAGGCGCTGGTAAGCCGGACAGTGAAAAAGCTCAAAGAGCTGGAAATCATCACTATTTCAAAGAGTGAAAAAGATGGCAGACATCAATATCTGTCACTGTCACCAAAAGGAAAAGCACTCCACGATGAGATTCTGACGGTTGCACTTGAACGGGAAAGTAAATTGCTGGAGGTGTTATCGCAAGACGAGCGTGAATTGCTTATCAGCCTTCTTCAGAAGCTTAACAATCAGGTAGGAAAACTCGACATGAAGTCAGAATAAATTGAGACAAAAGCCCTTCTGACATAAGCCATCGGTGATATACTTACGCCTCTTTTTTGCACCCTATTTAGGTAACAGCTGGCAGCGACACGGGGCAGAGTGCTCATCCCCCTTTTTTAATCCAGCAGGACACAAATTAAAACGCCACAGAGCTTATTTATGATTATCAACAAAATTGCCGAAGAACTTGCCGTTAATGCCAATCAGGTGCAGGCGGCTGTTTCATTACTCGATGAGGGTGCTACGGTTCCTTTTATCGCCCGTTACCGGAAAGAGGCAACGCAAGGACTGGACGATACTCAGCTTCGTAACCTCGAACAGCGGCTGACGTACCTGCGTGAATTAGAAGATCGCCGCAGCGTGATTTTAAAGTCCATTGAAGAACAGGGTAAGCTTACCGATGCGCTGAGAAAGGACATCACCACGGCGGACAGCAAAACGACGCTGGAAGATTTATACCTGCCCTACAAGCCACGTCGTCGCACTAAAGGTCAGATCGCTATTGAAGCCGGGCTTGAGCCTTTAGCTGATAAACTGTTTAACGACCCGTCGCTGACACCGGAAGCCGAAGCAGAAGCATTTGTTTCTGCTGACAAAGGCGTAGCCGATACCAAAGCCGCACTGGAAGGTGCCCGCTTTATCCTGATGGAACGGTTTGCCGAAGACGCTTCTCTGCTGGCGAAAGTACGCCGCTATCTGAATGACAATGCCTTCGTAACCAGTACAGTGGCTCCCGGTAAAGAGCAGGAAGCCATTAAGTACAAAGATTATTTCGACCATCAGGAAAAACTCAAAAGCGTGCCGTCTCACCGTGCTCTTGCCATGTTCCGTGGCCGTAATGAGGGCATGCTGCATATTCAGCTGAACGCAGATCCGCAGAATGAAGATGCCACGGCACCGTCACACTGCGAATTCATCATTGCTGATCACTACAATATCAGTGACAAAGGCCGTGCTGCTGATGCGTTTTTAAAGCAGGTTGTACAGTGGACCTGGAAAATCAAAATTGCTCTGCACATGGAAACCGAACTGTTTTCGGGCTTACGTGAGCAGGCTGAAGAAGAAGCCATCAGCGTATTCGCTAAAAACCTCAATGATCTGCTAATGGCGGCGCCGGCCGGCGCGAAAACCACCATGGGTCTGGATCCGGGTTTGCGTACCGGGGTCAAAGTCGCGGTGGTAGATAAAACCGGTAAGGTGGTGGCCACTAATACGATTTTCCCCCACGCGCCGCAAAACGCCTGGGACAAGTCTATGCGCAAACTGATTAATGTGTGCAAACAGCATAAAGTAGAGCTCATCAGTATCGGTAACGGTACCGGCTCCCGCGAAACGGATAAACTGGTTGCTGAAATGTTGAAAGCAGCGCCGGAGCTGGGCGCTCAGAAAATCATGGTCAGTGAAGCCGGTGCATCAGTGTACTCAGCGTCGGAACTGGCATCGAAAGAACTGCCGGATATGGACGTATCTCTGCGTGGCGCTGTATCAATTGCCCGTCGTCTGCAGGATCCTCTCGCCGAACTGGTAAAAATTGAGCCGAAGGCTATTGGTGTTGGCCAGTATCAGCACGACGTAAGCCAGAGTCAGTTAGGCAAATCACTGGATCGCGTTATCGAGGACTGTGTAAACGCCGTAGGCGTCGACCTGAACACCGCGTCTCCTGCACTGCTGTCTTATGTATCGGGCCTGAACAAAACCCTGGCACAAAATATCGTTGCATTTCGCGATAACAACGGCGCTTTTGGTGACCGTAAATCCTTATTAAAGGTTGAACGGTTAGGTCCTAAAGCCTTTGAACAGGCAGCCGGCTTCCTGCGTATCACCGCAGGCACAAACCCGCTGGATGCCTCCGCCGTTCACCCGGAAGCCTATCCGGTTATCGACAGCATTGTTGACCGTACGCAGGTCGCCGTAAACGACCTGATTGGTAACACCGATCTGCTGCGTAAGCTGGCACCGGAGGACTTCACCAGTGAAGCATTCGGTTTGCCAACCGTAAAAGATATCCTGAAAGAGCTGGACAAACCCGGCCGTGACCCCCGTCCTGAATTTAAAACAGCGACCTTCAAAGAAGGCGTTGAAACCATCAGCGATCTGAAGCCGGGCATGATTCTGGAAGGTGTTGTCAGTAACGTGGCAAACTTCGGTGCTTTCGTTGACGTGGGTGTGCATCAGGATGGTCTGGTTCACATCTCGGCACTGACCAACAAGTTCATCTCGGATCCCCGTGAAGTAGTAAAAGCCGGTGATATCGTAAAAGTGAAAGTGCTGGAAGTAGACGTACAGCGTAAGCGTATTTCCTTCACCATGCGCCTTGACGATACCCCTGCACCGGCCGCCGAAAAGCGCCAGAGCGGCGCCGGAAAACCTGCCGGGAAGCAAGGTAAAGGACGCCAGCCCGGCCGCAATGGCGGTGGCAATAACCGTCAGGCGCAAGCGCCGGCTAATGCAGCCATGGGCAATGCGTTCGCGGATGCATTTGCTAAAGCAAAGCAGAAGTAACCCCGGACAGAACCTTCAGAAAGCCGGCATGATGCCGGCTTTCTTGCTTTTACCCGCCGCTCTGAGTAAATTTAATAAAACATTCAGGACAGGCTATATGTCACTGTGATCACCATTAAATTTATCTGGCGCCCGCTGGCTGTTGCGCTCTGGTTTATCAGCCTGACTGTATCTGCCACCAACCTGACTTCAGAACTGGAAAGCTATGAGCAAAGACTCCGGCAGGAAACCCCTATGCCGGTCGGTGAAGTGCTCGACACACTGGAATCCCGGTTACTGAGCGACGACTATACTCAGACAGAAAAAGCCCGCATCGGGGCACTTTACGTCGTTTATATGCTAAAGATTCATCATTCTGCGTCTGATAACGTGCTCGCGGTGCTGGAATCTGTCTCACAGGACAACGAATCCGGCCCGGTTATCCGCGTGGGCCTGGCCAGAATGTATGGCATCAATGCTGAATACAGTAAGAGCTATTACCTGTTCGAAGGACTCCTGAAACAAGCTTCCCTTGCACCTGACGTCCGCGCACTCGCCATCGCCTACCTGATTGTGACCTACAGCGAAAACCAGGTATTTGCCTCTAACGCCAGGCTCATTAATACGCTCAGCGAGCTTATATTCAGTAATCAGCTGGAACAATTACTCCCCCTGCACAATTACATGGTTGCTGATTACTATCATTCCATTAATTCACTGGATATAGCGCTGGAGTATTATGAGAAGTCTCTCAACGGGGCGCTCAGTCAGCATGACTGGCTGCTGGTCAGTGACAACTTGTATGACATAGGGATACTGCACCGTAACCGGGGCAACTACGATGCCGCCATCAGCTACTTCAAAAAAGCGGAGGCTAACGATAAGAACATCGATATCAATTACTCTGAATACCTTGCTCTGTATGGTATGGCAACGACCTATTTCAATTCAGGACAATACGATCTCGCACTACCTCTTTCGGAAGCCGTTACCTCTCATCCGCTGACATCCGCATTTTACGATACCGAAATTTATAAATGGCGGGCAAAAGCGTTTCTGGATATGAAGCAATATGAAGAGGCTGAAGAGGCTCTGGATATTTCCCGTAAAATGTACGACGAAGACAGAACTGCTGAGCAGACGACCTGGCGTGCGGAGCTTGAGCAGATTGCTGCTCATATAACGGCGGCCAGAGGAGATTACAAAACCGCATTTGCTCAGTACGAACAGTTTCATGAAGACTATCTGGATGCAAAGAAGTACGAAGACCTGGAATTAATTGAAAGTGCGAATCTGGTACATCAGATAGAGCAGGAAAGAGAGAAAGCCAGTGAACTGGAGAAAGAAAACGAGTCTATATCGGCACTTCTCACGGCCATAGAATCGGCCAGAGCAACCCAGCAACGTTACAATCAGTGGTTAGTTGTGGTTATCGTTCTGGGTATTGTCACACTGCTCATCATTCTCTATCTGCTTCGCAAATCACGCCACACTAACCAGTTATACGCAGACGCAAAAGCCAAAGCTGAACTTCAGGACAAGCTGAAAACCGATTTCCTGTCGAATATCAGTCACGAAATCCGTACTCCGTTAAACGCTATTATCGGTTTCGGTCAGGTGCTGACCGAAAAACTGGATAATCCGAAACATAAACGCCTGACGAATCAGATCGTAAACTCTTCAGAAATGCTGCTGCAATTGATTAATGACCTGCTCGACTTCTCTAAAATTGAAGCCGGCAAACTTGAGCTTGATGCCGAACAGTACAACATTCGTCACAGCCTGAAAAAACTGGCGGATATCTTCCACGGTCAGGCTCAGAATAAAGGGCTAAAGCTGGTTTTCTCTATCGATCCTGAGTTGCCTCCGGTACTGATATTCGACGAATTGAGATTCAAGCAGATCCTGGCGAATTTGATCAGTAACGCCATTAAATTTTCATCTGAAGGCAAAATTGAAATCAGGCTGAAACTACTGCGTATTGATGAGGAAAGCTGCACATTTGAAGCCGGTGTGAAAGATACCGGCATCGGTATCAGTGAAGCACAAAAAGAAACCCTGTTTGAACCCTTTATTCAGGCTGAAAGCTCAACTGCCCGCAAATACGGCGGCTCAGGTCTGGGACTGCATATCTGTAATCAGCTGTTGTCGCTGATGGACTCTAAGCTTGAACTGGAAAGTGAAACAGGCAAAGGCTCTGACTTCTTTTTCACCGTCACCATGCCTTACGCAACACAGATAAAGCCCGTTAAACCGGTGACAAAAACGTCAGACAATACTTTTTCGGGGCAGCGGTTACTGCTGGTAGAAGACAACGATATTAACGTGGAAGTGATTCTGGCTATGCTTTCAACCACCAGCCTTCAAATCACCCGCGCTGCTAACGGCCGTGAGGCTGTGCAACAGATGGTAGACAACACCTTTGATATTGTACTGATGGATATTCAGATGCCGGAAATGGATGGCTATGAGGCAACCCGTCATATCAGACAGGAAATGGGTATTAGCACACCGGTTATTGCCCTGACGGCAAACGCCATGAGTCAGGACATTGAAGCATGCCGTGCGGCGGGTATGAATGACCACATCAGTAAGCCGGTGCAGAAAGACACCTTACTGGACACCATAATGAAGTATCTGAGCAACGACTGAATGCCGGTTAAAAATAAATACCGGTAAAACGCATCAGGCGCTGGCGGAGAAACCACCTGCTTTCGGGGTCACAGTGGCCTGATAGAATTGCTGAATTACGCCAATACGTGACTGTATAGCCGGAGACTGGTAAGCATCGCCGCCAATTTCCAGCGAACGGTCAGCAACAGCATCAACAGAAAATGCTTCTGTATTATCCCCGCTTTCAGACTCTGTTGAGCCCGGGCTACCACCGGATGACAATTCCTGACGGGCTTCATTTGCTTTGCGGGACGCCTCTGCGGCCACTTTTAGATCTTGCGAAGATGGCTCAGCCGGCGCTAGAGCGGCAGCGCGCACCTGCTCCATTTTCTGAACGGTCTGCTCAGGCGTTTCAGCATCGGACACATCAATGCTGACTTCCCCGTCAGTTACGTATCGCTGACCGTCCGGGCCTGTTTCATACTGATATTGGGGAGAACCTGCATACTGACCACCACGGGCTGCATGAGCCTGCTCGTGCTGACGCACTTCCTGGTCACGGGATTTTAGCTCTTCAACTTCCTGCTGCTGAGCCTGCTGTTGCTGCTTCTCTTCCGCCGATTCTTTACCTGCGCTTTCCTGATTAGCGTTATCGGTGGCAGCTTCAGGGTTGTCTGCATTTTCATTCTGCTGTAGTGCATCAGCACGGGCATCAACCTGAATTTGCGGGCGCTCATAGGTAACAGGAGCAGGTTTCTGACCGGGCAGTCTTGCACGGTCTGATTCAGAACCTAATCCTTGCTCAGACGCACTCTGATCTGCATCTTTAGAAGGAGGAATGGTGTCTTTCAGTAAGTTGTCACGACGTGCAGACTCGGTGTTCACATTTGCTGTGGTGAACACTAACGAAGTCGGAACAGGCGTGACAATATTCATAATATTGAAGCTGTGATCAGGTCAGCGTATCGATAATGGTGCCGACGGTATCAAACGCCGTATCGACCACTTTTGCAGAAGCAAGGGCATTGTTGCGATTGTACTGCAATGACATTAAATCAGACGTCAGGCTGTCACCACCGGTGGGCAGTGTGTTGCGGATATTCGACAAATTGTTCAGCGATGCATTAGTCAGCACCTGACTGGTGCCATTTAATTCAACACTGGTTTGCGCTGCGCGCTGGGCAATATTCACGGATGCCTGTGTCATGCCCTGATAGGCATTCTGAATGCCGCTCATGCCAGACACGATCGCCGAATTGATATTATTACCAATAATACTCGACATGACTGATACCTCTATTTTGCATATTGGCTACCACACCAATCTGCACCTCATACTCTCTCACGGTTAATTATTGACCAAAATGAGTAAAATGAGAAGTACCGGAGATAAAAAAACGCGCCTCCTGTAAACCGCCGGAGGCGCGTTTGCCACTAACATGTTGATAGTAAATTAATCTATTGCCGGAATAGCCTCAGCGTCCTGGGTAATTTTACCCACACCGGAATGATTAATGACTTTCACTTTTACAGAATCCGCATCGTCCAGCGTGTAATCGTACGGTACGGTGTAACTGGAAGTCGGTTCAGCGTCCGGTCCGGCTGATACATCACCGGCATCAGGTTCTGTCCAGATGACACCGGTTCCGAATACGTTTCCGGCGGTATTCCAGTATCCAATCACGTCAGAATAAAACGACACAATGGGGTTTTGCGTTTGCTCAAATACATTGTTCTCGATTTGCAGTTCTGCACCGATACGGGAGTTAATGGCCGTTGAGGAAATACCGTTGTAGTAGTTGTTGTACAGGTGTCCGTAGCCATAACGGAACAGCGGTAAACGGGACTCAATATTTTCAAAACGGTTATGATGGAAAGTGATAAAGCGGTCGGTGTTATCACTGTCCGTATCACTTTCGGTATGACCATGCAGGGATGCTTTCCAGTGATCATGCAGATAGTTGTACGAAATGGTGATGTTTTTCGCGCCACGTTTACTGTCTACCAGACCATCATAGAAGTCTTTATCCACCGATAACGTGCTGTACAACTCGTTGTGGTCAATCCAGATATTACTGGTCGTCGAACCGTCATTATCACCCTCGATGCCAATGGCGTCTTTGCCTTCGGTTAATACGTGATGAATTTTCAGGTTTTGAATAATCACGTTGTTAGCCCGTTTGATGAGAATACCGATACCGTCAAACTCGCCACGGTCGGCCACACCAATAATGGATACATCGTTCATATCACGAATTTCAATGGGGCTACCTGTTCCACCCGTGTTAGCGTCGGTGATGACACCATCTACATACACTGTCACCGGCGTATTGGTTGATGCTGCGGTATCCAGTGCGGCCTGTAGGTCAGCGCCGTTATCTACAGTAACAACCGAACCTCCGGCACCGCCGGTGAGCGTGTAGTTATAAGCTGCAAAGCCGTTGGCTAACGCCTCAGGTTCCGCTGCGATAACCGGTGCGTTTAACGGCGACGGTGTCCAGCCTTCATTGTTATTGTAGTGAGCGAAGATACTGTCGCGATCCGTCAGACCTGTCACGTCACCGGCAGTCAGCACGTAGCCAAACTGACGGGAGGAGAGATCCAGCGGATTGCCCTGCATGTCCATGCTGCCGTATTCCCGCCAGCCGGCTGATGCCGTTGCCGGATTCGGGTTAGACGCAGGCTGGCTGTTGATACCTTCACCGGCCCAGCCGATATCCGCTATGTGTGTGTCAAAGCGGTTATTGATCAGCGTGATGTTATCAAAATATTCGCTGCTACCACCGCTTCGGGCGATGTAAGTGGAGTTATCCAGCACGTCGTTACCGATGGGTCCCGGACCATGGGTAAATTCACTGTTTAAGAAAATGAACCCTTTATTATTGATGTCCGGTACACGGGCCTGCAGTACATAGCCGCCGGAAGTATCCTGAGTCGGATCGCCGTTTTTGGAATCACCGATGGTGCGGATTTCGCTTTCTTCAAACAGAGCAGTGTTCACATAACCCCAGATGAAGTCCACGTTGCCGGCAACAAGCGACTGATAGAACCAGCTGTACCCTTTCAGCAGCAGGGTATCCTGCTCACTGATGAAGTTCATGTTGGTAGCAGTCAGACGGCCGTTGTCACTGTTGAAGTACAGGGTTTCAGCCTGATTAGAGTATTCATTGCTGCGGATATGGCTGTTTTTCAGCGTAAAATTATTCAGCACCAGATTATCCACGCCCTCAATCAGGAAAACGCTGCGACCACCTGATGGTGTGCCGGTGCCCGGCGCTTCACTCTTACCGCTGCCACTGTTGAAGCTTTCAAAGTTATTGTAATACACCACGGTATTGTCACGATCTTCCCCTTGTAAGGTGACGTTATCGTGGTCCCGCAGCAGCATCATTTCCTCGTACTCACCGGCCATGATAGTGATGGTGGCAGCTTCATCTGAAGGTACACTCTGCATCACGTAGTTCAGTGCGCCCTGCACGGTTCTGAAGTCAGCTTCACCATCGTCATCTACCACCAGCGCATTACCTTCCGGTGCAGCTTCGCGGGTGGTAAATGTCCAGCCGTACGTTTTACCCAACCCGGTAAACACTTCGCCATTAAGGGTTCCGCTGGTTACAACGTTTTCACCAATCGCCACATAGTAGTCTTTGCCGTATTCCAGCACATGATTATGGGGTTTGATCAGTAACGTATTGCCGTCTACCCGAACTGGGCGGTAATACACTTTGCGCTGACGTTCCTGACCGGCGTAACCGATAAAGTCCTCGTCCACACCTACGTTAATCACATCAACCACAGTATCGTCGCTGGCATCGTAAATACGGATTTCGCCCACGTCACCTAACACGGGCACATCATCAAATGTCAGCGCCAGAGACGTATCGATGTGGGCGTTTTGCTTACCGGCGTAAGGCACGGTGTCACCGGTGAGGCTGCCATACGCGCCTGCCGGCATCACAAAACCTTCAGCAACGTCTACAGTGATGGTTTTAACCAGTGTACTGTCTGAACCTGAAGTAAACGTTACCGTGGCAGAACCGGCTGCCACAGGTGTCAGCACCACTGTCGGCCCGTCGATTTCAACATCAACAACTGCTGTGTCACTGCTTGTGGCTGTAAAGGTGTCGTCAGTAACACCGTCATTTTGCACCGCAGTCACATACACATAGAGCGGATCACTGCTGGTGGTCGTTTCCCAGCCCGGCTCCTTATAATCCAGCGTCAGTTGTACCGGTTTGACGGTGGGATCACCAATCTTAATATCATCGATTTCAAACGAACGGTTATTGGTGAACATGCCAACCAGGCCTTTTGCGGAATACTGGCTGTCTGCCACCGTCCCCATGTTTTCGCCATCAAGATAAACCGTCAGGTTTTCACCCTGCATTTCAAAGCGCACCCGGTACCAGGTGCCGTCTGTTCCGTCTTTCTCACCCAGCAAAACCGGCGATTTCTTCTGTACCGGGCGGGAAATACTGCCACCGGTACTGGTTGCTACTTCCACCTGCGTGCTGGAAGAGGAATTCTGCACATTCAGACCACCACCATACCAGTTTCCGGCACTGTCGTAGCGACCCAGCAGGAAGATCTGCTTATTCCGGGTGGTACTGTTCTGACGGGGCCGTATACGGGCTTCAACAAAGTAATCGCCGGAATCCGGCACACCGGCCATGGCCGCGTCTGTCAGCAGAAGGATTTCGCCACCCTCTCCGCCGGCGGTATAACGCAGTACGTTGTTGCCGTCATCATCCAGAATATCGAATACACCCTGAGGCCCGTTACTGCCCTCAATATTGGAAAGCAGATTAAAGTTCTCCGTCGAGCCGTCAGCGAAATCATCACAGAAGTACAAATCCGGCTCGTTGTCACAACTGAATACCTGCGGTGACGCTGCATCGCCGGTATACGACAATACCAGGTTATCAATAACCACTTTGCCCCCGCTTTCAGTCCGTAACTGCAGGAACGAGGATGATGTAGCAATGAAGCCTTCTACAGTAAGCCGCTCTCCCGGTATGAGACTGGTAAGCGGTTCACTGAAGAACTTCGATGCGCCGCCATGCACTGACTTACCGCTGCTGCTGGTGTTGTTATCAGCATAGATAATGAAGTTGTTATTGCCTTCCGCATCCTCAACAGACACGATATCCATGCTGATGGTGTACTCACGGCTTAAATCCAGAACACCCGTTGTGACGGTATCCGCATCGGTGGTTTCAGTATCCGGCGTGGTATTACCCAGCGTAAACCGCGCACTGTCGATGGACAGTTCGCCATCTGTAATGGCCAGACCGCTGCCACCGCCGGTAATGCTGTAGAACGGCACACTGCCGTCGCCACCGGTACTTTTGTATTCAGCAGAAAACAGGCTGGTGACATCCGTTTCAAATTTCTCTTCCAGCAACGTATTTGCCTGAACATACTCAATGCGAATATTGTCGATAACGACAATTGAGCCGCTTTCAGTGCGGAACTGAAGATATGAATTCTGGCCGGCGATTTGTCCGGGCACACTCAGTGTTGTGCCTGCTGTTAATGTTGTCACCAGCTCATTGTAGAACCGGGAATCACCGCCAAGATAAGAGTTGGCGCTGCCTGACGTGTTGTTGTCGACATAAATCTGGAATTTGTTGTCTCCTTCACTGTCTTCCACGTAGACGACATCAAACACCACGTTATAAGGACGACTCAAGTCCAGCGCACCGCTGGCAGTAGTATTGTCTGCCGCACTGAGGTTATCAGGATCGGTATTCCCCAGTGTAAACCGGCCGCCATCCAGCTGAATGCCGTTTTCAACCAGGGTGACTGAACCACCGGTATTGACGAACATAGGCACAGACTCACCGGCAGCGTTTTCGGCAGCCGCAAAACTGACGGAGAAAATATCCTCGTTAGTGCCGGAAAAGGTATAGCTCAGTGGTAAATCTACCCGCGGAATGGTTACGGGTACTTCCGGCTCTTCCGGTTCCACCGGCTCTTCAGGCTCAACGGGTTCCACAGCATCGGCCACGGTTTCTATACGTAAGTTATCCAGCGTAATAGACGCACTTGAGTCTGTACGTAACTGGAAGAAGCTGTTGGTCACAGCCGCATTGAGGATCTTCGCACCCTCTGCAGCAGGATCGCCGCCGCTGATATCTGCGCCCGGTTCATAGGTATAACTGAAGCGGGTTCCCGGCGCTAAACCGTCGCCGTCCAGACCAATGCTGACAAACTTACTTGCAGCACCGTGAACAGAATTGTCCTGTCCGGTGGTATTGTTATCCACATACAACGAGAACGTGCCTGCGCCGTTATGGGCGATAACGTCAAAACTGATAGTGAAACCTTCACTGAGGTTATAAATGCCCGTGCCCACGGTGTCAGAACCTGACGTATTGGCTAACGGATTTGCAGCCGCATTACCTATACTGAAACGATCACCTTCTAAAATAAGATGTCCGGTAGCAGGATCAACAACAGGGCTGCCGCCGGTTTTCACATACAGCGGGCCGGAATCAGGATCATCAGACAAACGCTTGTAGGATGAAGAGAAGAAGGTGGCGGTATCGGTATCGAAGTTCTCTTCCAGCGCCGCCTGAACAGCATTGGCCGCTTCCACCAACCTTTCGTTTTCTGCCTGCGCCTGAGATTCGCTGAATGCAAATACAGCGCTCATAGGATCGTCTTCAGCCAGGCATTGCTCCACTAATTCCACCATCGACGGTCCGTCAGTGGTCATTTCCCCCTGACACAGACTGTAAACCTGATTAACGGTGTTGAACGCTCGGGATATCAGCCAGGTTTCGCTGTCACCGGATGTGAGTACCAGCACTTTACGTCCGAAAGCAAAATGATATTCGCCGCTGACCTCCCCGTCTTCAAGGGTTTGTGTGTAGGTGCCGTTTAAGTTGGTCTCATCCGCAGGGGTAAAATTATAAGATGTTTGCGTCACCGTACGACCATTTCGCACTGGCGCATAAACCGAACCGGTGAATAAATCCACATCGAAGGTATTGGGAAACAGCGTACCCCGTTCTGTCTCCAGGTAATTCACGAAATGGGTAATCGCCTCGTACTTACTGATTAAGGTGCTGCTTGCACCGCCCGCAGCACCCAGCCATGCTTCCACATCAGCCGCAAAGTCTGTATCAGACTGGGCAAAGAAATCCTGTGCGGTTTCGCCATCTCCCAGTAACATTTCTGCTGCCGCGGCTGCACTGCTGCTTAAGGTAATTCCGTTTGACGGATCACCATCGGTATCCAGTGATTGTAATAAGCGCAGTGTGTTCACTACCGACTGATTAAACGCGTTGTCGGTAGCGAATAAGTCCAGCGGCGAAATCACGCTGGAGGCCGGCGCATCCGGAAAAACCAGCTCACCGATAAAGAAAGTCAGTTGTTCACCACGGAAGTAAGAAAACTCTCCGTCAGCATTAGTTGTGCCGTCGCTTACCGATTCAGAACGGTACCCCAGACCGGCAACCGGACTGTCAACAAACACACCGGTTAACGCCGGATCGGGTGGCAATGTTACGTTAGTTGTACTTTTTTCTCCGCAAGCGGATAGCAGCATCACGCCACTCACTACGGTGGCTATTTTTGTGAGTTTCATATCACTCAATCTCCGTTTATCTGCCGGGCGCACGTTCCCTGACGATTGTCCGCACCAGCTAAAATAGGCTCTGCCGGTGCAAGCACCGGCGCAGACAATTAGTAGAATTTCACGTTCATACCCAGCTGATAGCTGCGTCCGTATTCTTCTTTCTGGTAAAGAATATTGCCGCCGCTTTGCTCATTACCCTGGAAGTAGCGCAGATCAGCCTGGTTAGTGAGATTAATGGCGTCAAAGTAAAGCTGCACAGTGTCGGTGACGTCATATTGCAATTTGAAATCGAGGCTCTTCACATCGGCCTGATATTGATCACCCCAGATTTTGCAGGACTTAGCATCATCCAACGACGCAGACTCAGGACAGGAACCAATCTGCTCAAGGACATCCGAGCGGATATTACCGATAAGACGGGCGGAGAAAGTCTGACTTTCCCAACCGAACACCAGGTTAAACGTGGTGTCGGCCTGATCGGGTAACGCCACACTGCCCTGACGAATCGAACTGTCGAGGGTCGCCTTACTGTCGAGTAATGTGGCATTACTTTGCAGGAAGAAGCCGTTGTCGAAATACTGGTTGTAGCTGAGCTCAATACCGTACACTTTGGCTTTATCGCCGTTGATGGTGATATTGATTTCGTTGAGATACAGGTTCTGCGGGATCACAAACTCCGTCACCTGATTAACCGGCAGCGTGAGCGGCAGATTGTCGATAGACATGCCGATACCGTTCACATCAACAATGAAATTCTCGATATCTTTATAGAAAATGGCGGCTTCCATAAAGAGATCTTCATCAGGATACCAACCGATTGACGCATCGTAGTTAACCGACGTCATCGCCAGCAGGTTCGGATTCCCCACATCCAGCGCATTGTCTGAACCTAAAACATACTGGCTCAACTGCTGTAATGAGGCTCCGCCCTGACTGTCATCACAGTCGTCACTGCCGGGCGGACAAAGCTCAATATCACTGTCGAAAATCGCATAGGCACGGGCCTGCTTAAACGAAGGACGGGTAAAGCTGGTCCATACCGCCGCACGCACCAGAATATCTTCAGAGGCTTCCCACTTTAAGTGTGCACTGGGGAAAAACTCGCTGTAGGTGATAGAGGCTTCCGGTAAAGGGATCGCAATATCGAGTGCACCGGCGCCGGCACCGTTAAACTCAAAGTCATCATTTTCCAGCGACATATAGCCGGTGGAAGAAAACTCAGTTTCGGTCCAGCGCACACCGGTGATGAGGGTGGCATCCATGCCTATGGGAAATTCAACCATGCCGTAAATGGCTTTGGTGTCTTCAATGATGCTGTAATCCCCTTTGGTACTTTCAATGGAGACTTCATCGTTGGTTGCAACAGCCACGGTCTGACGTGTTGCATTCACGATATCATCCACCGTTGAGCGGCTTTCAAAGGGAAGCTGAAACTGACTGCCTGCAGGAATACTGCTGTCGTAGTCAGCAAGAGTGGAATTAACTGCAGTGATACAGGCATCATCGCTGCAATCGGCGGCGGAGGGGTCGAAGCTCCAGCGGTCTTTGTCCCGCACGTGATCCCGCTGCGTCACCTGGCCACCTACTTTTACGTAGTTTACCCAGTCATTGAACACGTCCGCGCGCAGATTAAGATTAACGGTTTTGATTTCGTCAGTCCTGAGGCCGTCCTCTAAGAATAAGTTATCAAACTGATAATTGGACAGATCTGAGCCATCGCCACTGCCTGACGTACCGAAAATACTGTCTTCAGGATCGTAAGTAAGACCGGCTATATCTGCCGCCTCACCGGGTGAGAGCACTCTGGCACGGATGTTATCCCGCAGACCCTGACCGTAAACAATTAGATCACGCTCACGGAACTGCACACGGCGGTCTCCGCGGGAGTCTTCTTCAGAACGGGACTGGGCATATTCATAATCCAGCACGAACCTTTCCGCAATGCGGTTTTCGCCACCAAAACTGAACGTGATGGTTTTGTTCTCACTTTCCTGAATAAATTGCTGATGGAAGACATCAATATCGCTGAGGATGAACTCGTTGGTATCACTGTTGACGTAAACGATTTCGCCACTGCCCACAGACCCCGCATCCTGAAAGTCATAAAACTCCCGTAGCGCAAGGTCATCATCTTCGAACTGGGTGTAAGTGCCTTTTGCAAAGTAATAAGCATCGGGATTTGGCTTATACTCGATATTCAGCGCTGCGGCCTGACGGGTCCGGCCAGCCACTTCACGGCGATATTCCAGCTGTGACGGCGCGAGTATTTCATCTCCGGCAGCAATTTCCTCTTCGGTTTTACCCAAATCCGCCGTGTAGAACTTCATCTCATTAGTGCTGTGGTGACGGGTTTCATCGATAAGGGTTTTGCGATCTTCATGGGAAATGGCAAAACCCACACCGAGGGTTTCATCTAAAAAGAATTGTGTGCCGTCAAAACTGAATTTTGGAGAGTGCTCTTCACGGTTTTCAGAGTAGGCATCCTGAATCCGCATTTTCAGTGTGTTCTTACCGCGATCAAATGCAGAAATAGCTTTAACGTTAACCGTACCACCAATAGAGTTCAGGTTCTGGTCCGGCGTCAGAGTTTTCAGTACTTCTATCGTGCCGAGCAGGTCGGCGGGCAGGGCATCAAGACCCACTTTACGCTCTTCCCCGGCACCCGACATCTGCGATCCGTTCATGTTCACAGAAACAAAGCCCGGCCCCAAACCCCGCACGGTAACAAACTTACCTTCACCTTCTGAACGTTGCAGGGTAACCCCCGGCAAGCGTCGTAACGATTCCGCGACGTTCTGATCAACAAAGTTGCCTAAATCGTCGGTGGAGATCACCGAACTGAAGCCGTTTTTCATCCGTTCTAAATCACGGGCTTTCAGATCGGCTTGTTTAACCCCTTTAACCTCAACAATTTCAATATCGCTGTCCTGCGCCGTATTTTCTGCGGCCTGATTGTCACTTTGCTGAGTGGTTTGCCGGCCATTTCCGGCCTGTTCTGTGTCTGCGGTTTGTGCCAGAGCCGGCAGCGCTGAAGATATCGCCACTGCCAGAGCTGTCCATTTAAACACTCTCATGTCCTGCACTCCTTAATTCGTTTTTATTGTCGCGGCTTTATTAAACTGCGAATGCCACCGGTAGCATTATTACGAAAAAGGGAGTGCAGATCACATTGTTTTTAACCTTTATTTCACAAAATATTAAAATATCAACATTGAGTAAGTCGGGCTTATCAAAGCGCGAGTTTACGCCACTGTTCCGCTGACAATTCTTCTGTTTCAGCGGTATCAGCAGAAGACAATTCCGCGCGGTATTGCTGCCAGTCAGTCACTTCCAGTTCACTGTCGATAATGCCGTCTTTACCGGCGTAAGACCCTGAACGGATAGCTGCGAGGATCCGCCGGTCAGTGCTGTCGTGAGCATTATGTCCACGGCGTAAAAAACTGCCGGCATCTGCATTTTCTATTAGCGCCACATATGCCTGTTGCGCAGTCAATGTTGATTCCTGTAACGCACTGATTGCCCCTTGCCGGAAAGGCTTATCTGCCAGGCTCGCGGCTTTGATAGCAGCAGCCTGCTGCGGATTTTTCTTTGCCCCTTTTACTTTGATACCCAGCGCGTTGCTGGCAGACATTTCAGGGTGGTCATGCATCACATTGCCACTGACATACAGCAGCGCGAGGGGGCGGTCGTCTCCCCAGAATTCAAAGAACCTTGCGGATTTTGTGGCAGGACCCGGCAGGAAATAGTTAGCCGTGAAATTCGCTTTTCCACCCTCACCGCCGTAGCCGGACGCATCCTGCCAGTTCACAATAACGTTGTTGCTGATATCAACGAATTCATCTTCCTGCGGATAGGGCGATTTTAACCGCCAGCCGTTGATACGGGGATTCCGGCTGATATGACTTACCAGTACATTTCGCAGAAATGAAGCGTCTCTGCCTCCCCAAATCCCGCCGTAGCCGTGACTGCCTTTGTGATGTCCGGCTTTATTCAGGCTCTCTGCAATAATGCTGTTCTGCAGGGTAAAGCGGGTATTGTTATAAAACGAGGCTACTTCGTCATTCGCCCAGCTCAGGGAGCAATGGTCAATAATGATGTCTGAATGATTCCGCGCACTCAGCGCATCACCTTCCTGCAAAAAATGGCCGGGGCGGAAGGCCATATGACGGATGATAACCTGATCGGCTTCAATTGACGTTGATGCTCCTGCCACCACGATTCCGGCCGGTGAAGTGTGGCCGGCGATGGTGATGTGCGGCTCTTTGATTTCGAGTGTTTTTTCCAACTGAATCACACCGGAAATGGCAAATACGATCAGTCGCGGGTAGGGTTGCTTCACAGCCCAGCGTAGCGTACCTTCCTGCGGATCTTTACTGTTATCAGCCAGACTGGACACAACCAGTACCTTGCCCTCATTTCCGCCGGTGGTGTATTTACCAAAACCGCTTGCCCCGCTGAATGCCAGTGCTGGCTGCTCTGCTCTGATCCCCTGCGAGATAAGAAGCAGCATAACAACCACACTGCCCCGGAAGTACTTCATGAATCTCATCCGGCTTCCTTTTTATTTTGTGTACAGGTGGCTGCAGGTAATGCCGCCACAGGTTTCAGTTTGCCCGCCCAGTGGCTGAGCAGCTCTGCATCACCATGATGCTCATCCAGTTCAAGGCACAGCATCGCCAGTAATTCACCGTCGCTTGCCAGCACCGGCACTGACACCAGCTGACCTTTTCCCGCCGGCGCATCGGACACAGCAAAACCCCGGGTGCAGGTTTGCGCTGCAAGCTTCATGACTCTGCGCGAGTCGAGTTCGGCAATGTTCAGGCTGTTTTCATCCCGGTAGCGGGGATGATAAGCCAGCATAATGTGACCCGGCGCCGAGCCGGTAAGTGACAGTTGCATACCCGGCCGGATAGCAGACAGGCGGTAACTGTTAGAACAGAATACATCTGCAGCTACCGCGCAATTGTCGGCAGGCACACATAGAATTGCTGTGTGAGTCGTATCGCCGGTGAGGGCAGTGAGTGGTGCTGCCAGCAAACGTTGAAATTTTTGTAGTCTGGGTGCCGCCCCGCCAATTCCGTACATGCCGTTTGCCAGATAGTAGCGGGTACCGCGCTTTTCTATCAGCCGCTCACTGCATAAGGTTTTAAGCAGGCGGAAAACGGAGGATCGGGGCAGTTGCAACTGCTCTTCCAGTGCCAGTGATGTCATGCCATATTCTGCGTCACCTAAGGTGCGGCAGAGCTGAATGGCCTGGTAAACGCTTGGAATAATGTAACGTTTCATAATGCATCCCTTCAGAGAAAATCAAATTATATAACGCACTTTTAACATTTCGTTAATTATTTGCCACCGGTGGCAAATGTCAAGTGTTTTTGCAAATTTAGTATATAAACCAGAGGGAATATAAAGAACGGGCGAGCCTTGTGGCCCGCCAATTTCAGAAGGTTGCTACCAGAAACTGACGAATAATATCGGCAGACTGTTGCGGATGAGAAATAAAAGGGGCGTGAGATGCGTGAGGCAATACAACCGTGTCACTTTGCGGGTGCAGCTCGCAGATGCGGTCAATGCCGCTGGTCGGTACCAGACTGTCCAGCCGTCCGTATATCCGTAATGTCGGCTGCCTGATACGACCGATATGTTCGCGGAGATCTTCACTGGAAAGCAGCGCCAGAGAAGCTTTCAGCGCCTCTTCTGCCGGTGAAGGCCATGCGGTAATACTTTGTCTGATGGCTTTCATATCCTGGCGGGCGGTATCACTGCCCATGGCCTGAATGGCAAGAAACCGCTCCAGGGTTTTGCCGTAATCTTTTGCCAGCTGCGTTTCAAACTGGGCAAGCAATTCGGCATCAATACCCGGCCAGCAGGGACCGTTAACAAATCTGGGCGTTGAGGCTATAGTGATAAGGGCACTTACATGTTCCGGTAAATCCAGAGCCAGTTGCTGTGCAACCAGACCACCCAGTGACCATCCTGCGACCACGCAGTTTTCCGGCAGATACGGCGTGATCATCTTCGCCACAGATGCCACGGTATAAGGCTCTTCCGGCAGCACACCGTTGTTTTCACCAAAGCCCGGCAAATCAATGGTGGTCACTCTGAATTCGCTTTCCAGCAACGGAATGAAGTGCTCAAACACACCACTGTTCATGCCCCAGCCGTGAAGCAAAACCAGATCTTTTCCTGTACCCCGGGTACGGCTGACGAGATTTTCTGAGACGTTAGCATTTAACACTGATGACATCCTTTGACTATGCCTGCAATTTTGCCGCTGCAGAGCACCACTGCCGGGCTGACAGAGTACTTAACCATGCGACTTCCCAACTTAGCTTGTTTGCTGTGTAATCAGTACAGTGACGTACCTGTGTGTACGTTCTGCAAATTTGATACCCGCTTTTTGTTACAGCTTGGCTATCAGGGTAATTTACTGCGCTACAAAAAAATCAGCCAGCAATTTTTACCGCCCTCCTACAGTGCATTAAGGGCCTGCGGAGAATATCGCTGGCCATTTGACCAGCTTATCAAAGCCATGAAATTCCGGCGCTGTCAGATAAGTCCGGCCATTCTTGGCAACTGGTTCACCTCACAGTGTATCGATGAAGACACACTATTACCGGATGCCTTACTCCCGGTTCCCGTACCACTGCACCGTTTTTTTCGCCGGCAGTTCAACCAGGCAACAGAACTGGCCCGTCACATCGGCCGCAGAATAGAAAGACCGGTCATCGCTGACTGGGCCCGCCGCACGGGAGGACGATCACAACACACGCTGAAAAAGGACCACCGGATGCATAACCTGCACAGCGCTTTTCAGGTAAAGCCCTGCAAGGAGCTGCGCCACGTAGCCATCATTGATGACGTTATGACCACAGGCGCGACGGCTAATGTGCTCGCCGGTCAGCTGCGTCAACATCACCCCGACCTCATTATTGAAGTCTGGGTGATGGCGCTGACCTGCCGGTCCCCCTTAGCGGACTAAGTGGCCTGACTGATAGATCGCGTTTGACATCAGCTTACCGGTACCATACCAGTAGCCCCGGAAAAGCAGGTTGTCAGTAAAGCCAATTACCACGCCACGACCTTTCGGCTGAGTCAGCACAGATGCCGTGCCGCCAATCATGGTTTCCAGTTGTTTTGCACTGAATCCGGCCATTAACGGACTGTCGGAATAGTGACCGGGCCTGGTGAACGGGTCGGCGTCAGCATGCACAATCATATTACTGGTTTTAAATACCGGAAGTGTTTTACCCGTGTAACCAAAGAAAATTGGATGAGTCGGGTCAATATCAGTTTCGTATACCGCACCGGCAATAATTTTACTGGCACCCAGCGCAGATTTATCTGCATAGGTCAGCTTATCCACCGGAAAAACACTGTCGACTTTATCGCGGGATACGATTTCCGCATCCAGCCAGCCTTTTTGTGCAAAGAATTTTACCGCCGATTTCTGTCCAATCAGCACGCCGCCATTATTCACCCAGTCACTGATATCATTGTTGAGCTTGTCGCTCAGACCACTGTAAGTGCCACTGACGAAAATAATATGGGAATAGTCAGCCAGGCGGATAGTGTTTAAACGGTCCTGCTCCACAATGACCGGCGCTGTGCCTACACGGGTGTCCAGATAGTGCCAGATTTCTCCGGCTTCCGATGAACTGGTGCCGTTACCACCCACCAGCAGAATTGATGGCGCTTTTACCGGCGCAAGGGTACGACCGCCAAGATCAGAACCCTGCGGTGTCAGGCCGCTTTTTATCCCGAACACTTCCACACCGGTTAAGGCCGATGCATCCTGTAACAGGCTGAGCAGATCATCAGGCTGTGATAATGGCGTGGGCACAATAATGGTTCCGGCTGCGAAATCATGATTCCGGCCATCAGTCAGTGTGGCGGTAAAGGGGGTTTCAGCACTGCGCACTGTGGCCCCGTTTTCCAACAGTTGTTGCAGCATCGCCGGCGCATAGTAACTTTTCCATTCAAATGCATAGGCGTACGCTTCACCATCAACGAGCGGTACCGGCATTTTCACCGGCCCGGCTTCCGTTTTGATGCCACGCCCGGCGCGTTTGCTCAGCACGTCGTAATCAAGATTGAACGCCAGCGCGATATTCCAGTTAGACACGTCATAGAAGGTGTTCTCAGCAAATTGCTGACGGGTAGAAAACAGGCTCTTTACCAGGCGGTATTTTGGCTGATTAAAAGGCACAACCAAACTGCCTTTGCTGTAGCGCTTGTTATCAATTTCCTCGTCATCTCTTGCGTAACTGTATTGGATCTCATGTTGATTGAGGATCGACAGTAAAGCCTCTTTACGGCCACTGTCATCCGGCATAGCCACAATCGCCCCGAAATGTTCATCTTTATCAATCGCGTCAGCCGTCTCAGAGAAGAATGTATTCTGGTAATTCAGAATAGCTGGCTTGTTGGCCAGCGAACCGGCAATCGTACTCAGACTGGTCGTCACATGGTTCTGGATAGTCTGTGCAAAGGCCAGCTCTCCGTTCACCGTATCCTGCACGTGTCCGCGGCTGCTTGCCTGTTCAAACAGAATACCGATGCTGCCCATAGAATCGGGATACGATGAGCCTTTCCCGTAGTAAAAATCGTCAAAACCTTCTTCCGAGAAGTATAACTGGCCTGCGTCATCAAACGCTTTGGCGTGAAAAGCTGCCAGCGCTTCTGTAAGCCTCACATTGCCGTCAGGCGTATTCGGATTTTTCCGCGACGGCACACCGGGCTGGAAGAAATAGGTGCTGTCCGGCCCCATCTCATGATGATCGGTCAGTACATGAGGACGCCATTTCTGAAACTGCTTGATCCGCGCCTGTGACTCAGGATGGGTCAGCAATAACCAGTCACGGTTTAAGTCGAACCAGTAATGATTCGTTCTGCCGGAAGGCCAGTCTTCCTTGTGCTCCCGGTTTTCTCCGTCAGCGACAAGGTTTTTGCTTTTATGCATGTTTGCCCACTGTGCGAAACGGGACAAACCGTCAGGATTGAATGAGGGATCCAGCAACACGACGTTTTTGCTGAGCAAATCTGTTACCGTTTCATCCTGCGCTGCAGCCAGGTAATACGCCATGACCAGTGCAGCGTTGCTTCCGGAAGGCTCATTACCATGAATGCTGTAACCCATGTACAGAAACAGAGGCGCATCTTTTGCGGCTTTAGCCCCGCTGTTCACTGTTTTGAGATGGTTTTCCCGCCATTGCGGTAACTTGCTGCGGTTTTCCGGTGCAGTAATGGTGAGCAGTAATAACGGACGGTTTTCATGGGTGCGGCCGGTTTCTTCAATGCTGATGCGGTCAGACGCTGCTGCCAGGGCATACATGTACCCGGCCAGCTGGTCATGGCGTACATGCCAGGTACCCACTTCAGTACCAAGATAAGATTCAGGGGTCGGAATAGCAGGGTCATAGCTGGTATTTGCCGGCAGGTAAGCAGTAACCGGTTTACCTCCGGTATCTTTAAATACCGGTGCTGCTAATGCTGAATACACGACAAAAGCAAAAAGGGCGAACACCCATTTTCCTGCGCGTCTGAAACTTGAATCCATTTTTCTTTTTCCTGTTGTTTTTTGTACTTTTGACCACACCTGTATAAAAGCATGCAATACTTGACTGTTTTAGTCAGGTAAATTTGTTATTATATGCGCTATCACGATGCAACGTAGGATTTGTTAATGATCAATATATCAGAAGACGCACAGGCTCACTTCGCAAAACTGCTGGAAAAACAAGATGCCGGGACGAACATCAGAGTGTTCGTAGTTAACCCCGGAACCTCAACAGCGGAATGCGGTGTGTCTTATTGTCCTCCGTCTGCTGTTGAACCCGGCGACATCCGTTTAAACTTCAACGGATTCGACGCCATTGTTGACGCAGAGAGTGCGCCGTTTCTGGAAGAAGCAGAGATTGACTACGTGACGGACCAGATGGGTTCTCAGCTCACTCTGAAAGCGCCAAATGCAAAAGCCAGAAAAGTGGACGACAATGCGCCTCTGGTTGACCGTGTAAGCTATGTCATTGAGTCGGAAGTTAACCCGCAACTGGCCAGCCACGGCGGTAAAGTAGTATTGCTTGAAATCACTGAAGAAGGTTTCGCCATTCTGCAATTTGGTGGCGGCTGTAACGGTTGTTCAATGGTCGATGTTACCCTGAAAGAAGGGATTGAAAAGCAGTTGCTTGAACAATTCCCGGGTGAACTGACAGGTGTGCGTGACGCCACCGAGCACGAAGCCGGTGAGCACTCGTATTATTAATCCGTCTGACGCGTCGCTGACTGCACTACACCGCAGCTGGCGACGGTTCAAAACAGGCCTGGCACTCTTCATCGCGGGTGCCACGGTGCTGATGACCATCAGCACTTACCATCCCGCGCTGTATTTTATCTCGCTTATTGTTCTGTTCAGTGGTTTTGTCATCGCCATGAGTGGCTATCTGGCCATACTGTGGCAACGTCTTAAAGTGATGAATCCCGCCGCCAGAAAACGAAACCGAGAGTGATCCCTCTGGCCAGCAGGAAAGCCAGCATGGCATACCAGAGCGCCACGTTCCCCTGCGACTGACACACCCACCAAACCGGAAAAAACACAAACGCCGCACTGACAAGCATGGTATTACGCATGGCGTCTGAGCGGGTAAGCCCCACAAATACGCCGTCAAAGAAAAAGCACCAGTGTGCCACCAGCGGCAACAACACCATGAGGGGCAAATAAGCCTGCGCAGCGGTTTGTAACGCAGCAATCCCCGTCAGTGATGCGATAATAAAATCTCCGGCAAGGTAAAACAAAGCGGCATACACCAGGGCAAAAACCGAAGACCAGAATAATCCCCGCTTCACATGCCCGCCCAGGCGTTCCTTGTCTTTTGCGCCGGCCGCTTCGCCGATGAGCGCTTCAACAGCATAGGCAACGCCGTCCAGCCCCAGTGCAATTAACACGAAAAACTGCATGAGAATAGCATTCACCGCTGCCGCTGTTTCACCAATCCTCGCCCCCTGAATGGTCAGAAACGCAATACAAGCCTGAAGCGCCAGGTTCCGGATTAACATATCGCTGTTAAGCTTCAGCAGAATTTTTTGTGCTGCGCGGTTAAACCAGTCTGCCTGCGGACGCCAACCTGAAGTGAGCTTAAGGGCGCACACCGCGCCCGATAACATCATGGTGTATTCAGCCAGCACACTGGCCAGCGCCACACCACCAACTGACATATCCAGGCCATACACAAACAGAATATCCAGCGCGGCATTCAACAGGTTGCCTGCCACCTGTATCCATAACACATGACGAGTTTTCTGTTGACCTACCAGCCAGCCGGTTAATGCCATGTTGAGCATCGCCGCCGGTGCGCCCCATACCCGGATATTAAAGTACTCCCGGGTATAAGAAGCCACTTCAGCACCGGATGAGGCTAACGCAAGCCCTGCCTGCAATACAGGCACTTGCAGAGCAACGATAAGTAAGCCGGCGGCGAGGGCAACCGCGCCTGTTTGCCAAAGTACTTTTGCGGAGAGTAAGCCGGGCTGTTCTGGATCGCCTTTTGCCTGTGCACTCAGGCCAGTGGACGACATTCTGAGAAAGCCGCACACCCAGTAGATTTGCGTGAGGATCAATGTTCCAATAGATGCACCGGCCAGCATGGCAGATGAATCCATATGCCCCATTACGGCCGTATCAACCAGCCCGAGTAAGGGAGTGGTAATATTGGCCAGAATCATAGGAAAAGCGATGGCCAGTAAGGTTTTATGGGCTGGCCAGCCAGCATTGGCGGTCGTGGTCAAAACGGAAATAACTAAGTTTAAGGAATATGCATGCAGCTTATCAGAAACCGCGCAATGAAGTGGGGAAAAGGTGTGTTTGCCAGCGTTGTGACGCTGTTAGTGATGGCACAATCTGCGGCCGCTGCCGGGCAGGACAGTGCAGTGGTTTTACTTTACCACCACGTATCTGAAGACACGCCGGCAAGCACCAGTGTTACACCTGAACAATTTAAAACCCACATGACCTGGCTGGCGGAAAACTACAAAGTCATGCCCCTTCAGGACATTACAGAAGCGCTGAAAAACAAGCAGACATTGCCGGAAAATGCCGTTGCGGTCACCTTTGATGACGGTTACCGGAATATTCTTGAAAACGGTCACCCTGTGATGCAGTCATTGAAACTTCCCTACACCGTATTTATCAATCCTGATGAAATTGGCCGACTGAAAAACCAGTTAAGCTGGGATGATGTAAAGGCCATGCACAAAGACGGTGTGGATTTTGCCAACCATACACTGGACCATTTGCACATGCTGGACCGTCATCAGGATGAGTCCAAAGAGGCCTGGTTAGAACGGGTATGGCAAAATGTTGAAGAAGCGGAGAAAAAACTCACAGCACAAACCGGTGAGTCACTGAAATACCTGGCGTATCCCTTCGGTGAATACAATAAAACACTGGCTGATAAACTGGCAAAAGAGGGATACACCGGATTCGGACAGCATTCCGGCGGCATCAGCAGTTACAGTGATTTTACCGCACTACCTCGCTTTCCCGCGGCTGGTCGTTTTGCCAATATGGCGCCCTTGAAAGTGAAGATTGCAAGTTTGGGTATGCCGGTGACACACAACGATATCGATAACCCTGAGCGCACTGCCAGAGTTATCGATGAAACATTGTCGTTCACCACCAACAGCGATGATGTGGGCTTACCCCGTGCCGCCTGTTACTACCAGGGTGAATCACTGCCGGTTAACATTAACGGCAAAACCTTATCATACACGCTGAATACCGTGCTGCCGGTTGGCCGTTCACGTATTAACTGTACCGCACCGTCGAATTCGCAGAACGGTCGCTACTATTGGTTTTCGCAACCGTTCTTTATTTCCGGCGAAGACGGCACCTATCCGGATTAAGTGATAACCGGCGCAATACCTTTGGTGAATTGAATGAAAGGCGGGATCCCCTGCCTCGATTTAAAGCCCATAGATTTATAGAAATCGATGGCTCTTGTGTTGTGTTCCTCTACGTCCAGGACGAGAGATAATTTGCCCAGTTCACGTGCCATGTTTTCCATGTACCTGACGAGGATGGTGGCAACACCACTTCGTCTGGCTCCGGCTGCTACAGCCAGATGTCCGATGGACATTTCCAGCACCATAGGCGGGTTAAGCGCGATGGTGTAAGTTTGACTTCGCATCACCACATCAATAGCCTCATCAAGACCAAAGAAATCGGTAATCGATGTCAATGTATCCCGATCAAAGTGCTGCGGAAGGCTGTCATGCCAGCATGAAATAATGCCGACAATTTCGTCTTCTATACACGCCAGCCAGTGATTGGCAAAACCATATTGTCCCGTGCCGCGAAGCCAGGCCGCTGAAAGGAAAGCAAACGCCGTATCACGGTCGCCGTCCCCATATATTTTCGTAAGTAAATGCTCTCCCGCATCCAGTAACAACGGCACCGCATAAGTCGCATCCCTTGCGGTTGCCTGACGTACTACTACTGTCATGAATACTACCGGGTGATAACCACCTTAGGCATATCTGCAAGAATTTGCTCGCTGTCTATGATCGCTAACTTCCCGGGCTCCATTATTGGTTTGAACCTTCCGAGCACTTCCGCTTCGGGGCTGATGAGAACCACCGACGCGCTATGATCGACCAGATAGTCAGCTTTATCAGTGTCCTCAGTTAATGAGTACATCAATCCCATGTTCCTGACAAGAGGGAATATTTCGGCGTGCGGACCGGTTGCAGCGATGAAGTCTTTATTAAAAAAACTTATATAACTTTTAAGTCTTTGAAAAGTATCCCTTTTGGGATCCACAGACAAAAATAGTACTTGAGTATTAGCCCCGGATTTTATAGACGAAAGTTTAGGCCATATTTTATTTAAGGACGCCATCGTTGTGGGGCACACATCCGGACAATAAGTGTAGCCTAAAAATACTAATGTCCAGGCACCGGTCAGGTTTTCCCTGGTAAATGGTTGTCCGTCAGCATCTGTGAGAGAAAAATCAGCCAGTGGTTTGGGCAGAGGATAAGCCTGAAAGTACTCCGGTACCCGGCTTTCACCGGAAGGCGGAGCGATATAAAGGGCACCGGCGATGCCGGCGATCAACGCTACCACAGCGATGATGCCGGTTAAGGTTCTTTGAGTCATAGTGTTACGGGTAAGTAGTGGTCAATTAAGAGCACCACAAACAATAACATGAGATGGTAAATAGAATAGCGGAATGTTTTCATTGCCGTGTCGGGCTTAGCCGCAAACTTTAACCTGCATGCCCACAAACAGAACCCAGCATTCAATACCAGCGATCCCGCCAGATAAATTAGGTGAGACATACCGGTAAGGTAGGGCAGCAAACACACCAGAACCAGCAGCACGGTGTAAGCCAGCACCGAGG
The DNA here is from genome assembly GCF_984505615.1 of Alteromonas sp. Classification (NCBI taxonomy): domain Bacteria; kingdom Pseudomonadati; phylum Pseudomonadota; class Gammaproteobacteria; order Alteromonadales; family Alteromonadaceae; genus Alteromonas; species Alteromonas sp. The sequence goes on along the minus strand of NZ_CFHOXV010000005.1, from coordinate 101,517 downwards.
TTTTGGTGAACGATTCCCCGTGGGTAACCGGCAGCATAGGCACGTTTGCCCGTGCGTAGTCCTTTTGCCTGTGTATCGCCAGCGCCCAGAAGTGAGGGGGAGTCCAGGTAAAAACAATTAATACCAGCAGCAAAGCATGGGCGTGGATCTCGCCGGTTACCGCGGTCCAGCCCAGCAGCGGCGGTGCTGCACCTGCCAGTCCGCCGATAACAATATTCTGAGGCGTCGCCCGCTTGAGGAACATGGTGTAGATAACCGCATACCCGACCAGACTGGCCAGTGTGAGCATGGCGGTAAGGGCATTCACGAAAAACCACAGTAGTGCGAATCCGGCGAGCCCCAGCACAGCGGCAAAAAACAACGCCTGAGATACACTCACCTTCCCCTTCACGACCGGGCGGTTAACAGTACGGGCCATCATACCGTCAATGCGGTGGTCAACCACATGATTAATCACCGCAGCAGAGGATGCCAGCATACCAATCCCCGCCATACCGGCAATCAGAGCATTTGCCGGCACCAGCGACTCTGTGGCCAGGCACATACCCACCAGGGCTGTGAGCAACAGCAGCATAACCACCTTAGGCTTGGTTAACTCATAATAGTCACGCCAGTTGACCGGCGGAGATGTCGCCAAGCGGCGCTGATGAACAGAAACAGATTTAGCCATGTGCTCCTCCCTGTTGCGGATCACCCTGATAGCGGGACACCTGATAAGTGATCCATACCATTACCAGTAATAAACAGGCAGCGACGATGTTGTGAGCAACGGCCACAATGACGGGCAGACTCAGCACGACATTGCTTACGCCCAGTGTTACCTGAATCATCAGCACCCCGATGAGCAGCAGCGCGGCACTTTTCACCGGCGCAGCCACCTCCCGGCTGTACAGCCTGAAGCCGAGCCAGAGTAAATATAAAAACGTAATGACCGCGCCGGCTCTGTGCACAATATGCATTGTCATGCGTTCACCGTATCCGTGGGCGCCATATTCGTAGGTTTCGGCATAAGGCACACTGAAAGCACCGGAAAAGTCGAGCCTGGAGGCCCAGCCATCTTCACACACCGGAAAGTCAGTGCAGGCAAGAGCGGCATAGTTTGCTGATGTCCATCCCCCGAGGCCAATCTGCATCAACAGAATAGCCATGCCCAACAGCGCAAATTTGGTGATGCTGTTAATACGCCGGGGCTTTCGTTTACTCTCCCGTAATTTGAGATGCAGTAAAAACAGGCACGCCAGTATGGTGAAGCCGCCGAGCAGATGCCCCATTACCACAACCGGCAGTAAATTCAGCGTCACCGTCCACATGCCCAGGGCTGCCTGAAAGATAACCAGTGCAACAAGCAACAGTGGCAGGCGTACGGTACGGCCGCTGTGACGCTGCTTCACAGCGATGGCAGCGATAGTAAAAATACATAAACCCAGTGCACCGGCAAAGTAACGGTGAATCATTTCATTCCAGGCTTTAGCCGCTTCTACCGGACGTTCGGGGAAAGCGGCATTCGCCGCCTCAACATGGTGGTCTTCCAGCGGAACGGTCAGCAACCCGTAGCATCCCGGCCAGTCAGGACAGCCCAGCCCGGCATCGGTGAGCCGCGTATAGGCACCGAGAATAATAACAACCACCGCGAGGATCAGACTAAACAGGACTAACTTTCTCATGCTTGCCTCCCGGATTATCCGATACGTGACAGTTTCAGCAGTTTTTTCACGTCAGCCAGAATGTCCCGGCTATGCTGTATTGCCATTTGCTTGTCGGTAAAGGTGGGGTAACGAAGCATGGCATTATTCAGGGTGTCGACGAGCAAAATAGACCCTGCATCACTCACATTAAGTGCTGCCTGCTGACGACTGTCTGCCACCTTTACAACATGCAGGTTTTGTTCTGACTGCAACTTCTCAGCGATGGCGGCATCACTGTTACCGGTAAGCAGTACCGTTGCCTCCACCCGGTCAGTCTCCCGGCCAAGGGCAATCCACACCTGATGAATACTGTAAATCGCATTCTGGCAGGCGGCATCACACTGCTCCGGCACAGAGTACACAATGCGCCATTTAGGCTTTTCAGCGGCAAACACCGGGGTCAGATCCCTCACAGGCTGCAGCAGCTCTCCCTTGTTAGTGGCTGCATTGGTAAACCACTGATTATCCAGAGCCAGCTTTGCCAGCATGACCGGAAGTACAAATACGGCGGCAACGCCTAACATAGTCAACTTGCTATTTTTTCCTGCCATACTGATCATCCTTTTTTATTCGAATTCATTGAAAAGTAACTGACTGCAGCCGCAGCGATGGCCAGCCCGAACCATTGAATGGCATAACCCAGGTGCTTTTGCGGCGGCATGACAACGGGCTGCCAGTTGCGGACAAACGCACTTTCTTCCGGTGCAGTTAACTCAACCACAAAGGGTTGCAGAGGCTGTCCGGTCAGGCGGCGGATAAAGGGGATATCCAGCGCCTGCACCACCACGGGAAACGTAGCATCAGACGACAACGTTTCGCGCACCACCGGGTTGTGTCCCGGCATGGTTATGCGGCCATGGAAGTGCTGAAACTTGCTTTCCACATCCACTCCGGGCAGTTCATTCCGGCTTAGCGGCGCCTCCACCCATCCAAAATTCACCAGCACAGTGCCTTCACTGCTATGTACAGGCACGATAACGTCATACCCCACGCGCCCGTTTTCCACCCTGTTATCCAGAAACAGGATCTGAGATGTATCAGCGCGGCCGTTAAACCCCACCTGATAATCACGGATATCTTCCCGCACAGGATCCAGCTGACTGAGAGAGATTGACCCTTCGCTGCTTTTTTGCGCTATGCTAGCCAGACGCTGTTCTTTCTGGTGCATCCGGTCGAGTTGCCAGAAGCCCAGCGAAATCATGCAGATAACCGCTGTAAGTACCACAACAGCGAGAGGTAAGGAACGGAACCTGTTTGCCTGATTCATAATTGGCTCCCCTTATTGACGGAGAAAAAAATGATTATAAAAATCGTCCTTGTATGCTTAGTGATTTACATGATCGCTAACTTGTTTCTCGCCATGCGGGTAATGATGAAAGATGACCCGGACGGCGAACCTATGAGCAAATACATCGGCCGCCGTGTCTTAACCTCTGTCATCATTGTTACCCTGATCCTTATCGCACTGGCTACCGGACTTATCAGTCCGAATCCCGCCCCTTACTGAGGCGGTCCGGTGCGCTGTCACTTAAAGCACATACACAAACAGATACAGCATTACCCAAACAACATCGACGAAATGCCAGTACCAGCTGCCGGCCTGAAACGCGAAGTGGCTTTTGGGTGTAAAGTGCCCTTTCAGCACCCTTAAAAACAACACAATCAGAATGATGGTACCCAGCGTCACATGCATTCCGTGGAAGCCGGTGAGCATGAAAAAGGTGTTGCCGTACACGCCGGACTGCAGTGTCAGACCCAGCTCCTGATAAGCATGGATATATTCTTCGACCTGCAGTGTCAGAAAGCCCAGTCCAAGTAGTATGGTTACGCCCAGCATGACGGTCAGCTGTTTGCGTTTGTTCTGTTCAAGACCCACGTGAGCAAAGTGCAGGGTAACGGACGAAATCAGCAGAATAATGGTGTTAATGGTAGGCAATCCGGCAGCACTCATTTCCTGAGTAGTCGTGCCCCCGGGCGTGGTAACAAGGGGCCACATGGCTTCAAATGCCGGCCACAACACGTCATTGGTCATCGCATTGTTCGAGGCGCCTCCGAGCCAAGGCACCGAAATCATGCGTGCGTAAAACAGTGCCCCGAAAAAGGCGGCAAAAAACATCACCTCAGAGAAAATAAACCAGCTCATCCCCTGACGGTAAGAGCGGCCAAGCTGATCGCTGTATAACCCGCCCATGGATTCATCAATCTGATTTTTAAACCAGCCAAACAGCATCACCAGCAACGTGACGATGCCCGCCGCCAGAACATGCGGCCCGTACCCGCCTTCCCCTTTGGTGCTTTCAATGACGGTGTTGCCGGCTCCCACCGCAATCAGAAATAAGGCTACCGCCCCGACAATGGGCCAGGGACTTTGTGCAGGCACATAATACCGTTGATATTCTTGTTGCATGGCTACTCTCCTTCCGGCCTGTCAGCGGCTGCCGCTTACAGGCTGTCGTAAATAAGGGTTATCACTGCCGCTCAGATCGCCGGCCCTGGCGGTCACGTCGTACAGTGTGTATTGCAAGGTAAAATAGGTAATATCTTCCGGCAGCCCGGCATCCACGTAGAACGACATAGGCATCCACGCTTCCTGACCAGCCTGTAAGGGCTGCTGGTTAAAGCAAAAGCACTCGGTTTTATTCAGATAGAGGGCCGCCTGTCCCGGACTGACAGAGGGAATTGCCTGAGCAATGATGTTACTGGCAGCCGGGTTTCTGACGTAAAACGCCACGGTATTCACTTCTCCGGGGTGCACCTTCACACGCTGTGTTTCTGCACGAAATTCCCAGGGCATGCCGCTGTTTGTGCGGGTAATAAATTCCACGGTCACAGTGCGGCTGGTATCAATATCTTTGCCCTGCCACACTGCGGCCCGGTTAGCCGTTTTTCCGTTGATTCCGGTGATATCACAGAACACGTCATACAAAGGCACCAGGGCGAAACCGAAGCCAAACATACCCGCTACGACCACAAGCAGTCGCAGGGTAAGGGTGCGGTTACCGGCTGCGCGGTTGTCCATTTTGGTAACTCACTTCACAACCGGAGGCGTTTCAAACGTGTGGTAAGGAGCAGGAGAGGGAATTTCCCACTCCAGACCTTCTGCACCTTCCCACACCTGTGACGTAACCGGTTCGCCCTGCTTTTTGCAGGCTTTAATGAGCAGTACCAGGAAAATCAGCTGGGATAACCCGAAAGCAAACCCGCCGATACTGATCCACTGGTTGTAATCAGCAAATTGCAGTGAGTAATCAGGGATCCGCCGTGGCATACCCGCCAGCCCCACAAAATGCATAGGGAAGAACAACACATTCACGGAAATCAGTGAGCACCAGAAATGCCACTTGGCCAGCGTGATATCAAACATCTTACCGGTCCATTTAGGCAGCCAGTAATACACCGCCGCCATAATAGAAAACACCGCGCCGGTCACCAGAACATAATGGAAATGAGCCACGACAAAGTAGGTATCGTGGTACTGAAAATCCACAGGTGTAATGGCCAGCATCAATCCGGACAAGCCACCGATGGTGAACAGCACAATGAATGCCAGAGCAAATAACATGGGGATCTCAAAGGTCATGGAACCCCGCCACATGGTGGCCACCCAGTTAAACACTTTCACGCCGGTGGGTACGGAGATCAGCATGGTGGCGAACATAAAGAACATTTCAGCAAACACCGGCATACCCGTGGTAAACATATGGTGAGCCCAGACGATGAATGAGAGCAGGGCGATGGAGGCTGTGGCGTACACCATGGAGGCATAGCCGAACAGGCGCTTGCGGGCGAAGGTCGGCACAATCTGCGAGATAATGCCAAAAGCCGGTAATATCATGATGTAGACTTCAGGGTGTCCGAAGAACCAGAAAATATGCTGGAACATAACCGGGTCACCGCCGCCGGCAGCATCAAAGAAACTTGTCCCGAAGAATTTGTCGGTAAGCACCATGGTCACTGCACCGGCCAGTACAGGCATTACAGCAATCAGCAGGAATGCAGTAATAAGCCAGGTCCAGACGAACAGCGGCATTTTCATCCATGTCATACCCGGCGCACGCATATTAAAGATAGTCACGATTACGTTGATTGCGCCCATGATGGAAGAAATCCCCATAATATGGACTGAGAACACAAACAGCGCGGTACTGTCGCTGCTGTATGTCGTCGACAGCGGCGCATAGAAGGTCCAGCCGAAAGCCGGGCCACCACCTTCCATGAACAGTGAACCTAACAGCATGGAAAATGCAAACGGCAGGATCCAGAAGCTCCAGTTGTTCATTCTCGGTAATGCCATATCCGGTGCGCCGATCATCATGGGGATCAGCCAGTTAGCCAGACCGGTAAACGCCGGCATGACAGCACCGAATACCATTATCAGGCCGTGCACTGTGGTCATCTGATTAAAGAAATTCGGGTCTACGATTTGTAAACCGGGCTGGAACAGTTCGGCGCGGATCACCATCGCCATCGCGCCGCCGGTAAGAAACATGATGAAGGCGAACCACAGATATAACGTACCGATATCTTTGTGGTTAGTTGTCAGCACCCAGCGCATCAGGCCTGCCGGTGCGCCGTGTCCGTGGTGATCATCGTGATGTTCATCATGTGCCGCAGTGTGCTCCGGCGTCATAGTTTCAGTTGCTTTACTCATCGCACGCTCCTATTTACCGGTTGCTACTGCATTAACGTCTTTAGGCTGGATCACATCGCCGGTGTTATTTCCCCAGGCATTCCGCTCGTAGGTAATCACGGCGGCGATATCTTTCAGGGACAGCATCTTGCCAAACGCCTGCATGGCCGTGCCTGCTTTACCGTTAAGCACAATATCGATGTGCGCTTTCTGATCCTCCAATACCATCTGACTGCCTTTAAGTGCAGGGAAAACGCCCGGCAACCCCTGACCGTTAGGCATGTGGCAGGCTGCGCATGTCGCGTTGTACACTTTCTCGCCGGTACTCATCAGCTCTTCTTTGCTCATGTTCATGGCCAGCAGACGCTGTTCTTCTTCTTTCGCCTGTTTCACAATGGCTTCCTGCTCTGTCATCCAGGTTTTATATTCATCCGGGCTCTTCGCAATCACCACTACCGGCATGAAACCATGATCCTTCCCGCACAGTTCAGCGCACTGTCCACGGTAAATACCGGGCTCATTCACTTTGGTCCACGCCTCATTGATGAAGCCAGGGTTAGCATCTTTCTTCACTGCGAAATCGGGCACCCACCAGGAATGGATAACGTCGTCAGAGGTGATCAGGAAGCGGACTTTTTGTCCGGTAGGAATGACCAGAGGACGATCTACCTCAAGCAGGTAGTTTTCCCCTTTTTCGAATTTGTTCTCAATCTGCTCACGCTGTGTAGCCATGATGGAGTAAAAGGACACATCGCTGTCCATGTACTTGTAATGCCATTTCCACTGGGAACCGGTGACAAGAACCGTCATTTCAGGTTCACTGGCATCTTCCATCGCGATGAGGGTTTGTGCTGCCGGGACGGCCATAAAAATCAGGATCAGGAAAGGAATGACTGTCCAGGCGATTTCTACTTTCACGTTTTCGTGGAAGTGCGCCGGTTTGGCGCCCCGGGATTTACGGTGCTTGAACATGGAGTAAAACATCACACCGAACACCACCACGGCGATGGCCACACAAATTGAGAACATCAGCATATGCAGGTCGTAAACCTGTCCACTGATGTCTGTGACACCTTGTCTCAGGTTGATTTCACCTGCCCGGTCTGATGTTGCCATGGTTTCTGCTTGCAGCGATGCCGGAATAACAGACATCGCTAACCCCCAAACCATCATTGCGTTACATACGAGTTTCTTCACTCAACACCTCCGTGATGGAGGATCTTGTGTAATACCCTGCTCACAGGACCCTGTCGTATCAGGCTAGCCGCCTGTTAATTTTTATCTTTTTTTTGTTATTTTTTCGTTAACAACGGTATAAGAATTAAACAGATTTCATCTTGTGTCTAGTCTTTCTGAAAAAATAAATGGCCGGGGTAGCCTCAGAAACAGGGTCAGAGCACTTCATTCTGATATTTCGAATGTTTCGTTCAGATCTTCGACACATCCGTATTTCAGGAACGCCGTATTATAGGTAAGTAAATCGTCCTCACACTTGTGACATCAACGTTATGAAAGGAATGTGTAATGAATAAATTTATCCCGGCAGTATTAGTTTCAGGTTTAATCAGTGCAGGCGCATTCGCGGCGCCTGTCAGCTACCAGATTGATCCTACTCACACCAGCGTTATCGCTTCATGGAATCACTTCGGATTCTCTAACCCGACAGCCGCTATCAACGGCGCTGAAGGCACCATCGTGTTTGACAAAGACGCGCCGGAAGACAGCAAAATCGATGTGTCTGTGAAAATTGATACCATTGATTCATTTGTTAAAAAACTGAACGAAGAATTTGTCGGTGCTGACTGGTTCAATGCAGCGAAGTTTCCTTCTGCAACATTTACCAGCACAGATGTTGAAATGACAGGTGATAAGACGATGGAAGTGACCGGCGATCTGACGATCAAAGGTGTGACTAAGTCCGTCACTATGGATGTCACTCTGAATGGTTCAGGTGTACACCCGATGACACAGAAAGAAGCGATTGGTTTTGATGCAATGACCACCATCAAGCGTTCTGACTTCGGGATTGATATGTACGTACCGAATGTAAGTGACGAAGTGACGTTACACATCACCACAGAAGCACAAGCTAAATAAGTTTTCGCATCACCGTCCGGATGCCCGGCCCGCGCAAGCGGGCTTTTTTATTGGTAGCGGCCTGTTAACTGCGGTAGTCTGATTGTTTTTATTGTCAGGGATTGCTTCTATGTTGCGCCGCGCAGTTTTCTCCTCTTTTCTGTTATTTTTAACACCCTCTGTTTTTGCCAAAGATCTTCCTTCCGGCGCTATTAACGCTCTGTTTGAAGAAGCGGTAAGTCGTGACACAGTGCCGGGTATAACCATGGCGCTCGGTAACGATAAGGGCATGCTGATGGCTAAAGGCTACGGTTTTGCCGACGTTGAAAATCATGTACCTATGACGACAGATCACAAGGTGCGTATCGGCAGTGTCTCTAAACTCATCGCCACCGCCGGATTAATGCGTCTTGCGGAAGCGGGCAACATTGACCTGGATAAACCGGTCACTGAATACGTCAGCGCATGGCCTGCTGATAAACCGGTCATTACTTTGCGCCAGCTTACCTCACATACAGCCGGTATCAGGCACTACAAAGAAGGGGCCAATGAATTTCTTCTGAATGAAAGTTATCCGGATATCGACAGTGCACTGGCAATGTTTAAAGATGATCCTCTGCTGTTTGCACCCGGCACAGATCACCGTTATTCAACGTTTGCCTGGACACTGGTCAGTGCCGCAATGGAAGGGGCTGACCCGTCCAGGAATTTCCGCGCCATCATTAACGAAGAAGTGTTTGCGCCGCTGAAACTGGACAACACGGTATTTGACGACCAGTACACCATCATCGATCACCGGGCGAGACCTTACACCGTACACGAAGGTGAGCTGATTAATGCGCCACAAACGGATCACAGCTATAAATGGGCCGGCGGCGGTTTTATTTCTACGCCGTCAGATATTGTCCGGTTTGCTGTAGCCCATGTTGCAAGCGATTACCTGAAACCAGAGACTACCCGCGCCATGTTTACTCCAGCCAGGCTCAATAATGGTGAAACCGTGGGCTTCGGCATAGGCTGGAAAACCGGATTTGGTGATTACAAACAACGTAAAGCGTATAAAGACAATGCCAGCGCGCTGGCTTTGATGGACGATATTCCTGATGCTGTGATGCACTCAGGTGGCAGTATGGGCGGCATTACAATGACCATTCTTTGCCGTGAACATAAAACAGCGGTTACTGTAGTAAAAAATGTCAGTGGTGAAGACAATGCTGATGTTTTTCTGCTGGCGCTGAAGACACTGCACTTTGCACATACCAGCCAATAGTAAAGAAAAAGGGCGATGATGGTTCACATCATCGCCCTTCCAATTTTCAGTGCTGTGGCCAGCGCACACAATAGTTATTGCACCGCGCTTAGCGAAAAGACTTACATCCAGTCAGCATTGCGGATAACACCTACAGCCAGACCTTCAATGTTGAATGGTTCAGCAGCAAGATCCACCTTGATGGTATCGAATTCTTCATTTTCTGCATGCAGCCATACTTCGCGGCCGCGTTTTTCCAGACGTTTTACCGTGACATCCTCATCAACCCTGGCAACAACTACCTGCCCATTGTGCACGTCAGTAGTACGGTGAACGGCAAGTAGATCACCATCCAGAATACCGATATCTTTCATACTCATACCGTTTACACGTAACAGGAAATCCGCACGGGGGTGGAACAGATCAGGATCGACCTTGTAATGCATTTCCACATGTTCCTGCGCCAGAATAGGTTCACCTGCCGCAACACGGCCGATTAACGGTAAGCCTGCGTCTTCATCGTTTTCTGCTTCCAGCGGAATATTCAGCTTTATACCCCGTGAGGTACCCGCCAGAATTTCGATTACACCTTTACGGGCCAGCGCCTTTAAATGCTCTTCTGCTGCATTAGCTGATTTAAACCCTAATTGCTTCGCAATTTCCGCACGGGTGGGCGGCATGCCGGTTTCCAGCATGGTGGTTTTGATCAGTTCGAGAACTTCCGTTTGTCTTGGAGTAAGTGGACGCATAAACAGCCCTGTTTTTCTATACAGTTCCTGTGAGTATATACAGTTGCGCTGGTTTGACAAGAGCTGCCGGCGAAATTATTACGGTTATTCCGTGGCGCACTCAATAAATCGTGCCAGCGCCGGGTTGCTGTTGTCCTGCTGCCATACCAGCACATATTCCACCACCGGCGCTCTGTTCAGCGGCAGCAGAACCACATCCGGCGGACACACCTGCTTCAACGGTTCAGGCACAAGCGCAATCCCTACTTCACTGGCCACCAGCGACACGATGGTTTGCTGTAACTGGGTTTCTAACACCACACGGGGCACAAAGTTCGCTCCAGCACAGTACTGTTCAATGGTGTTACGCAGCTCCGGCGCCACATTGTGGGGCGTAACAATGAATTTTTCGTCAACTAAATCCTCTGCGCAGACTTTTTTTGCCACGGCCAGCCGGTGGTGTTTGTGCACTGCCAGACAGAGTGCTTCAGTGCGCAAAGACAGCATTTCCAGTCCGCGGGAGGTCGCCGGCTTTAACATGATGGCGGCATCAAACTGCGCAGAAGTAACGCCGTTAATTAACTCAAAGGGAATAACTTCCTGAATATGAAAGGACACAGCGGGATAGCGGGACATAAACTGTCTGGCCAGTTCAGGCACAATGTTATAAGCCGCATGCATCATGAATCCCACAGACAAGCTTCCCGACTTTCCGGCACCGGTCGCTCTCGCCCGTTCCGCAGCTTTGCTGACCGATTGCAATATGGTTTTGCTGTCGCGGTAAAACTGCTCTCCTGCGGCAGTCAGGCTCACGCCTTTCGGGTGACGGCTGAACAATGCCGTACCCAGCTCTTCTTCCAGCAGTGCGATCTGTCGGCTGAGAGGTGGCTGAGTGATGTTTAGCCGCTGCGCAGCCCGACCCACATGACCGGTTTCTGCTACCGCAATAAAATATCTTAAGGGTTTTATATCCATTACGATTCAATACTTGTATCAGAATTAACTCAATTCTATATTGGATTGAATGATAAGACTAAAGGTAATCTGACCGCCGGTTCCCTGATCACCTGTCATTTCATGTTGTCTGTTTTCACGCTCATATTCCCCATATTTGCCCTCATATTCCTTGGCTGGTATTTACGCAAAAGGGATTTGCTGAACGACTCTGCCACTACACAACTCAATAAATTTGTTGTCTGGCTGGCGTTGCCTGCGCTGCTTTTTGACATCACAGCAACGTCTGCCATTGCGTCTCTCTGGCAACCGGGTTTTGTTTTGAGCTTCACCCTCGCCGTGTTTGTCATTTTTACGCTTACTGTCGCAGTACAAAAGAAACGTAATATGTCGTTATCAGAGAGTGCAATAGACGGGCTAAACACCAGTTACGCCAATACCGGATTTATGGGCTTTCCCTTGCTCATGGCGGTAGCAGGAAGCGAAACGCAGACGCCAGTGCTCATTGCGACAATCATCACCGTTTGTGTTTTATTTGCTGTTGCCATTGTGCTGATTGAGATTGATCTCAGTAAAGCAGTAAGCCTTCGTAGTCTGATTGCAGATGTAAGTTCAAAGCTTCTGAAAAATCCGGTGGTGATTGCACCACTGGCCGGGGTAATGTTTCCGGCTTTTGATATTGATGCTCCGCAACCATTGCTGACCACGGCATCGTTGCTGGGTCACGCTGCAGCCCCCTGCGCACTGGTGACTATAGGATTGTTTATTGCCGGCAGTCATACCTCAATGAAAGGCAGCAGCGCTTCCGTTATCAGCTTTGTGCTCACTAAACTACTTATCCACCCGGCGCTGGCATACGTAATCGCGGTGTTGATCATGCCTGATAACGCGACAGGGATTTTTTACGTGGTTTTACTCAGCGCGTTACCTGCAGGTACAGGCCCGTTTATGCTGGCAGAGTATTATCAGAAAGAGGCGGGAAAGGTCTCTGCGTCGATCCTCATCACTACCGTAATGTCGCCGTTTACCCTTGGCGTCATTATTTATCTTTTTCAGTAGCTAACGCGTTATGCACCGCCCGGGTGAGAGGATAAAACCAGAGCACCACAGCCCCGAGCAGACAGCCTGCGCTGGCTACCAGCGTAATGATTTCGACGAACAGCACAGACTCAATATCAGCGTTTGCACTTTGCGCCGCATATTCCAGCGCACCGGCAATCACAGCAAAAGACAGACCGTCGCTTATCCGCATCACCAGATGAAATGCGCCAAAGGTAAGCGCCTGATTAGGTATCCCCTGATCCCTGGCACCGTATTCAATGGTGTCTGGTAATGCTGACCACACCAGTACCAGCAGTCCGCCTGAGAAAAAACCACAAACAACGAAATAAACACAGGCGCCGGTCATCGTGGCCGGGATCAGCAGAAGAAAGCTAAGGAAAGTCACAGCCAGCCCGGCCAGCGCAAGGATCATGGCATGATGCTTTTCCATGCGCTGTGAGAGATGGTTAAACCAGGGTAGCGCCACCAGCTTTCCTGCCGCCAGACTCATAATGAGCCAGGTCGTCAGCTTCTCGTCGTGAAAGAGCATGCTTGCGAAGTAAACGCCGGATTTGTAGAACACCGGAATAAAGATACACGGCAGCAATGAATATAACGCCAGTACCATGAATGCCTTATTTCGCAGGAGTGCACGGAATGCTTTACTGAGCGGAGGCGGGTGTTTGACCGCTGTCAGATTACCTTCCCGCCAGACCGGCAAAATACATAAATAAATATTCACCAGCATGAACACGCTTGCCGTGATAAGCAAGATAGTCCGCATCCCGTTATCCTGTGACTCCAGCATGGCAAGTGTATCGCCGGCATATGCGGCGAAGAGCAGGATTGCACAGGAATTATAAAAAATGCGGGATGAAGACAGACGTGTCCGCTCATGGCTGTCTCTGGTCAGTGACCCCATCATCGCGTTGTGAGGTATGTCTACCAGTGCATAACCAATGCGAAAGAGGATGGTCACCACAAGATAAAAAGTAAACAGATAGTCCGCACCGGCTGGCAGGGGATAAAACAAAATAGCGAACGACAGTACTGTCAGCGGCGCACCTGAGGCGATGACTTTCTGGTAGTGCAAATTATATCTGTCGAGAAGCAGAGACAGCGAGATATCCAGCACGCCGGAAACAAGCAGAGACACCATCAGGATCAGGCCCGCTGCCGCTGCCCCCAGTCCCTGTATATCGGCAAAATAATAAAGCAGCAGTAAATCAGTAAAGTTCCAGAGTGTACTTTTAGTAAAAGCGCCGGATGCATAGGCCTGTCTCTGGAAAAATGTCAGCATGAGCAGCTTCCGGAGGGCGGGATAGCAACCGGCATATTCATATCAGAGCAGCGGCCCGCAGGAGCTTCGCTGCACGTATTTACACGTCAGATCTTCTTTCTCTTCATAGGGACGATGCAACACAAGCTGTTGGATCAGCTTCCCGGCCGCTGCGCGCCCCAGATTGCCCACCGGCTGGTGCACAGTGCTGAGTGGTGGCCACAGATTCTTACTGGAAGGGTCGTCATCAAAACCTATCACCGATACATCGTAGGGGATCCGCAATTTCAGCTGGCTGGCCACTTTGTAAACCAGAGTGGCAAGATAATCATTGAAGGTAAAAAATGCGGTGGGGCGCTCGTCCCCGGACAGCAGGCGACGAATAATCTTTTCATATTCTTCATCTGACGACATAGGGCCCTGAAAAACCAGCGATGTATCAATAGGAATATCAAAATCGCGGTGCGCTTCTTCATAGCCCTGATAACGCAGTAAGCCACCGTGTACATTGTTAAAATTAATGATCGCAACACGGCGGTGCCCCAGCGTAAGTAAATGACTCACCGCCTCTTTCACGCCGGCCACAATGTCACAGGAGACGCAGCTGTTGGCGTCCAGTGACATAGGCAGAATTTTAACCGCCGGTTTTTGTTCAGCTTCGATGACTGACAATACTCCCTGATCATCACACAGTGGTGGCGTAAGAATGTAACCGTCAGGGTTTGAACGTTCCGCCAGTGCCTTAACCTGTTCGGCCAGCGAGGTTCTGTCTTTTACCGGCCGCACCAGTAAATCGTAGCCGGCTTCGTCACACACTTCGATAGCACCGGATGTCAGTCTCGCCGAATAGGAGTTCGAGGCATAGTCCATATATAACAGACAAATAAGATAAGACTGTTTAGTGCGCAGGCGCCTGGCATTGAGGTCCGGCCGGTAGCCGGTTGCGGCCACTGCACTGAGCACCTTTTCTTTATTTTTATCTCTGACTGTCGGGTCATTATTTAATACACGGGATACCGTTTTAATTGATACACCGGCAACCCGGGCGACATCATGTACCGTGAGATTCTTATCCGTCTTCATTATGGCGAGCTTCATTTATTTATGAATACATTGTGCCACAGAAGGCACCTGACAGAGAATCCATCAGGTTGTAAAAAGTTCCGCAAATAGACAACGATGGCATATATTTAATACAAATAGCTTTATAACCATTAAGAATATATAAAATAAATTCAACTAAAATCATCAAATTAAACTTATTTGATTTAACAAACACCAAAAAGACAACGATAGACTTTTTAAATATCAACGTAGTATGATTATTAAACATTTAACAGATATTAAACATTTGCCGCACCGGATTTTGCTGTACCGGTGAATGATAAAAATAAAAACCGTTAATTTGCCGGGTGCTGATAACAGCCCCGAAAGGACTACACTCTGAGGAGAAAATCCGATGTTTAACAAAAAACCACTGAATCGCGCATTGTTGCTCGCACTGGGCACGATGACATCCACTTATGCCGCCGCTCAGGACAACACCAGTGATGACGCGAAAGCGAACTCACAACTGGAGGTCATTGAAGTCACCGCACAGAAGCGGGTACAGGGCTTCATGGAAGTACCGGTTGCCGTTACCACAGTATCCGGCGAAATTTTAGATGCCGCTCAGGCCACAGAATTCCAGGACTTAGTTCAGGTAAGTCCGTCGGTGACATTTAACCAGTCCGGCGATATGCGAGGTTCCGGTGTGAACATTCGCGGGATTGGTACCACCGCGTTCCAGACCGCTGTAGAACCTACTGTCAGTACAGTCATTGACGGTGTCCCCCTTGGCCGTACGGTACAGTTTTTGTCGGATCTGGCAGATATTGACCGGGTTGAAGTATTGCGCGGACCGCAGGGCACCTTGTTTGGTAAAAATGCTTCCGGTGGTGTACTGAGTATTTTTACTAAACGTCCGGAAGATTCATTCTTTGGTGAAGTCCGCCTTACGCTCACTGATGATGACGCCTGGGGCATGATGGGTCAGGTGACCGGCCCGATCAGTGACAATGTGCGCGGACGGTTGTCTTTTTATAACCGTGATTTCGATGGTTTTGTGGAAAATGTTACTAATGGCGACACCATCAACGGAGACGAAAGTAAAGGTGTAAGAGGTAAACTCGATATCGATCTGGGCATGAATGACAACGTTTATATTATTGCCGATTATTCGAAGCAGGAAAGGGACTGCTGTACGCCAGTTTTACAAAGTATTGGCCGGGGTTCACTGGCAGACTTGCATCAGTTAGGAGAAGACTATGCCGACGTGGATGTATCCTGGGGTAACAACAAGGTCAAGATTGCCAGTCCGGCATATTCAAACACTGAAACCGGCGGGATCTCAGTTGAATACAACCACAGCTTTGAAGACTTTGCGCTGACCTCAATTACTGCTTATCGCGGCTTCACCCTGGAAACAGCTCAGGATGCAGATATCAATCCGTACACGTCGCCGGTAACAGGCCATGTACTGTTCACCAAAAACGGCGCTTCCGGCGGCGGCGATCAGCAACAAACCCAGTTCTCACAGGAACTGCGTTTATCCGGCCAGGCCACTGATAATATTTTCCTGACAGCGGGTGCATTCTACTGGGAGCAAACCGTTGAGCGTTATTTTGAACGTGAAGTGATGCGCTGCGCCGATGCCTACGATCCGGCTGTGGGCACTGTCGCCTGTTCAGAAGAAGGCTCAGGCATCGGTTTTGCTGCGATGGACTCAAAAGTTGATACCCGCAACTACGCATTCTTTGGTCAGGCAGACTGGGATGTAACCGAAGATTTTACTGCGTCATTGGGCCTGCGCTACACCAAAGATGAAATATCTTTTGATTTCGCCCGCGGCGCTGCAGTCATTACCGGCCCGTTCTCAGGATTACCGGCACTGCCTGCGTCAGCCGGCTATTTCACCAATGAAACCGAAGACGACGCACTGACAGGCCGCCTGGCACTGTCGTACGATATCAACGATACCACCATGATTTTCGGTAGCTATGCCGAAGGTTACAAAGCCCCTGCCTTCGACTTGATTTTCTCGCTGAACGAAAGCCGTACCGCACCTGTACCGGCGGAAACAAACAAAGCCTGGGAAGGCGGTGTGCGTTCAGAGTTTTTCGACCGCAGACTGCGTCTGTCTGTCACCGGTTTCCACACTACCTTCGAAAATTTCCAGGGTCAGGCTTACAACCCGGAAACGGTGACCTTCTCACTTACCAGCGCCGGTGAAGTTATCACCGAAGGTCTGGAAGTAGAGTTTAACGCCAAGCCTGTCCCTGAGTTACTGATCAGTGGTGGTGTCGCCTTTATCGATGCAACCTACGGAGAATTCCAGGATCAGCAATGCTATTTCAATCAAACAGCAGCACAAGGCTGTATTGACGGCTTCCAGTCGATTACCGGCGGAGATGTGCCTAACTCTCCGGATACTAAGTTTACATTGTCCGGCAAATACAACATCTACCTGGACGGCGACATGGATATGTTCGTCAGCGCCAATTACCGCTGGCAGGATGAAACCCAGATGAATCAGAACCAGGCACCGTATCTTGTTCTGCCAAGCTACAGCGTATTGGATCTGACTGTCGGTCTGCAGGCTGATGACGGTAAATGGGTCGCCAGTGTATTTGCGAAAAATGCACTCAACGACACCTATGTTGCTCAAATCGGTACGGCTATCTTTGATCAGAGCAACATTAACGCGCAGCTGACCAGAGACTTCCAGCGTTATATGGGTGTTGAATTTACATATCGCTTCGGCGCTTATTAACCCGGTGATACATTTCGCGGATAAAAGACAACGTTGCTTTTGTCCGCACTTTTTCACTTTTCACGAATACGGAATAAACAACCATGCCCGACACATTCACTAAGAAGCTGTTAACTGCTGCCAGCGCCATCGCCTTAAGTTTGTCGATGAATGCCGGCGCTGCAGAACAACAGCGTAACGTTATTTTTGTACTGATGGATGACCTTCGCTACGACGGTATGGGTTTTCTGCAGGAAGAACTGCAAACCCCGAACATTGATAAACTGGCTGAAACCGGTGTGTATTTTCCCAATGCGGTAGTGACATCTTCACTTTGTTCACCCAGCCGCGCCACCATTCTTACCGGCATGACCGCCCGTAATCACAAGATTGTTGATAACAATAACTCCAGTGAAGAAGGCCTGACCTTCTTTCCGAAATACCTGCAACAGGCAGGCTATCAAACCGGTTTTTTCGGTAAGTGGCACATGGGCAGCCATTCAGATATGCCCCGTGACGGATTTGATAAATGGGTCAGCTTTCCGGGACAGGGAGCGTATTACCCGACTGACGCCATTCCGGCTCCGATGCTGGCGAAAGGTATGGTGAATCAGCTCAACGTGGACGGTAAACACGTTAACCAGAAAGGCTACATCACAGACGAGCTGACGGATTACGCACTGGACTGGCTGAAAAATGATGTGAAAGGAAACCAGCCATTTTTCATGTACCTGAGCCATAAAGCCGTGCACTCCGATGCCACGCCGGCAGAACGCCATAAAGGACAGTACGATGATGTGGATTTCAAATTACCGGACTCAGCGGTGGTGACAGAAGAGGACGCGAAGAACAAGCCCATGTGGGTACATAACCAGCGCAACAGCTGGCACGGCACTGACTTTTTCTATGCCAGCGACCGCACTATGGAAGCATACCTTAAAGAGTATTACGCCACCTTGTCAGCCGTTGATGACAGCCTGGGCGAGTTAGTGCAGTACCTGAAAGACAACGATCTGTACGACAATACCATGGTGGTATTTTACTCTGACAACGGCTTTCTGATTGGCGATCACGGCCTTATCGATAAGCGCAATGCTTATGAAGGCTCAGTACGTGTTCCTCTTGTGATCAGCGCGCCTGGCCTGCTGCCACAAGGTGCGACCAACGAGGCACTGGTGAGAAACCTGGATATGGCTCCTACTTTCCTCGAACTGGCGGGCGCGGCGCAGCCTGAACAGTTTGAAGGAAAAAGCTTTTTACCCGTGGCATCCGGCAAGGTAGCAGAAGAAGACTGGCAATCGCCTGATTTTGTTTACGAGTACTACTGGGAATGGTCTTTCCCCATGACGCCTACCACCTTCGCCATTCGTCGCGGCGATCTTAAATACATCCAGTATCACGGTGTCTGGGACATCGAAGAACTTTACGATCTGAAAAACGACCCGGAAGAAATGCATAACCTTATCCGCGATCCGAAATATGCTCATGAGTTACTGCCACTGCGTCAGGCGCTCTACGCCGCTCTGCGTCCTGCTGATAACAGCAAGCCCTCGGTACCCTTTAACGCAAGGCTGGCTGAAGGTATGAACCTGCGTAAGAAAGACGGGTTGAAGGCCGCTCCTTTCCCGGACTGGTGGCTGGTTGAGCCCAACCGCAAAGACATGTACATGGGACTGTTTCCTGATACGCCGATGAAAATCGATATGCAGCGTAAAGGTGAAATGTACTTCCCGTGGATGGAAAAAACGGCTGACAAGCCGCGTCACTAAGGAGTTTGGTAAATGCGAATGTTACGCTGGTTAACTTTCACCGTTGTTGCCGGTTTATCCCTTACCGCATGGGGAAAGCAACCCAACATCTTGTTCATCGTTGCCGAAGATCTGAGTCCGCGCATAGGATCGTTCGGCGATGAGATTGCTAAGACCCCAAATATTGATGCACTCGCTGAGCAAGGCATTCGCTTTACCAACGTTTATGCAGCGGCCGGCGTGTGTGCGCCGAACCGCTCTGCACTCATATCAGGTATGTACCCCATTTCTATGGGAACCCATCAAATGCGTACCTCCCAGTTACCTTTGCCAAATGGTAAAACCGGATACGAAACCGTTACTCCCGCGCAGATGAAAGCATTTCCTGAGCTGCTCCGGCGGGCCGGTTATGAAACGGTGAATTTCGCCAAGAAAGATTACCAGTTCGGCACACCTTCAACCCTCTGGGATAAAGATATTGGTAACTATTTTTCGCCACTGAAAGCAGATTTATGGAATGAACTCTCCGGCGGGAAACCATTCTTCGCGATGATAAACCTGATGTCGACTCACGAAGGACACCTGTTAACAGAAGACGGCAAAGCCGCAGAAAAATTTAAGGGCTTTACGGATTTAATCAAAAAAGATCTGGCAAGGGTGCAGGCAGTCACCGATCCGGCCTCCGTCACCGTGCCCCCTTATTACCCTGACACACCTGTGGTACGCCGGTCCATCGCACAGCACTATGACAATATTCATTATATGGACAGCCAGGTAGGAGAGATCCTTGCTGCACTGAAACGGGACGGCCTCGATGACAACACCATTGTTGTATGGACCACAGATCACGGTGATGCGCTGCCCCGGGCCAAACGCTCAGTTTATGACACCGGCCTGCATATACCACTGATTGTGCGGTTTCCCGACAGACGCGACGCCGGTACACAAAACGACAGGTTAATTTCTATGGTGGATTTTGCTCCAACGTTTTTATCCTTTGCCGGTGCACCGCTCCCTGATTTTTTGCAGGGCACCGGAATTTTTTCCGTCGAACAGAGAGAGTATATCTACGCAGCCAGAGACCGCATGGATATGGTGCCTGATAAAGTACGCGCCGTAAGAGATCTCCGCTTTAAATACATCAGAAATGACATGCCTGAACTGCCGTACTTCAGACCACTGGTTTTCCGCGACATGTTTCCTGTGATGATTGCCTGGTGGGAAGGGCTGGATAAACAAAGCCTTAATCCCGCACAGCAATTTTACTTCGAGGCTCCCAGGCCCGGTGATGAACTTTACGATACAGACAATGATCCCTGGGAAACCCGCAACCTGGCAGACGATCCGTCACAAAAAGCACGCCTGAGCCGGATGAAGAAGGCGCTGAAAAACTGGGAGGTACAGGTTCATGATAAAAGCACTGAGCCGGAAACCGGTATGGTCGGGGCCATGTGGCCGGGGTTTGAACAGCCGGTGACCGCCAGCCCGCAATTTAAGCTGACTGAATGTCACCGGCAGGTGTGCGTTGCGATTACCTCGTCCAGCGACAATGCATCCGTTGCCTGGCGAATGGCAGCCGGGGAGCCCTGGCAACTGTATACCCAACCCGTTCCTGTCCAACCTAACAGTTATATCGAAGCAAAAGCCGTCCGCTACGGCTATCAGGAAAGTAATGTGGAGCAATATCATCATGACTAAGTTTTCTGTAGCAACACTGTTATCTGCCACCATCGGCGCAGCATGTTTGCTACCTGCCTTTTCAGCCAGCGCAAAAAGCACTGAGCAACCCAATGTCATTATCATTTTCGCTGACGATATGGGCTATGGCGACATGAGCAATAACGGCCATCCCACACTCACCACGCCTAATCTGGATAAAATGGCGATGGAAGGACAGAAATGGACAAATTTCTACGTGGCTGCTCCGGTGTGTTCCCCCAGCCGCGCCGGTCTGATGCTGGGACAATATCCCGTTCGTGCGGGACTGGCATCATCCACGCCAATGCGTCAGGTTTTCCGCGAAGACTCCTTGGGAGGCATGCCGGACAGCGCAACTACCATACCTGAAGCACTCAAAGCACAGGGCTACGACACGGCGATGATTGGTAAATGGCATATTGGCCATCTGCCACAATACCTGCCGGTCAATCACGGGTTCGACAGCTGGTTTGGTATTCCTTACTCCAACGATATGGATCAGGATTTTGAGAAAATTCAGCAGTTGAATGGCCCGGACTGGAGCATAAAAAACTGGAATAAAGGCAAACAGTGGACTAACCCCAAATCAGAATACTTCCGTGTGCCACTGATGCAGGGAGAGGAAGTCATTGAACGTGCGCCCGACCAGCATCAAATTACCAAAACCTATACCGCAAAGGCACAGGATTACATTAAGTCTCATAAAGACAATCCGTTCTTTTTGTATATCGCCCATGCGATGCCTCATGTGCCACTGTTCGCATCAGAGGAATTCGAAGGACGCAGCACACAAGGTCTTTACGGCGATGTGATAGAAGAACTGGACTGGTCAGTAGGTCAAATTCTGCAAACATTGAAAGATGAAGGCATCGATGACAACACGCTGGTGATTTTCAGTTCAGACAACGGCCCCTGGTTGTGGTTCGAAACCATGGGCGGCAGTGCCGGACTGCTTCGCGGTGGTAAAGCCGACGTTTTTGAGGGGGGAATGCGTGTTCCCGGCATCTTCTGGTGGCCCGGACATGTCAAACCGGGGATCCGTCACGATATTGGTTCCACCATTGATTTACTGCCCACACTGGTGGATTTAGCCGGTGGTGAAATTCCCAAAGACAGCGACGGTTATTCAGTCAAAAGCACACTTCTGGACGGTGAAGATGCAGTCCGTGATGTGTATTTTTACTACCGCGGAGCAAAAGTGTTCGCTGTCCGTAAAGGCCGCTACAAAGCCCACTTTATTTACAAAGAAGGCTACGGCGGCAACCCCGGAGAAACACTGGCAGAGCCGTTATTGTTTGACCTGAACGCCGATCCTTCCGAGAAATACAACATTGCTTCAGAGAACAAAGCCATTGTTGCAGAGCTCGCTGTACTGCGGGAACAGCACGCGGCAAGCATTAAACCGGTTGAAAACCAGCTGGATAAGTGTCAAAAAGGGTCGCGACTTTGTCAGTAACGAAAAGCAGATCATAGTGAACAACCTGATAAGGGGCTGCCTGGCAGCCCTGTTTTTATGCATTACCTTTACCGCCACAGCCAGTAGCGACAAGCACTACACCGGTGCGGAAACCTGCCTGTCCTGCCATCAGAAGGAAGGGGACGCCTGGCGTCAGTCTGATCACTATCACAGCATGCTGCCTGCCAGTGACGAAAGCGTGCTGGGAAACTTTAACGACATGACTTTCAGTGCGGGAGCCCGCACTACCCGTTTCTTCAAAGAAGGTGATGCTTACTTTGTCGAAACGCTGAACGGGCAGGGAGAAAAACAAACGTTCGACGTGGTTTATACGTTCGGCTTCAAACCACTGCAGCAGTATTTATTGCGGACAACCGGCGGACGGCTGCAAGCCTTTGATGTGGCATGGGACAGCCGGCCGGCAGAGCAGGGCGGGCAGCGCTGGTATCAGTTGCAGAACGATGAAGTCACCGATCCGGAACATCCTTTTTTCTGGACAGGATACTACCAAAACTGGAACAGCCGGTGTGCTTCCTGCCACTCGACCAATTTACAAAAGCACTATGACCCCGTTAATAATACGTTCGATTCTACCTACTCAGACGTTAATGTGGCCTGTGAAACCTGCCATGGCCCGGGCAGTGAACATATCAAACTGGCCGGCGAAGGCACGTTAAGCGCAACCAACACTGGTCTTAAGGCATTGGGCAAAGCCATCGCTTTTCATTTTAAGCCTGGTGACGCCATAGCACGGCCTCAGTCTTCTCCAGCCCCAATCAGTGAACTTGCCCTGAATACCTGCGGAGGGTGCCACAGCCGCAGAGCAGAATTAGGTGAACCTGATCTGACACAACCATACCACCAGCAATTCCAGTTAGATGCCATCGACGAACCGCTATATTTCAGTGACGGTCAGATCCGTGATGAAGTTTTTGTGCTCGGTTCATTTATGCAAAGCAAAATGGCGCAGGCTGGTGTTACCTGTATCCATTGTCATGATCCCCACTCGGGCAAAACCCGCCTGCCCGGAGCTCAGGTATGTGCAACATGTCACCGTCCTGACGTATTCATGGCCGACACCCATACCTTGGGGCATAAAGACGCTAATTGCCTGGACTGTCATATGCCGGCACGCACCTACATGGGCGTGGATGACAGACGGGATCATAAATTCCACCGGCCTTCTGCCCTGAATGAAGACAGTGTACGACCCTGCGCCACCTGTCATGAAGACAAATCCACGGCCTGGCTGCGCGATGCGGTTGAAAAATGGCCAGCCCGTGACGGCGCATCGCCGGATACCTCAGGTGAATGGGCAAAGTTAAATGCGGCATTAACCACGTGGGATCCTGCAGCCATTGCTGAATCCGCATCACTGCTTACCGACCCAAAAATTACGCTGCCTGATTTACTCACCAGTGCCCTCACCAGAAAAGTGGCCGCTCAGGCGCCGCAGCAAGCCGTAAAACTGATAAAAGCTCAGGCGGCTTCGCCATCTGCAGCGGTACGCCGTGGCGCTGCTATGGCAGCACCGTCTTTATCAGCTCAGCAACAGGCAGCTGTACTGGCTTCACTTGCAGATGATCCGGCATTGTCTGTACGCAGTGAGGTGGCAGCGGCACTGCTGAATGCACCGGCAGACAGTATTCTGCCAGAGGCGCAAATCAGCCCTCTTTTGGCAGAATATGAAGCCACACTGCTGGCCACGCGGGATCATCCCGGCGCCAACACCGGTCTCGCCCAACTGGCTTTGCGTAAAGGAAACATCATCGACGCAAAAATGTATTACGAGGCAGCGCTTCGCATTGACCCGGCCAACTTACCGGCTCTGCTGAGCTTTGCCGATTTTTTACGCAACATGGGTAATGAGGACGGCGCGAAAAGATATCTGACAAATGCACTGACCATCGCACCGGATTCCGGAGCCGTGCAGTTTGCCTACGGACTCATGTTAGTGCGGAACAAGCGTTATGAGGAATCGACGACGCATCTGGAAAAGGCCGCCCGGGCAGAAGATGCCAGCCCGCGTTTTGCCTTTGTTTACGGCGTATCCTTGTGGCAGCTCAAACAACCCGAAAAAGCACTCACGGTGCTGGATGACGCGGCGGCAAGATGGCCGGGCGATTATGATTTGCTGACAACCCGCGCTAAATACGCCTATCTAAGCAAAAACGCCGTGATGCTCCACAAAGCAGTCACGGCGCTGGGTAAGGTGTATCCGCAGGACAGCGTATATCTGCAGTTAAAACCGCTTATTCAGCCTTAGCGGCAGACGGTGCCTCAATGTGATGTGCCGTTACCCCTGCCGGATACAATAAACTGCGACGGAAAGTCGATGTTACCGTTACATCACCAAATCCGGCATCTTTCAGTACAGCTTTAATGGACTTGTTCGAATAGCAACGCAGGCTCGACACAATGCCATCCCACAATAACATTAGCGGTACTACCGGGATCAGATAGGTGAAAATGGCAGTCACCAGCAATAACCGGCGCTCGGTGATAAACGGTAACATGATCATCGCCACCAGCGGGCCTAACAGCATAGACACGTAACTCATAAAGGAGTTATCACAATACTCCAGCACCAGCACATCATCACCGTGTGACAGATTGAGCTTGAAGATCTGCGCCACCTGTTCGTTGTCAAAGTGGTGGAAAGAGTTAATAAAGATTTTCGGGCAGCGGAAATCCGGATTGTCTTTCAGCACGTCAATGGGTTGTTCCAGATAATGAATACGGTCATCACCCAGATTGTTAATGCGCTCACGGAATTCCGGGTTTTTATCAATCATGAAATCCGACAGGTAAAAACGCAGATCTTTCTTATTCAGCTCCTTCATCAACAGTTCGTTGACATAGCCACTGCCGGCACAAGGATCCATCACTGTGCCTCCGGCTTTGTTGATAAAGCGGTTCAGTTCAGGCAACCATAATCTGTGATAGCCGAATACTTTATACAATGCGCCCATAAAGCGACGCAGAAAGGCGTGATAAAACTCCGGAACCCAAAATAAATCACCGAATTCAAACAATTTTTTCTGCATGGTATCCCCGCGTTCTGTCCTTTTATCGTTGTAGGGTGAACAGTAAATAAACCTGTCATCGCCACAGGGTAAGTCTGTTTAGTATGGCTTATGTTGCGATAAACGGTTGAGCTATTTTTTCGCTGAACCTTTTACCCGCTTTTTCCGTTTATGATCTTATGCATTATTCTTTTAAAACACTCACCGGCGCATACATCGCCGTACTACTGGCTTTTGCCTGCCTGGACGCAGTCTGGCTGGGCGTTATTGCTATGCCGTTGTATCGTGAAGCGTTTGAAAGTCTGTTGCGACCGCAATTTATTACCTGGCCATGGATCGCATTCTATCTGCTTTACTGTGCTTCGGTCGTCTGTTTAACGATACGTCCTTATGCCGGAAAGAACCTGATTCATACTTCATTAGCGGGTCTTGCCCTGGGGGCTACCGCCTACGGCACCTACAATCTGACCTGCTATTCCATTATCCGGGACTGGCCATTGAATATGACTTTGATTGACTGGATATGGGGAACCGTGGCCACAGGAATCATTGCCACCTGCGGCGGTTTTGCAGCACAAAAAATCAGCGATAAACTGGCGCACTGAGGGTGACTCAGGCCCAAAGACCCCCTATCATGGTAACCCCGTCTTATGTTCATCTGGATCGCAGTAAATTTATGGTAGACTGCGCCCGTTTTCTCAACACAGGATTCCATTTTCATGTCGTGGATGCGCAAAACGCTTTTGTCAGTGTTTCATTATCCCGTAAAGTTGCTGGTGAAAGACCACAACATTCCCGCGAATGTCGAAAAAGAACTGGGTATCGACCGTACTAAGCCGATCATTTATCTGCTGCCCACCAACTCTGTGACCGACCAGCTTGCGCTGCGTATGTGCACACAGCGGTTAGGTTTGCCCAGCCCTGTGAAAGATGTCGAACTGGCCGGCAAAACCTATCCCGCCTGTGTCTTTCTGCGTAAAACGGAACCCTTGTTCGGACAGCCGTCCCAGACGGATGTAGAATCAATATTCTCAGATCTTTTCCACTTGCATCGTGACCATGAAGATGTGGATGTGCAGGTTGTCCCGGTTTTCGTTACCTGGGGACGTGCGCCGGGTAAAGGCAAACCCGGCCTGAGTGATTTAATTGCCCATCATGCCTCACCAAGCTGGCTGCGAAAATTCTTTATCGTGATGTTTCTGGGCCGCGATAACTTCATCAATTTTAGCAAAGCCGTATCAGCGAGAGAAATGTCGACCCAGCGGGGTACGGATGACTCGATTGCTCACAAACTTGTGCGCGTAGCAAGTACTCACTTCCATCGTAAGCGCCAGAGTATGACGGGCCCCACTTTGCTCGAACGTCAGGAGTTGCACAATGCAATCCTGGGATCGGAAGCAGTTAAACGGGCCATGGCTGAAGAATCTGCGTCGAAAAAGGCGAAGAAACAGGATCCTAAAGAAGCTGTCAGAGAGTACATTGATGAGATTGCCGCAGACTACCGTGAAGGCCTGATCCGGTTCGGTGATCGCATCCTTACCCGTATCTGGAACAAGATTTATAATGGTATCAGTGTGGGTCACAGTGAGCGGATCCGTGAACTGGCTGCCAACGGTCATGAGATCATCTACGTGCCCTGTCATCGCAGTCATATGGATTACATGTTACTGACCTATGTGATTTATCACGAAGGTATGGTGACGCCTCACATTGCTGCGGGTATTAATCTTAACTTCTGGCCGGCGGGTCCCATTTTCCGTCGTAGCGGCGCCTTCTTCCTGCGCCGCAGTTTTGCCGGTAACAAGCTTTACACTGCGGTTTTCCGTGAATATCTGGAATTACTGTTTAATAAAGGCTATTCCGTTAAATATTATCCGGAAGGTGGCCGCAGCCGCACAGGTCGTCTTATCCCGCCTAAAACCGGTATGCTTGCCATGACTATGCAGGCAGTACTTAAAGGTGTTCAACGCCCTGTGAGTATTGTGCCCGTGTACATCGGGTACGAAAACGTGATGGAAGTAAAAAGCTATCTCAGTGAACTGAAAGGCAGCGGCAAAAAGAAAGAATCTAATTTGCAGGTGTTTTCTGCCATCAGAAAACTGAAAAATTATGGCCACGGTTACGTAAACTTCGGCGAGCCGATTCAGTTGAATCAGTTCCTTGAACAAAGCGTTCCTGACTGGCGTGAAACCTTACCTGCAGACCCGGAGAAAAAACCAAACTGGCTGACGCCACTGGTTAACGATCTGGCCCACGAGGTAATGCTGCGCATTAACCGCAATGCCGCCATTAACGGTATGGCGCTGATTTCTTTATGTCTGTTGTCATCTAAAACCCAGACCATGACGGAAAAAGAGCTGGTCAGGGTGATGGACAACTACCTGGCTTTGCTGCGCAGTGCACCATACAGTGATGACGCCACCATTCCCGCCAGCAATGCCAGAACCATGTTGGAAGAAACCCTGGCGTTGAAGCGCTTTGATATCAGTCAGGATGGCTACGGCACGATGATCGCGCCATTAAAAGATGCCGCTGTATTCCTTACATATTACAGAAATAATATTCTTCATTTGTTTGCCTTGCCCGGCGTGATCCTTTCAGCAGTCTTCGGCCGGCCCGGCATTCACCGTCATGAGATATTACGCCTGATGGCAGCACTATATCCTTTGCTGCAACGGGAGCTTTTCATCTACATGACTCAGGATGAGGCGCTGGCTTACACCGACAAGCTCATCACCACTTTGCTGGAACAAGGCATGCTGACAGAGATGGAGCAGGGACTGTTGCATCCGCCGGCATCATCAGACCGGGCGTTCCATTCAGCCTGGCTGCTGAGCCGGTGTATGCAGGAAACTTTCCAGCGCTACGCGGTGGTACTTACCATTATTGAGCGTGAACGGGTGATAAGCCGCAATAGTCTGGAGCGGACCAGCCGGCAGGTGGCGGAACGTCTGTCGACCTTATACGGCATGAACTCTCCGGAGTTTTACGACAAGAATGTGCTTTCTTCTTTCATTTCTGCCCTGCGGGAGAACCACTGGCTGGATTCTGCGCCGGATGGCAGTCTGAAGTATTCTGAAGAAAGCGATGCGCTGCGCCAGGATGTGTTGTCTCTGGTGTGGCCTGAAATTACCCAGCACTTGCAGAATGTGGAAGCAACGTGCGGGTAACGGATCCACGTGTAAAAGTGAAAAGGAAAGTTATGATACAGGGCACTTGTCGATATTTATTTGCCTTCGCAGTGATGCTGATGCTGGCGTCATGTTCATCTGTGCCGGATATCAGCGAATACCGGAAACCGGCAGGGTTCAAGCTGGAAAGTCCCCGTCTTGGAGCCGGTGCAGCTACCGATCAGAAAACCATATTTGTGTTTGGTGGCAGTAACCAGAAGGGTCTGCTGAATGATGTGGAAATTCTCGACCCGGCGACCAAAAACGTGCAGGTGCTGAAAAACCATATTATTCCCCGCCGCTATTTTTCGTCGGTTTATGATGACAATAACCACGTGTATCTGATTGGCGGGATCTCTGCGTCAAAACAACGGGCAAACTATGAAAGCACCGTTGAAGTGTTTAATACCATTACCCGTAAAGTGACTAAAGCGGCGACATTACCTTACCCTACGCGTACTAACACAGCAGTTTATCTGGATGGCAAAATCTATGTGCTGGGCGGCTCTCACCACGACTGGCAGACCCGCAAGCTTAAACCTACAGCACTGATGGCAGTTTATGATATCAGCAAGGACGAATGGTCTCTGGGCGCGCCGATGCCCACAGCCAAGTCCACCTCTGCTGTCACATGGCAAAACAAAATTTATGTCGTTGGTGGTTACACCGGTGAAGAGCAACTGGATGTGTTTGAACAGTACGATCCGGCGACTAAAAAGTGGAAATCTCTGCCTCCGCTGCCGGTGCCTGTCAGTGCACATACCACCACTGTGTGGCGTGATTACCTGATAGTGTTTGGTGACTACAACAATCTTGATGCTGTGTGGACTTACGACTTTAAGGCAGGCACCTGGCATCAGAGCGACTTATCCATGACCGGTGTCAGACACGCAAAAGCGGTTACCTACAACGACGCTGTATATTTGATTGGCGGTAATCAGGACTCACCGGGTCCTGTGCTCGACACTATTCAGATATTTGATGCGAAGCAATTGCGTCAGGCCGTTGGAAAATAGCCTGATCCAATTCATTCAGACATAAAAAAGGGGCTGTTCAGCCCCTTTCTTATGACAGGAAGAATTTATACGCGGGGTCGTCTGTGACCTCTTTAAACTCGTAGCTTAACTGCTGCAAGTGAGCATTAAATTCATCACGGCTTTCCGGTGGTATTTCAAAACCGGCAAGCACCAGGCCTTCAGCAGCTCCATGATTACGGTAATGGAACAGCGTTATGTTCCAGCGTTCACCCAGTGTTCCAAGGAATTTAAGTAACGCCCCCGGGTGCTCAGGAAACTCGAAAGTGAACACCGCTTCGTTCAGCAACGCTGGTGGTCTGCCGCCAACCATATGGCGTACGTGCAGCTTCGCAAGCTCGTTGTCGCTCATATTGAAGCAGTCGTAACCCTGTTCAGTCAGCGAGTCATTCAGCGCAGCAAACTCCTGCTTACCGCCTTTAAGATTTACACCCACAAAGATGTGCGCGTCTTTCTCGTTAGCAAAACGGTAATTGAATTCGGTGATAGCTTTACCGCCAAGGACTTCACAGAATTGCTTGAAAGCCCCCTTACGCTCGGGGATCTTCACTGCAAAAACAGCTTCTTTCTGCTCACCTAATTCACAACGCTCAGACACATAACGCAGCGTGTGAAAATTAATGTTGGCACCGCACAGAATACCACCCAGCTTCTTGCCCTTGATATTGTGCTCTGCCACATATTTTTTAATAGCCGCCACAGACATGGCACCGGCAGGCTCTGCGATAACACGGGTGTCATCGAAAATATCTTTGATTGCCGAACATATTTCGTCATTGGTAACAGTGATCACGCCGTCCAGCAATCTTTCACACAGACGGAACGTTTCTGTACCCATAGTTTTTACCGCAACACCGTCGGCGAAAATGCCCACCGAAGGCAGTGTCACGATTTCACCGGCTTCCATGGCCGCCTTAAAGCAGGCTGATTCTTCCGACTCAACACCGATAATTTTGATGTCCGGCTTCAGTTGCTTCAGATAAACCGCAATACCCGCAGCCAGACCACCGCCGCCGATAGCCACGAACAGAATATCCAGATTAGGATTCTGCTCCAGCAGCTCCCGGGCTACAGTTCCCTGACCGGCAATGACATCAGGGTCATCAAACGGAGGAATAAAGGTGTAGCCGTGGGTTTTCGCCAGCATCTGTGCGTGCTTGCTGGCCATATCGAAATTCGTGCCGTGGAGCACAATGTTGGCGAAGTGCCCGCCGAAGCGGCGTACCGCATCCACCTTGATATCCGGCGTGGTTTCCGGCATCACGATGGTGGCATGTACGCCTTTCTTCTTTGCACCATATGCAAGACCCTGAGCATGATTACCTGCAGATGCTGCAATAACACCAGCATCCAGTTGCGCTTTGCTCAGCGCACTTAATCTGGTGTAAGCGCCACGCAGTTTGAATGACTTAACCGGCTGCTGATCTTCACGTTTCAGATAAATATCATTACCTGTCAACTGCGAGAGTCTGGATAACACAGACAACTCGCTGTTAACCGCAACTTCATAAACCGGCGCTAACAAGACCTTTTTGAGGTATTCGTGATCGCTGACGGTCATATGTCTTCCAGTTTAGAGGCATCCCGCACAGCACCCTTATCTGCACTGGTAGCCAGCATGGCAAAGTTCTTCAGTGACAGAGACACTTTACGTTCGCGGTTCTTCGGTTTCCAGGGCTTGTCGCTGGCTTCCATCGCGGCACGGCGGTGAGCCAGTTCTTCGTCAGAAATCGCGATGTTGATAGTCCGGTTAGGGATATCAATTTCAATCTTATCGCCGTCTTCCACCAGACCAATGCCGCCACCGCTGGCCGCTTCCGGTGAACAGTGACCAATAGACAAACCGCTGGTACCGCCAGAGAAACGTCCGTCAGTGATAAGGGCACAGGCTTTACCCAGCCCTTTCGATTTCAGGTAGGAGGTCGGGTACAGCATTTCCTGCATGCCCGGGCCGCCTTTCGGACCTTCGTAACGAATGATAACCACATCACCGGCTTTCACTTCGTCACCCAGGATGCCTGCTACCGCATCATCCTGGCTTTCGTAAATTTTCGCAGTACCGGTAAATTTGAGGATAGATTCATCCACACCCGCCGTTTTCACAATACAGCCATCAACCGCCAGGTTACCGTACAGAACCGCCAGACCACCGTCCTTGCTGTAGGCATGTTCAAGATCGCGGATACAGCCTTCGCTACGGTCGGCATCGGCTTCATCCCAGCGACAATCCTGACTGAATGCCTGCGTAGTGCGGATCCCTGCAGGGCCTGCACGGAAGAAAGTATCAGCATCTTTGTTTTCAGGATTAGTGATATCCCACTCGCTGATCACTTCCGGAAGCGTCTTACCGAGAACATGATGCACGTCCTGATTCAGCAGACCGGCTTTATTGAGTTCACCAAGAATACCCAGTACGCCACCGGCACGGTGCACGTCTTCCATGTGATATTTAGGTGTAGACGGTGCCACTTTACACAAATGCGGGACTTTCCGTGACAGACGGTCGATATCTGCCATGGTGAAAGGCACTTCACCTTCCATTGCCGCTGCCAGTAAGTGCAGGATGGTGTTTGTAGAACCGCCCATGGCGATATCCAGACTCATGGCATTTTCAAATGCCTTGAAAGATGCAATGTTGCGTGGCAACGCAGTTTCATCATCATTCTTGTAGTAACGCTCACACAACTCGACTATCAGCTTACCCGCCTGCTTAAACAGCTTCTCGCGGTCAGCGTGAGTAGCCAGCATAGAACCATTCCCTGGCAGGGACAGACCCAGCGCTTCCGTTAAACAGTTCATCGAGTTTGCGGTGAACATGCCCGAGCACGAACCACAGGTCGGGCAGGCAGAACGCTCAATCTGGTCTGTGTCTTCGTCGCTGACGCGGTCATCGGCAGCAGCAACCATGGCATCAACCAGATCCAGCTTTATCAGTTGGTCTGACAACTTGGTTTTACCGGCTTCCATGGGGCCGCCGGACACAAACACCACGGGAACATTCAGGCGCATAGACGCCATCAGCATTCCCGGGGTGATTTTGTCGCAGTTAGAAATACACACAATGGCATCAGCACAATGGGCATTCACCATGTATTCAACGGCATCTGCAATGATTTCCCGTGAAGGCAGGCTGTACAGCATACCGCTGTGGCCCATGGCGATGCCGTCGTCTACCGCGATGGTGTTGAACTCTTTAGCAACACCACCGGCTTCTTCGACACTGCGGGCAACAAGTTGTCCGAGATCTTTTAAATGCACATGCCCTGGCACAAACTGCGTGAAGGAGTTGGCAATAGCAATAATCGGCTTACCGAAATCAGTGTCTTTCATACCGGTAGCGCGCCACAGCGCACGTGCGCCGGCCATATTTCTTCCCTGGGTGGAGGTTGCAGATCGTAACTTGGGCATAATGCTTTCCCGTTTCTTAATTCAATTCAAAAAAATTACTTATAAACCGGCGTTAACCAGTTCCATTTATCTTCAGTCTTGCCGTTGAACAAGCCAAAGAACATATCCTGTACTTTCTCAGTGATCGGACCGCGGGCACCGTTACCTACTGAAATACCGTCAACGCTGCGAACCGGCGTTACTTCAGCTGCTGTACCGCACATCAGAATTTCGTCAGCCAGGTACATCGCTTCACGGGGAATATTTTCCTCACGGACTTCATAGCCCATTTCTTTCAGAAGGGTGATCACTGTGTCACGGGTGATGCCGGGCAGAATGGCTGCAGTCTTCGGTGTGGTGGATACGATACCGTTGCGGATAACAAAGATATTCTCACCGGCACCTTCTGAGATATAACCGTTACGGTCCAGTGCAATACCTTCACCGTAACCATGACGACGGGCTTCCATAGAGATAAGTTGTGAAGACAGATAGTTACCGCCGGCTTTTGCACCGGTAGGGATGGTGTTAGCCGCCAGACGGTTCCATGAAGAAATACCTGCATCCACACCATTCTTCAGTGCTTCTTCACCTAAGTAAGCTCCCCATTCAAAGGCAGCAATGGCTAACTCAGTTTCAGTACCGAAAGGTACAGCCAGACCCATACCGATATCGCCGTAATAAGCGATTGGACGAATATAAGCTGATTTCAGTTCGTTCTTACGAATGATATCCATCGTTGCTTCATTGATTTGGTCCAGCGTATAAGGAATCGTCATGCGGTAAATTTTCGCAGAGTCCAGCAGACGCTTGTTGTGCTCGTCCAGACGGAAGACGCAGGTTCCTTTATCTGGCGTGTTGTACGCACGGATCCCTTCAAAGACAGATGAACCGTAATGAATAGCATGTGTCATTACATGCACAGTTGCATCTTTCCAATGCTTGATTTCACCGTTAAACCAAATAAATTCTGCTGGTTGCTTAGCCATGTTAATTCCTTCCTGTAGCAGGCTGTTCGCCTGAAACCGTTAGTTCGGTACAAAATAAGTGACAAGACAAATGTCTTAAGACGAATGATACATGACCGCAGTGAAGTGCCCAATAACCTCTCCGGACTCTGCTTGCGACTGGACAGGAATATTTACACCTTTTGTAAGGTTGCAGACACACCTGTTCACGCCTGATTTCGCCTGTAGGTCGACACAGAAAAGGATAGTCCCTGAATACGGACTTGTTATGACTGGATTGTTGATAGTTCGGAATTTTATAAAGGGCCGGAACAGGCCCCCGGATCGTGGCTGGCTGACCACGAATCTGTATGGTGCGAAGAAATAGCATGAAACCCATGCCATAATCAAGTATTTTGCGCCCTGAACGCCGATTTTCCGTTTAACCGGCGTGGGTGTTAAGCAATAAAAAAAGCTGAGTAAAGAAATGACAGACTGGTTTCACTGGTTAAACCTGGCGGGTGTGGCTGTTTGTGCCATTTCCGGCACCTTAATGGCTTACCAGAAAAAAATGGACGGCTTCGGGGTCGTCGTACTGGCATCGGTGACCGCGATTGGTGGCGGTACGCTGCGGGATATCATGCTCGATTTGCCGGTATTCTGGATTCAGAATACAGATTACATCTATACCACTTTAATTGCTGCGCTGGCGACCATTGCGTGGCTCAGAGTCAGTCCGCGATTCCCTTATCACTACTTATTGATCGCCGATGCTTTCGGTCTGGCGTTATTTAATGTCGTGGGCATGGAAAAGGCACTTATTCATGAAGCGCCCATGTCTGTGGCCATTGCCATGGGGACGATTACCGGCGTTTTCGGCGGCCTGCTGCGTGATGTTATATGTCGCGAAGTCCCGCTGGTACTGAACGGAGAGCTTTACGCCATTACCTGCATTACCGGCGGATTAAGTTACGCATTGCTGCTTTATTCCGGCTTTGATCAACATTACTGCCCCTGGGCTGCTTTGCTTGTCACCGTCGTCATGCGCCTGTGTGCCATGCGGTGGCACTGGCAACTGCCGGTATTTAAGCCCGACTGAGAACTGTTCACCGGTTCAGTTATTCCCGTTCCGCCACCTCTGTAAACTGCACAGCAGAAAGAACACAGGAGTGCGGACATGGGAATGGCAGTGGTAAAAACCCGCGCCGGTACGGGAATCGATGCCCCGCTGGTAAGGGTGGAAGTGCATCTGGCAAACGGATTGCCGGCATTTCAACTGGTGGGTATGGCAGAAACTTCAGTAAAGGAGGCCAGAGACAGGGTTCGCAGTGCGCTTATTAACAGCGGCTTTGAATTTCCGGCCAGACGGATCACGGTAAACCTGTCTCCGGCAAGTATTCCCAAGCAGGGCGGCCGTTACGATCTTGCCATCGCGGCAGGTATTTTAATGGCACATGGCCAGCTTAATGACAGCGCCTGTGACGGAATGGAATTTACCGGCGAGTTATCGCTTACCGGCGAGCTGATGGCTGTCAGTGGCATTATTCCTGCTGTCATTGCCTGCAGATCCGCAGGCCGCACACTGTTTCATCCCGCTGCGAACAAAGATGAAGCCGCACTGGTTGACGGTGCAAACCGCTTTGCTGCAGATTCTTTAATTTCCGTTTTTCTGCACCTGGCAGGGCTTGAGCCCCTTGCCGCTGATGAGAACCATCCGGTAAAGCCTGTTCATGGCTCCGCGCAGCCCGTGTGGGAAGGTATTCATGGCCAGCATCAGGCAAAACGGGCACTTATGATTGCAGCGGCCGGCGCGCATAATCTGATTTTCACGGGGCCGCCGGGCACCGGCAAAAGTTTACTTGCCAGCCGGCTGCTCCGCTTACTGCCGCCACTGTCAGCGGATGAGGCTCTGGATGTCGCGGCGTTGTATTCAGTCAAACATACCGTTACCCGCGACATCATTGCCGGTTGTCGTCCTTTCCGCTCTCCCCATCATACCAGCTCAGCCGTTGCACTTACCGGTGGTGGTGCATCACCGGCTCCCGGGGAAGTGTCACTGGCACACCACGGCGTATTATTTTTAGATGAACTGCCGGAGTTCGGCAGGCGGGCGCTGGATGTACTCCGCGAACCGCTTGAAACCGGTGAAGTGCATATTTCAAGGGCATCCGGGCAGGCCACCTTCCCGGCACGTTTCCAGTTGATAGCCGCAATGAACCCCAGTCCTACCGGCGATGCCGAAGATGGCCGTACGCCACCGGACCAGATATTGCGATACCTGAGCCGCATATCCGGTCCGCTGCTTGACCGTATCGACATACAGGTGGAAGTGCCCCGCTTACCGGACTATCAGTTAACTTTGACCCCGGAAAACCACGAACCGGAAGACATCCGTCAGCCACAGCAGAAAGTAAATCGGGCGCAGACTATACAGTACGCCCGCCAGGGAAGCCTGAACGCCATGTTGCCGGTAAATACACTGGCAGAAATCTGCGCGCTGTCTGCACAGGACACGCAATTTATTCAGATGGCGGCAGAAAAATTGTCACTCTCTATGCGGGCATTTCATCGTGCTCTGAAGGTGGCCAGAACCATTGCCGATCTTGAAGGGCAGGATACGGTACAGCGCAATCATCTGTCAGAGGCACTGGGCTACCGTGCGCTGGATAATCTGCTCCGTCAGCTTAGCGGGATCTGAAATAAAGCATCAACCAGCGGCTCGTTCCGGCGGGAAGACAAACAGCTGATCCCCAGCTCATAAGCTTCAATATCGCCAACCTGTATTTTGCTGACACTGCCTGCCATAGAGGAGTGATCCAGCACAACCTGAGGTACAAACCCCACACCGCATTCCAGTGCTACCATGCTCACAATGGCTTCATTGCCTCCCACAGAAGCATACACGTTAGGTCTTATCCCGTGTTCTGCAAACCAGTGATAAGCAATCCGTCGCGTGGGTCCGTGTTCCGGCATGATCACCTGATGCCGCCGCCAGTCTATCTGAGCCAGTTCAGTAAGCCGCCAGTCACGGGGAGCAATCAGCACCAGCGGCACTTTATCCAGTGGAGTAAAAGTCATGTCGGTGGGGAAGTCCGGAGCATGAATAGCGATCGCCACATCACATTCCTTATGCTTCACCTTTTCATTAGCCAGCGCCGGATCACCGGTCACCAGCCTGATATCCACACCGGGATAGCGGGAGCGGAACTGCCTGAGCAGGGCCGGCAGATGGCTCTGGCTGGCAGTTACCGAGCAAAATACACTGAGCTCTCCTTGTAATGCTTCGCTGTCATCGTGCAGTTCACGTTGCAAAGATTGCCAGTCTTTCAGTACTTCCGTAGAGAACGCCAGCAGCTTATGGCCGGCATGGGTAAGGACCACAGAACGGTTATTCCGCTTCAGCAACACTGTACCGCACTCTTCTTCAAGCCTTTGAATACAACGACTTAGCGTGGACGGCGACACATACATCGCCTCAGCGGTGTCACCGAAATGTAAACTGGATGCGAGATGATTGAAAAGTTGAAGTGAACGGAAATCCATAAATATTGCA
This sequence comes from Alteromonas sp., assembly GCF_984505615.1. Taxonomy (NCBI): domain Bacteria; kingdom Pseudomonadati; phylum Pseudomonadota; class Gammaproteobacteria; order Alteromonadales; family Alteromonadaceae; genus Alteromonas; species Alteromonas sp. Next base: position 64,066 of record NZ_CFHOXV010000005.1, on the reverse strand, counting down.
AAAAATGAAATACTGTTTTGCGAATATATCATTTTCCAAAACAAAAGTGATCAAGTAATCTTCGCAGCAAGTCGTCATCGACGAGGTCATCGACTGGCTTTGAGCCCGTTGATAATGACTAGATTAATGATGTTCGGAATTTTATATGGCTAATTATTTTAATACTCTGTCTCTACGTCAGCAACTCGACCAGCTAGGTCGCTGTCGTTTCATGGAGCGCAGCGAATTCACAGACGGTTGTGAGTTCTTGAAAGGCAAGAAAGTTGTTATCGTCGGCTGTGGTGCTCAGGGCCTGAACCAGGGTCTGAACATGAGAGATTCAGGGTTGGATGTTGCTTACGCATTGCGTCAGGCAGCAATCGACGAAAAACGTGATTCTTTCCAGCGTGCAAGCAGCAACGGATTTAAAGTTGGTACCTATCAGGAACTGATCCCTGAAGCCGATCTGGTATACAACCTGACGCCTGATAAGCAGCACGCAAGCGTTGTTGAAGCGGTAATGCCGCTGATGAAAGAAGGTTCTGCATTAGGCTATTCTCACGGTTTTAATATCGTTGAAGAAGGTCAGCAAATCCGTAAAGACATCACGGTAGTGATGTGTGCACCTAAGTGTCCGGGTACTGAAGTACGTGAAGAATATAAGCGTGGTTTCGGTGTACCTACACTGATTGCGGTTCACCCTGAGAACGATCCGAAAGGTGAAGGCTGGGATATCGCAAAAGCACTGGCAAGTGCTACTGGCGGTGACCGTGCAGGTGTTCTGGAATCTTCTTTTGTTGCAGAAGTTAAATCAGACCTGATGGGCGAGCAAACCATTTTATGTGGTATGCAACAAGCCGCCGCTATCCTGGCATTTGAAAAAATGACTGCTGATGGCATCGACGCCGGCTATGCCGCTGCGTTAATTCAGTATGGTCTGGAAACCATCACCGAAGCACTGAAAATCGGTGGTGTAACAAACATGATGGACAGACTGTCAAACCCTGCGAAAATCAAAGCGTTTGATTTGTCTGAACAACTGACCGATCTGTTACGTCCACTGTTTGAAAAACATCAGGACGACATCATCAGCGGCGAGTTTTCCCGCACGATGATGGAAGATTGGGCAAACGGTGATGCCAACCTGCTTAAATGGCGTGAAGAAACTGGTCAGTCTGGTTTTGAAAATGCACCTAAGTATGATGGTAAAATCACTGAGCAAGAATTTTTTGACCACGGCATCCTGTTAGTTGCCATGATCAAGTGCGGTGTAGAAGTTGCCTTCGACGTAATGGTTGAAGCAGGTATCTTACCTGAGTCTGCCTACTACGAATCACTGCATGAAACACCATTGATTTCAAACACTATCGCTCGTAAGCGTCTGTATGAAATGAACGTGGTAATTTCCGATACTGCTGAGTACGGTAACTACCTGTTCGCAAATGCTGCAGTACCGCTGATGCGCGAGAAGTTTATGCCGTCTATCGATACCAGTGTTATCGGCAAAGGTTTAAATGTCAGCTCTAATCAAGTTGATAACCGCCGCCTGGTAGAAGTAAATGATGCCATCCGTAATACCGGTGTAGAAGCTATCGGTAAAGAATTACGCGGCTACATGACGGACATGAAAGCCATCATTGGTGTGTAACGATTTCTGTCGTTAGGTGCTTAACCAAGCCCTCTTGCCCGGCCATTTTGGTCGGGCTTTTTTATGCCTGAAATTCCGTATCAGCAAACAAAAACACCGCCTGAACGCCGGCGCTTGAATTTAGTAAGCCATACCGCTGCGCTGATTATTTACCTGGCCCTGCAATATCGATTTCCGGTAACGGCTCGGCAGTGTTAAAGCCCAGCACCTGAGAATAGAAATACAGCTCAGCATTCAGGGCTGTCACAATATTCTCAGACTTTCTGAAACCATGCCCTTCACCTTCGAACGACACGTAAGCTGTCGGAATGCCTTTGTCTTTCAGTGCTTCGAAAATCATCTCTGACTGATTTGGAGGTACCACTTTGTCTTCCAGACCCTGTAGCAGCAGTAGCGGCGCATTGAAGCCATCGAGATGATGGATGGGTGAGCGTTCAATGTACAGGTCCTTTCGTTCCGGATACGGTCCGATCACCTGGTCAAGATAGCGGGATTCAAACTTGTGGGTATCTCCCGCCAGCGCCTCAAGATCGCTGACACCATAATGACTGGCGCCCGCTTTGAACACGTCACTGAATGCCAGGGCCGCAAGCGTCGTGTAGCCACCGGCACTGCCACCGCGAATAATGAGCTTTCCGGCATCTGCCAGCCCCTGATCCGCCAGCCACTGCGCGCCGGCTACAGCATCTTCTACATCGGTTACACCCCATTCACCGTAAAGTGCATGACGATATTCACGGCCATAACCCGTACTGCCGCGATAATTAAGGTCGAGAATACCGAAGCCCCGGCTGGTCCAGAAATACTTACTCACTGAATAGGTGGGTGACGCTTTTGATGTCGGCCCGCCGTGGATCATCACAATGAGTGGCGGCGCACTGCCTTCAGGTGCTGTCACGTCCGGATTCGCCGGCGGGAAATACGTGCCGTATGCTTTCGCGTTGTCACCCACCGGGAAACTCACTTCCTGAATGGCTGGCACCCACGCCGGGGACAGCGTGGAATCACTGGAGGTTGTGATCACACTGACTTCAGGGGAGTCAGCGGTTAAACCAGATAAGGCAATCAGTTCAGCCGGCCGGGTTTGCGGATCCTGAATGACATACAATGCAGAGTCCGACTCAACAAAGTCTTCAATAGCCGCACTTTCCGGTGTCAGCACCCGCATTTCGCCGGTTTTACTGTCTAACAGATAAAGCTGGCCAATGGCTCCCTGAACCACATTCGCCAGAATGGAGCCATCCTGACGGATGCGGTAGTAATGCTTACCCACCTGCCAGGCCGGTCCGCCTGTCTCTGAATTCTCCGGCTGCGGTGACAACAGAGTAAATGCAGTGCCTGACACCTGATACAGTGACCACCAGTTATTCCGGTCGCTCAGCACGTACAGGTTGCCTTCTGCATCCCACTGGGGATCGATAGCCGATTCACCGGTATCCGGGTTATGTTCTGTCAGCCCTTCAAGCTTGCCGCCGGCGGCAAAGTCAGCCGACCAGAGCGTTGTGTTATCCCAGGGCATATCCGGATGATTCCACGCGATAAAGGCAACGGATTTGCCATCCGGAGACAGGCCGGGTGCAGACACAAAGCTGCTGCCTGAAAAAAGCACGTCGCCTTCTGACATCCCTTCAAGGGGAATGGCGACCAGCGTATTCTCCGGCTCACCGGACACGCGATGGTCTTCGCGGATACAAATCAGCCGGTGACGGGGCGCATCAAGCTCAAAGGCTCCAAAACGAACGTTTGCTGCCGGAGTGATAGCCACCGGCGCTTCGCCAATGACCATGCGGTAAACACGCTGATCATTAAAATGCGTAAACCAGACCACGCCGTTATTAACCAACATGGAACGGCCACCGTATTCGTGTACCCGTGTTCTTGCATTCCACGGTGCAGGCAGCACCTCTTGCGGCTCACCTTCACTTTGTCCCTTTTTTCTGCGCATGATGGTACACCGGCCACCTTCTTCAGGCCGGGACTCAACCCAGTAAACAAAATCACCATCGACGGCCAGAGAGGACAGACCGCGACTACCCTGCACAACCGCCTGAGCGGAGACAGGAGATGGCCAGCCACCATATCCCGTGGTGTGAGAAGAAGATGTGTTCATAAATTCCTCATCTGATTTAGTGCTTCTGATTGATTTTCCGGTAATGTAACTCACCTCATCCTATATCACCATGAAACCAGACAGCATTCACTGGCCCGTAATTTGCTGTCCAACACATATGTAGTTATGCAAAAACAGCTTTGCAAATTTCGGCCCGGCGCGCTCATCAGCAATCAACCTCTATGGCTGGCGGGGGCGTTACGGCAACTAAGAGAGAGGAAGTTCCTGATGAAGTTTTTAAATTGCTCCCTGCTGATTGCCAGTGCGACACTTATTTCATACACCGCACAAGCTAAAAATGATAATAAAGAGAAGTCTTTACCACCGGGGCTACAGAAAAAAGTAGCGAATGGGGAACCTCTCCCACCCGGCTGGCAGAAAAAACTGCAAAGGGGCGATATTTTATCCCGTGATATCTATGAGCGCAGCCGCGTGGTCATCCCGGTAGATGATAAAGGGATAGTTTCAGTACAGATAGATGGCACCATTTTGCGGCTGTACCGCGACACCAGAGAAATCATTGATATATTGAGTCGCTGAGCACAAGTAAAAACGGGGCAGATGTTTATGCCCCGTGTCCTGATTTAGCTGGAGTAAATTCAGAACTTTTGATAAATCATTAGTGCACCGACTTTTCTGCAAATCTCACGCTCACAAAAGCAAGGGAGAAGAAGATCAGGAAGCCAAATCCGATAGGATATAAGGTGCCGTTTAAGAAACTGTCGATAGACAATGCGATAGGAACAGAGAATATACTCGACATGGATCCGATGATAGCTGCGCCAAGGCCGGCCATCTGTCCCAGAGGCTGCATTGCAAGGGCGTTCAGATTACCGAACAGGATACCCACAAAGAAGAATCCGCAGAACATAACCGGCAGAAGCAAGGTCAGAGGAGGTAATCCGCTGAATGCCGTGATAAGCGCCAGGAAAACGACAGAGAAACTCACAACGCCGTATAACGCAATACCCACCAGCTTTTTCATACCAAAGCGTACTACCATCGTGCCGTTAAAGAACGATGCCAGACCGATGGAGAACGCGAGGAATGCAAAGATAAACGGGAACATGGTACCTGTGTCGTAATATTCCTGAAAAATGGTCTGTGAAGCGCTCAGGTATCCCAGGAAAGCACCGAACATAAAACCCATAGCGACGGTATAACCCATCACGTTTCCGTGGGTCAGAATAAACTTCGAAGACTGGAAAAATTTAGACCAGGCGAAGCGGCCCCGCCGGTCAGCTGGCAGTGTCTCCGGCTGGCGGGACAAAAACCATGTGCCGGTGAACACAGAGACAATCAGAAACAGCGTAAAAATATGCGTCCAGTGGAAGAACGTCAGGACAGCCTGACCCACCATCGGCGCAATCATCGGCACCAGAATGAAAACCATCATGATAAATGACATCACTCTGGCCATTGCATCACCCACATACAAATCGCGGATGATCGCCATTGCAGCCACACGGGGGCCGGAAACACCGAATGCCTGTATTAAACGGCCGGCCAGCATGGTAGACATGTCGTCTGCCATCATACAGACCACTGTGCCTACAACGAAAATCGAGATGCCAAGTAAAATGGCTTCCCGCCGGCCACGGGTATCAGAATAAGGGCCAAAAAAGAGCTGACCAAAAGCCATGCCGCCGAAGAAAATAGACACAATCAGATGCGCATCATGGGGATCGTCTGCATGCAGCGCTTCGCCAATCTGGATCAGAGCAGGCAACATCGCGTCGATGCTCAGGGCAACCAATGAAGTCATTAACGCCATCAGAGCAACAAACTCGACAAGGCCCAGCGTTGGCTTAATTGGGGAAGGGTTTTCTGACATGTGTGTTGTCTACTCTAGTCGACATAAAATAAAGGGCGCATAGTATAGCCTGAATTTGCCGGAAATTGCGTCAGTCTTTACCGCCGGAATGTAGAAAATTTACACCTTTTAAAGCATAACCGGTTTGATAAAACGCATACCCCGGCAAAATAGCGCCTTTTGAACTTTGCAGTCCGGGATATACTCTAACGCCTGTGATAATGGAGCTTTAGTTTCAACGGCAATTTTACGCAGTTTATAGCGTCTGAAAGATGATCGTTTTGCATCGTTTCTACGAATACCATTATCATTGTACGACCGTTTTTTTAGGGTAGGCATCCATCAATACTGTTTTCCGGCTTTTGCAAGAGAGCCTTTCTATCACGGGGCTTTAATGCACACTTTCCATCTGCACCACAGGAAAAGGAAATTCGCCCGGTTATGATTCACCGTTTTACTGTTAACGCCTGGCAGCGTTTTGTGCTGTCCTGCGCCCTTGTGTTACCTGCATTTTGCACCTTCGCCATCGATGTGGATATTGAAGGCGTAGAAGACGGGAAACTGGAAGATAATATCCGTTTACACCTTAACAGTCTGGATATCAGCAAAGATGTGTTGTCAGACCCGTTCTGGCAGGATGAGCTGGGTGCGACAGTGTCAACAGCGGTTGAGCCTTTCGGCTATTACAACAGCACGACGACCGTAGAAGTATCCGGCGATGATGTGATCCTTCATGTGAATCTGGACACGCCGCTGACAGTGACCAATGTTACCCGTGAGATCATCGGTACCGGCCGTGAAGATAAAGATTTCCGTGACCGCTTTAATGCCTTTTCGCTGAAAAAAGGCGATGTACTGAATCAGCCGGTATACGAAAACTTTAAATCGTCCATGTTTAATTACGCGTTGTCCCACGGTTATTTTGACTTTAACTGGCAGGCAACGCGGCTCGACCTGGTCAGGGAAGAAAGAGCAGCCAATATTCTGCTTATCGCACAGAGCGGCCCCCGCTATAAGTTCGGTGAAGTAAAGCTGATTGGCGATCAGAAGTCTGAAGCCATCCTCAACCGGTTAAAGCCCTTTGAATCCGGCGAGTATTACTCGTCGGCGAAACTGACCGAATTTAACCGCCGTCTGAATCAGTCGGGTTACTTCTCACGAGTTATTGCCCGTCCGGTGGTCAGCGAAGCGGTGGATCTGACTGTGCCCGTTGAGATTACACTGGTACACAAGCCCCGGGATACCTTTAACGTGGGCCTGGGTGCGGCTACAGATACAGGTGCCCGGTTGCGGTTAAAATGGGAACGGCCATGGATCAACACACGGGGACACTCGGTTACCTCTGAACTGTTTTTATCTTCTCCGGAGCAGTCGTTTACGGTGGACTACCGTATTCCAATGCAAGATATCACCAATGACTACCTTAGTATTGAAGGCGGTTACCAGTTTATTGACTACAGCAATACCAATACCGAGGCTGAAACCCTTACCGTTGCCGCGCACCGTTACTGGCAGGAAGCCAATTCCCCCTGGCAGCAGGACGGCTCGCTGACTTATCTGCGGGAAAATTACACCCAGGGTACGAGTGTGGAACAGACAACCCAGTTGGTAATGCCGGGGTACGCCATACGTTATCTGGATCGTAACGACCCGCTGAATATCACCAGAGGCACCTACCTCCAGGCGTTTTTCCAGTTTGGCCGTGACAACGCCGGTTCTGACATCAATATCACTAAGACCGTTTTGGAAGGCGGCATGATCCGTACACTCAATAAACACTGGCTGATGCTGAGAGCAGAAGGCGGTGCCATTGAGACCAATGACTTTTACCGTGTACCTGCATCACTGCGGTTTTTCGCCGGTGGTGATCAGAGTATCCGGGGCTTCGCTTACCGCGATATCTCACCGAAAAAGAATGTTTATATTGACCCGGAAACTGGTGAAGAGATTGTTGACGTCATTATCGACCCGGAAACCGGAGAGGAACTTACCGACGTGTCGGTGGGCGGCCGCTACCTGGTGACGGCCAGTGTTGAATACGCCTACCGTATAGCCGAAAACTGGCGTGCTGCGGTCTTCACTGACGCCGGTACGGCAACCAACGACTTTGACGAAGGCCTGGCTTATGGCTTTGGTGTGGGTTTTCACTGGTTATCGCCTATTGGACCTGTGCGGGTTTATGGTGCCAGAGGTCTGTCTGAATTCGAAAACAGCTGGCGGCTTCACTTTATTCTGGGGCCGGAACTATGAGCAGACGGAAGTTCACTTTCTGGTTTTTTACCACTCTGCTGCTGATTGTACTGGTTGCAGGCCTTATCATCAGTCCGTTAGGTACGCCTGTGATCCGCTATATTGCGAACAAGGCTGTCGATGGATTACATATCGAAAATATCAACGGAACGGTACTCAGTGACTTCTCTGTAGAAGGCGTAAGCTGGCAGAACGAACAGTGGTCGGTAAACGTTAAGCGGGCTGAAATCAATGTGGTTTTAGGCTGTCTCATCACATCCAAAGTGTGTATCGACTATCTGAACGTTGATGGCACCCGTGTTGAGCAACTCTCCGAAGCACCCGCTGAGGATGAGCCGGAACCGGAAAGTACAGAACCGGTTGAAATTCCGGTTCCGGTGAAAATCAATACATTAGGTATTACGGATGTGTCGGTTAAGTTGCTGGCAGGTCACATCACTCTGCAGTCTTTGTCACTGGAAGGTCAGGTCTTTAAAGAGGTGACGCTGTCACCGGTAAATATTGAAGGACTTATTGTCGCACTGCCAGAAAGTACAGAGAAAGCAGCGGATAATGCCGGTGATGACAAACCGGTGAGTTATGCACTGAGCTATAAAGCGCCGGAACTACCTGAAATAGTCATCCCCATCCCGGTCACCGTGGAAAATTTCACCCTGCGTAATACAAAGTTAAAGCAGGGCGACGTGGTGACGCAGGAAATGGCGCTGCTGAGTTTCAGTACCCTGACACTGGAATCGAGCGATATCGCACTGGATAAGCTCCACGTGGAACATACGCTGGCCAAACTCGATGCGGATGCAAAGGTGACCTTGTCCGGTGATTATCCTCTGTCTTTAGCAGCCAGTGCTGATGTTAATGCCGCCGGTGTGGAGGAGCAGGTCAACGTGTCTGCCGACGGCTCCCTGAAAGCACTAGCGCTGGATGTTGATGCCAGCGGAACATATTCAGCCAGCGTGGCCGGTAACGCCAGCATTCTGGATGATACACTGCCACTCGAACTCTCTGTTAGCTGGCCGGAGCAACCTGTACCTGACGTTAAGGACACCAGATTGTGGGAAGGTGCGCTGGATCTCACAGGTACCATGGGCAACTACCATTTTACCGCCAAAACCGGTGCAACCTTGCCGGATATCGGCGATATTCCCGTTGATGCCGACGTGGTACTTAACAGCAACAACATCACGGTGAATGCCCTGACAGTGGATATTCTCGAAGGGAAAATTACCAATACCGGCACACTGTTTTTAAATGAATCTGTCAGCTGGTCGGGAAAAACCAGACTTAACGGTATTTCAGCGCGCAGTTTGTCGCCCTATGCACCATCGCAAATTGAAGGCGGACTAACCAGTCTGATGCAGCTCACCGACAAGGGCGTTGAAGTCAGCGTTACCGATCTTGCAGTGGACGGCATCAGGGACGGTAGTGAGCTGAACGTGACAGGATCACTGGTGTACTCTCAGGCCAGCGACTTAATTGTTACCAATCTGGGTGTTGTGCAGGAAAAAAACCGGGTTCACGTTGCCGCGCAAGTATTTAACCAGCGTTATATTAATGCAGATATTGACTTGGACGTAGACGCCACTGAGCAGCTTTATCCTGATGTATCCGGTCAGATAAAAGGTCGTATCAAAGCCAAAGGTGAATGGAGCGATCCGGTGGCGGAAGGTGACATCACACTCACCGGCGTAAAAGTATCGCCGGTACTGAGCGCGCTGGCCGCTGAACAGGGAGAAATGAACGGTAATCTGGGGATCAGCGGCTCGTTATCAGCACACAATTTTAATGTGGATCTCACCCTGCCTGATCATCACCTGAAACTGGAAATGGACGGCGCGTGGAAAGACGAACGCTACACCGCCGACATCACAAACAGCCAGCTGGGATTACTGACAACACGGTGGCAGTTAAATCAGCCTTTCCGGGTTGCAGTGCGGCCAGAACCTTTCAGCATGAAAATATCTGAGAATTGTTGGGAGTCCCGTGAGAACGGTGAGCTTTGCATCGAAGATGTGTTGTTCAAAGATGAACGGACAAAATGGATTGTCAAAGCGAACGGTCTGCCACTCGGGTTGTGGGCTCATGAGCTGCTGCCCGACACATTTACAGCCAGTTCTGATGCGAAGCTGTCGGTGAATACAACCGGTGAATTTGGCAAGAATGCGCCAATGACAGCGAATTTTGATCTGGCAGTCACTCCGTCTGTCTGGACAATGGGGCCTGAACAGCAACTGAAGCTGAACCTCGATGAAGTCTCCGCCAAAGGCCGCTATGAAGACGATTTGCTTACCTCCACACTGAACATTCTCAGCGAACAGCTGGGGGCGGTAAACGCCGACATGAAAGTCAGACCCGTTGAAGAAAACATTCCGCTGGAAGGGACGGTGAATATCGACAATATCCGCATCGCACCGTTCAAACCCATGTCAAAAGCGATTAGGGAACTGGAAGGTTCACTTAACGGCCAGCTGGCAATTAAAGGCACGGCAAGCTCACCGTCGCTCACAGGCAGCGTGAAGCTGACTAACGGCAATGTGGATATTGAAGATATGCCGGTGAAAATAGGCGACTGGGAACAGACTATCGAATTCGTCAACCGCAGTGCCACCTTTAACGGCGCGTTTTTGCTTGGTGAAGGAAAAGGGACATTATCCGGCGATGTAAACTGGGAGGATGAGCTTACCGCTAATGTGAACCTCAAAGGCAAACGCTTCCAGATTAATCAGCGTGATATCCGCATGCAGGTGTCGCCTGACATTACGGCCAGCATCAAACCGGGCAACGTAAAGGTGACCGGCAATGTGAACCTGCCCTGGGCCAGAGTAAAAATTGAAGAACTGCCTGCCAGCGCGGTTTCGCCATCCAAAGACGTGCATTTACGGGGCGAACCGCCGGTTGAAGACCCGCTGGATATTATTGATGCCACTGTCATGGTAAACATCGACAAAGACAAAACCGGCGAAGTAAAGCTGGATGCTTTCGGGCTGACAGCTAACCTTTACGGCGGCATTGAAGTCAGAACCCATCCTGCGCTGGTGGGATACGGCGATTTGCAGATCCTTGACGGACGCTATCAGGCCTATGGTCAGGACTTGATTATTCAGACCGGTGAAGTGCAGTTTAACGGCCCGCTGGATCAACCCATGCTGCTGGTCGAAGCTATCCGCGACCCGGACAAAACAGAAGATGGTGTGGTCGCGGGTATCCGCATTGACGGCGCGGCTGACAGCCCGAATATAAACTTATTCTCTGAGCCGGCAATGAACCAGAGTAACAGTCTGTCATACCTGTTAACCGGCTCCGGCCCGGGATCATCCAGTTCTTCTTCGCCAGACTACAACGCCTTGCTGCTGGGCTTCGGTTTATCCAATACAGAGAAGCTGCAAGGCAAAGTGGGCAGTGCGCTGGGGATTGAAGATTTCAGCGTCGGCACCACATCAAGTGCAGGGGGCGGCGCAACGAAGTTATCATTGAATGGCCGCATAAACGATCGTCTTACTGTGCAATACAATGTTGACGTGGGCCTGAGCGGAGACAACAGCAGTACGCAAACACTGAGACGACGTCAGGAGCCACCCGACCTGGCACTGCGTTATCGTCTGCTACCCAAACTATTTGTAGAAGGTGTTCAGACTACCATTGAAGAACAAACGGAATTTGCTATCGATTTTTATTATGAGTTCTTTCTGGGCGGCCCGCAGGAAGCAGAGAAAAAAGCTGATGATGAGGCTGACGAGGAGTAATCATGCAATCTGTACCGTTTTCCATTCTTGACCTGGCGCACATCGGTGAAGGCCAGACGGCAGCCGATGCCTTTGAAAAAAGCAAAGCCATTGCGGCAGAGGCAGAAGCACAAGGCTACCAGCGCCTCTGGCTGGCAGAACACCACGGTATGCGGGGTGTAGCCAGTGCAGCAACAGCGGTATTACTGGCGGCTATCGGTAATGCCACCCGCCATATCCGTATCGGGTCTGGCGGCATTATGTTGCCCAATCACTCACCGCTGGTCATTGCCGAACAGTTCGGTACGCTGGCGACACTGTTTCCGGGCCGGATTGATTTAGGCCTTGGCCGTGCACCGGGTACAGATATGGCGACGGCCATGGCGCTTCGCAGAAATATGCACGCCAGCGTGGATGACTATCCCGCCGATGTGCAGGCTCTGCAGGCGTATTTGTCTGATGACAAAGGTGGCAAGGGAGTTATCGCCATGCCGGGCGCAGGCACCCGTGTACCACTTTGGCTGCTGGGCTCCAGCCTTTACTCGGCAAAACTTGCTGGTCAGCTCGGTCTACCCTATTCATTTGCCTCCCATTTTGCACCGGAAATGTTGCAGGATGCCATAAGCGTTTACCGCGCCAGCTTCAGACCCTCTGAACAGCTGGAGAAACCTTTTGTATCCGCCGGTGTGATGGCAGTAGTCGCAGATGACGAAGACGAGGCTGCCCGGCTGTTTACGTCGGTCCAGTTGCAATTTGCTAACCTGAGAAAGCAGGCCAACAAACCCATGCCGGCTCCGGTGGATCACATTGAAGCCGTATTGTCTGAATACGAAATCGCGGCCATCAATAACACCCTCCGCTTTGCCATTACCGGCACGCCGCAGCAGGCTGAGCGCCAGATTGCACAGTTTATTGAGGCTACCGGCGTAGATGAGATGATTTTCTCATTCCCGGTCACCGATACCGGAAAATGCTTACAGGCAATCCGTCATGTTGGCAGCCTGACGTCAGTGATGACTAAGCAGGACTGGGCCGCCTGAACAACGCCTCAGGACTGGTTTTTAATCAAAGCCAGTTCCTGAAGCCTGGCTCTGAAGCGGCGTTCACGGCGCTGTCCCCACAGGTAACAGTGCAAAGAAAACACCACTCCCAACCCCAGAGCCCCGTAGAACCGCATTGAAGAAAAGTCCGGTTGAGCTGCTTTTTCCCCGGTCATCAGTTCCCATCCCAGTATGCCGGCCAGATACAAAACAGCGACCCAGCAGGAATGCTTCGTTAACATGGCAATTTTCACATTGTTGGCTATCTGACGGTACAGCACATCCACATATGCCTGAGTGTTTACGGCAGTGCTGAAAGCTGCATGCCGGCGCAGCCAGAGCAGGTATCCCACCAGCGGAATAGTGATGATAAGCAACCCCCATATCACAGTACGGGAGAAAGACGACAGTTCATCTGCCATGATGTACAACATGAGTATGAGCGGCACCGGGCTTAGCAGATCGATCAGGATGTACAGCCGCTGCTTGCGGCGCTGACCGGTGAGTTCACGCCGTAACTTGTCGATGTCTATGGTCTGCACGTCCTGCTTCTGCCACAGGGCAGCCAGATCATCCGTATTATTCGTCATGATTTAACCTCCTCACCACTTCTTCTTTTGTGCGTTTCAGCAGCACACCGGCGTGGCTGGTTGTGATCCCGCAAACATCTGCAATTTCCCCGTAGGACAGCCCTTCAAGGGATAAAGTCAGCACCTGACGCCCCGGCAAAGGAAGGGTACGTACCACCGAGAGCAGCACTTGCAATTGCTTGTCCTGTGCGGTGGCGTCTTCAGGATTTAGCAATGCAGATACGCCGTGTTCAGTGTTTTCATCCAGTTCATCAGTGCGGGGAAGCCGGGCATTAGAGGCAACATGCGTGACCGCACGGTTATGGGCTATCTTCAGAATGTAAGTTTTCAGGCTGCTTTTGTGTTCAAAACGCTGCAGTCCCTGCCACACAGCAACGGCAATCTCCTGCAACAATTCCTGACGCAGTGCTTCATTAGCCTCGTAACCGGCGGCGACACGGCTCAGTAATCCGTTATACTGTTTTAATATACTGGCGAAATCTGCAGCCAAAATGGGTTCCCGTTCATACAAAAATTCCCTGTTTCCAATGCCATAGTCGCGGGACAAAGAAAAAAATTACAGTTATTTGTAATTTTTTTTATCCCGGCAGGACTACCTGATCAACACGCCGCCATTGCGGTTCAAAACAACCCTGATTACCCGGAGACAACCATGACCATTACCGCCGTGATAATTATCCTGAGTGTGCTGTCGGTTTCCCTGACCGTATGCTTTCTTGATGCCCGCTATAACCTGAAACTGGTCGCGTGGATGAACGGAGAGGTCACCAACCCGTTTATGCAGGCTTCGTTCAGTGAAAAAGTCTCAGCAAAAAAACGGGAAGATACAGAAATGGCAGCCCTGAAAGCCCGTATCGCAGCCCTTGAAGCCATCGTGACAGAGCCTGCCTACGAGTTGAATCAGAAACTCAACCGGCTGTAGCAAAGAGTGAAAGCTTGAACCGGCACCGGCTTCGGTATAGTTTTAAGGGATGAACACCATACCTTCAGTGGTCTGAAATGACCCGTCAGCAAAACACCGGAGACGATGCCGCCATTCAGGCCGATGTCGCCTGGGTTGATGTTATCCACAAAATGGATGAGGCCTATGCCGATCTCGTTCGCTCCCAGGTGGAAATTGAAAATAAAAACGTCGAATTAGAAGAAGCCCAGCGATACTTTGACAGCGTGCAAAGTTCGATGAACGACGTACTGATCGTGTGCGATAACGACGGTATCATTGAAGGGGTTAACCGTGCTCTGACAGAATTTACCGATGAGGCGGAAAGCCACCTTCTGGGATGTTCTGTCGAAGAATTCCTCCGTTGTCCCGGCACTGCACTTTTGCCTTTACTGAAGCGGGTGGATAACCGGCACATTGAGCGGGATGTGGAAGTTATTTTGCAAGGCAGCTTTGGCGACGTGCCCCTGTCGGTAAATTGCTCTCCGCGTATCAACCACCGCGGACGCAAAGTAGGCGTGGTAATGGTAGGCCGTCCGGTGGGAGAACTTCAGCGCGCTTACAAAGAACTGAATGAAGCCCATGCTGAACTGAAAGTCGCCCAGCAACGTCTGGTACAATCTGAAAAAATGGCATCACTGGGTCGCCTGGTCGCCGGCGTAGCCCACGAATTAAATAATCCCATCAGCTTCGTTTACGGCAACATGCACGTGTTGCAGCGTTATACCAATAAGCTTCGCAGTTATTTTGATGCCGTCAGTGACGGAGCAAGCCGTGAAGCACTAAGGGACATGCGTTCTCAAATGCGGCTGGATAAAGCCATTAAAGATCTCGATTCGCTGGTGGAAGGTACAATGGAAGGAGCCGTACGGGTAAAAGAAATCGTGGATGATCTGCGTCAGTTTTCCTCTACTCAGGCGTCGGCCAAAGCCAGCTTTGATATTACTCACGTGGTAAAAACAGCACTGCACTGGATCGTCAAAGAAAGTAAGTTTGATGTGCAGGTTGAAGACACCATGCCGCAGAAACTGCTCGCCTGGGGTCACAGCGGTCAAATTCATCAGGTCATTGTAAATCTGATCCAGAATGCTTTCGATGCGATGGCAACCAGTGATAAAAAAACAATTCACCTTCATGCTGAAACTTGTCACAACGGCGTATTGCTCACCCTGAGAGACAGTGGTACCGGCATTTCAGACACCGACGCCCCGAACCTGTTCGAACCCTTCTTCACCACTAAACCCGTAGGTAAGGGCACCGGGCTGGGCTTATCTATCAGTTACGGCATCATTGCTGAACATCACGGCGAACTGAGTATCAGCAATCACAGTGAAGGCGGTGCCATAGCCCGGCTCTGGTTGCCGGGTCAGGATGGTGATCATGCTTAATCTGCTGTGGCTGCAATCCGGCGGTTGTGGTGGCTGTTCCATGTCACTCCTGAACGCTGAATCTCCAGATGTGCTGGCCATGTTTAAAACTGCCGGTATCAACCTGCTCTGGCACCCTTCACTGAGCGAGGCCAGCGGCCGTGAGTTTATCAGTATACTGGACGGGATTCTGGCCGGAGAGGTGGCGCTGGATATACTTTGTATTGAAGGTTCGATGATGACTGGTCCCGCCGGCACCGGGCGCTTTCATATGATGGGCGGCACCGGAAAACCGATGATTGAATGGGTGCAGTCGCTGGCGGATAAAGCTGCCTGGACCGTGGCAGTTGGCTCCTGTGCGGCATACGGCGGCATTACTGCTGCGGCAGATAACCTCACTGATGCCACAGGCTTACAGTTCGACGGTGAGCAGCAGGGAGGCTTACTGGGCTCAGAATACCGCTCTCAGACAGGCAGTAAAGTGGTGAACATTGCCGGTTGTCCGGTGCATCCTGACTGGGTGACGGAAACATTGATGAGCATGGCAATGGGTGAGCATCAGAACGAAAACCTGGATGAATTAGCCCGGCCACGTATGTATGCCGATCACCTGGTACATCATGGCTGCAGCCGCAACGAATTTTACGAATACAAAGCCAGTGCTGAACAGTTAGGTGACCGTGGATGCATGATGGAAAACACCGGCTGCAAAGGCACTCAGGCACATGCCGACTGCAATATCCGTCCCTGGAACGGTCAGGGTTCGTGCACCAACGGCGGTTATCCGTGCATTAATTGCACAGCACCTGAATTCGAAGAACCCGGCCACAGCTTCTGCAAAACGCCCAAAATTGCAGGTATTCCGGTAGGATTACCCACTGATATGCCAAAAGCATGGTTTGTGGCGCTGGCCTCTCTGTCGAAAGCCGCTACGCCGGACCGGCTGAAAGAAAATGCAACGTCAGATCAACTGATATACCCCCCGACCATCTACAAGCGGGACAAATGAGAGCAACCCTATGAGCAGAATTGTTGCAGGCCCGTTTAACCGCGTGGAAGGCGATCTGGAAATAACCCTGGATATTGAAAACGGCATGGTTGCCGGCGCGCAGGTTAACTCCACGCTTTACCGTGGTTTTGAGCAAATCATGTCCGGGAAGCTTCCCCACGATGCGCTGGTTTATACTCCCCGCATTTGCGGAATATGCTCAGTGACACAATCGGTGGCAGCAGCGCAAGCCCTCGCAGATTGCATGGGCGCAGCTATGCCGCTGAATGGCCAGTTAAGTACTAACTTAATTCTTGCCAATGAAAATATGACGGATCTGCTGACGCATTTTTATCTCTTCTTCATGCCGGACTTTGCCCGTGATGTGTATCGCGATGAAAGCTGGTTCAGTGATATTTCTGCCCGCTTCAAAGCAACGTCAGGCAGTGCCACTGCCGCAATGCTGCCGGCAAGAGCGGCTTTTTTACATTTAATGGGGCTGATGGCAGGTAAGTGGCCACACACACTGACGATACAACCTGACGGTTCAGCCCGGGCTATTGATAAAGCGGAGCGCATCCGTGTACTGACCATCATCTCGGCATTCCGCCAGTTTCTGGAACAAGTGCTGTTCGGAGATGATCTCGATACGATTAACCAGCTTGGCTCTGTCGCTGAACTGAACGCCTGGCGGCAATCGAAACTCTGGCAACACAGCGACTTTACCCGCTTTTTGCACGTCAGT
The DNA here is from genome assembly GCF_984505615.1 of Alteromonas sp. Lineage (NCBI taxonomy): Bacteria > Pseudomonadati > Pseudomonadota > Gammaproteobacteria > Alteromonadales > Alteromonadaceae > Alteromonas > Alteromonas sp. Next base: position 46,877 of record NZ_CFHOXV010000005.1, on the reverse strand, counting down.
GATGCACTTTCTCTGCATACTCTGGGCAAAGGGACCGGTAACTTTTTAAGCTACGGCGCCTATCCGGCACAGCAAGGCTATTTATTTGCTCCCGGGCAAATCACCGGTGGCGTGCAATCCGCTGTAGACTTGTCTGCCATTACAGAAGATCACGCTCACAGCTGGCTGGTGAACCGTGATACACCATTGCATCCGGCTGACGGCGAAACGATTCCGGATATCAATAATCCGGACGCTTACAGCTGGTGTAAGTCTCCCAGACTGAATAAACAGGTCATGGAGACGGGTGCAGTAGCCAGGCAGATGGTTAACGGCAATCCGCTGATCCGTGAACTGGTTGCCCGTGACGGTGCAAACGTTCACTCCAGAGTCGTGGCGAGACTGCTTGAACTTGCGCTTGTCATTCCGGCTATGCAAAGCTGGATAAAGGCCATAGATCCTGCTGCGCCATTCAGGCATCACGGTAAACTTCCTGAAAACGGCAGCGGCACGGGGCTGGTAGAAGCAGCCAGAGGTTCGCTGGGACACTGGATAGAAATTAAGAAAGGCAAAATTCACCAGTATCAGATTGTTGCTCCCACCAGCTGGAATTTTTCTCCCCGTGACGGCGATGGTGTGCCGGGTGTGCTGGAGCAGGCGCTGAAAGGCGCTCCGGTGCGGGACGGTGAAACTGAACCGGTGGCCGTACAACATATTGTGCGTTCATTCGATCCCTGTATGGCATGCACCGTACACTGATGAGGTAAGTCTTTGCACAGCGAAGTGAACATCGACCGGATAAGGGTGACCGGACTGGTTCAGGGCGTGGGTTTCCGTCCTTATGTGTGGCGTATCGCACGGTCTCTGCAGGTTTGCGGTCATGTATTTAATGATGGCAGCGGCGTAGTCATTGAGGTGCTGTCATCTCCCGCGACAGACCATCTTGCAAGCGCTGTTAAGGATGCGCCACCGCCATTGAGCCGCATAGACAGTATCATCACCGAACACAATGTCAGTGCATCAGGGACAGCGGTTCCGGCAGAAGGCTTTCACATCACAGAGTCGCAAAGTTCTGAAGTCAGAACAGGTTGTCCGCCGGACGCCGCCATGTGTGACGCCTGTCGTGATGAGCTTTTCGACGAAAACGACCGCCGCTACAGATATCCTTTCCTCAACTGCACCCACTGCGGTCCCCGGCTGTCGATCATAAAAAACCTGCCCTATGACCGCGCCTCAACAACCATGTCAGACTTCACATTGTGCGAAACCTGTAACGCAGAATACCATGAGCCGGCAGACCGCCGGTTTCATGCTCAGCCCGTGGCATGTGCCGCATGCGGCCCGGCAATGTGGCTTGAGGACACACAAGGTAACCAGATTGACGCCGGCGATCCCTTTGAGTGGATAGCAGCGCGACTTAAAAGCGGAGATATTCTGGCGCTCAAAGGACTGGGTGGCTTTCATCTGGTATGCGACGCCACCAACCTGGAAACTGTTACCAGACTGCGGGAACGGAAACGCCGTCCTCATAAAGCCTTCGCCCTGATGATGCAGAGCATTGAGCAGGCAGAGCGTTACGTTACCCTCAGCGAAACAGAAAAAGCATTGCTGATGTCTCCCCGGTCTCCGGTTGTGCTGGCATCACCTTTACTTCAAAGCGCCGTTACGGATAAAGCACTTGCCGGCAACATAGCGCCGGACACCAACCGTCTTGGTGTAATGTTACCGTATACACCTTTACACGCTTTAGTCATGGAAGCCGCCGGGATCCCGCTGGTAATGACCAGCGGTAATGCATCCGGGCAGCCTCAGGCGACAGATAACATTGATGCAAGGCGGCAACTGGCCACCATTGCAGACGGTTTTGTTATGCATAACAGGCCGGTACACAGCCGTGTAGATGACTCTGTGGCACAGGTTGCGAACGGACACATTCATTACTTTCGTCTTGCACGGGGATATGCCCCTTTAGTGATGCCTCTGCCCGAAGGGTTTACTGCTGATCTTCAATGCCTTGCTACCGGAGCGGAATTAAAAAATACCTTCTGTATGACGCAGGCAGGCAAGGCCATTATCTCCCAGCACATGGGCGATCTCAGCGACGTACAAACCTGTGATGCTTTTGAACACAGTATTGCGCTGTATCAGTCGCTGTACCAATTTACTGCTGATGTGGTCAGTTGCGATCTTCACCCGGATTATGCCTCCACACGATTTGCCGGCACTGTCATCTCTTCTGCCAGTGATCTGGCTGCGGACGGCGCGGCGCTGTATAAGGTTCAGCATCATCATGCTCACCTGGCGGCCTGCCTGGGCGATAACGAAATCCCGCTGGCATCACCGGCGGTACTGGGAATTTGTCTCGACGGCACAGGTCTTGGCAGCGACGGCACACTTTGGGGCGGCGAAGCCCTGTTTGGTGGTTACCGCTCAGTGGTACATGCAGGAGGGCTCTCAGCGGCGCCGTTACCCGGCGGCACACAAGCAATACTGTCACCCTGGCGCACCTTATACGGACGGCTTTACGGCGTGCTGAACGCACAGCAGACAAGCGCACTGGCTGAATTCGTCCCTGCGCTTTCATCGCCGGTTGCCGCCACGCTCGGGCGGATGATAGACAAACAGCTTAACTGCCCCTTAAGCAGTTCCGCCGGCCGGTTATTTGATGCCGTTGCCGCATTACTGGGTTGTTATGCGACGGGCATTACCTACGAAGGTCAGGCTGCTGTGGCGCTGCAGGGACTAGCTGAACAAGGTCAGCCTCTGGCGCAGTGCTACCGCTTTGCCTTGACTAACGGCAGGCTCGACCCGCTACCGGTTTTACTTGAGATGATTGAGCAGCGCAGGACCGGTGTCAGTACAGCGAGTATGGCACACAACTTCCATCTGAGTCTGGCGCAGGCTTTCACTGAGCTGACCATATCGCTGAATCAGAAATACAGCTTCGATACCGTTGCACTCACAGGCGGTGTTATGCAGAACACTCTGCTGCTGTCGATGCTGAAACAGGGTCTCAGTCAGGCCGGTTTCCGCGTGTTAACCCATCGCTCTTTGCCTGCTAATGATGCAAATATTGCCTACGGTCAGGCGCTGGTGACGCTGGCAAATCATTCAGACCCTCGCTGATAAGACACTTTCCGTTTTCGCCGCAGAACGGAAAGCTGGATGACTACTAAAATCCTGAAAAACCGTTAACCATTTGTTATTAAAGCATTATTTATTGTGGTCTGGTGCTTGCTAACTTGCTGTTGCAACAAACAAAAAACAAAAACAGCTGAAAGCCCGGATAACTTGCTTATTACCCACATATCGAACAGGCTCGGTACAAGCGGATTATTGCGTCTTCAGCAGGAGTATGCGGAGGACCCACCATGTCCCAATTGGAAACTTTTTATAACGTCATGCGCCGGCAGGGTATTACCCGCCGGAGCTTTCTCAAATACTGCAGCCTGACTGCCGCCGCCTTAGGACTTGGCCCTGCATTCGCGCCGCGGATCGCTCATGCCATGGAAACCAAAGAACGCACACCGGTTTTATGGCTGCACGGACTGGAATGTACCTGCTGTTCTGAATCCTTCATCCGTTCTGCACACCCGCTGGTTAAAGATGTGGTGCTGTCGATGATCTCACTGGATTACGATGACACATTGATGGCATCAGCGGGTCATCAGGCCGAAGCGATCCTGGAAGAGACAATTCAGAAGTATAAGGGCAAGTACATCCTTGCGGTTGAAGGCAATCCGCCACTTAATGAAGACGGCATGTTCTGTATAGTTGGCGGTAAACCGTTTCTCGACCAGCTGAAGCATGCCGCCAAAGATGCTGCGGCCATTATTGCCTGGGGCTCCTGTGCATCGTGGGGTTGCGTTCAGGCTGCCAAACCAAACCCCACACAGGCAGTGCCTATTCACAAAGTGATTAAAGACAAACCAATCATCAAAGTGCCCGGCTGTCCGCCCATTGCCGAAGTCATGACCGGCGTGATCACTTACATGCTGACTTTCGGGAAAGTGCCGGAACTGGATCGCCAGGGCCGTCCGAAGATGTTTTACAGCCAGCGTATCCACGATAAATGCTATCGCCGCCCGCACTTCGATGCCGGCCAGTTTGTTGAAAGCTGGGATGACGAAGGGGCCCGCAAAGGCTATTGCCTCTACAAAGTAGGCTGTAAAGGCCCGACGACATACAACGCCTGTTCTACCGTTCGCTGGAATGAAGGTACCTCCTTCCCTATTCAGGCTGGTCACGGCTGTATCGGCTGTTCAGAAGACGGCTTCTGGGACAAGGGGTCATTCTACGACCGCCTGACCGATATCAAGCAATTTGGTATTGAAAAGAATGCCGATGAAATAGGCATGACTGTTGCCGGAGGTGTCGGCGCGGCCATTGCTGCCCATGCAGCGGCCAGTGCAATTAAACGCGCACAGCACAAAGGAGAATAACAACAATGAATCCGTTAAATGCCAGTAGTCTGGACAACAGTGGCCGCAGAATTGTTGTCGATCCGGTTACCCGGATTGAGGGCCATATGCGCTGTGAAGTAAACGTCGACAGCAACAATATTATCCGGAATGCCGTATCCACCGGCACCATGTGGCGTGGTCTGGAAGTCATTCTCAAAGGACGGGATCCCCGTGATGCCTGGGCGTTCGTAGAGCGTATCTGTGGTGTGTGTACCGGCTGTCACGCCCTTACCAGTGTGCGGGCTGTAGAAGATGCACTTGGCATCGATATTCCGCTGAATGCACACATTATCCGTCACCTGATGGATAAAACCCTGAACATTCACGACCACGTTGTGCACTTCTATCACCTGCATGCACTGGACTGGGTAAACCCGGTGAATGCACTGAAAGCTGATCCGGTGAAAACCTCTGATCTGCAGAAGAAAGTATCCATCGCCCATCCGAAGTCCAGCCCGGGCTACTTCAAAGATGTTCAGACCCGTATCAAAAAATTCGTTGAAAGCGGTCAGTTAGGTCTGTTCGCCAATGGTTACTGGACTAACCCTGCATACAAACTGCCTCCGGAAGCGGATCTGATGGCCGTAGCGCATTATCTTGAAGCGCTGGATATGCAAAAAGAGATTGTCAAAATCCACACCATTTTCGGCGGTAAAAACCCGCACCCGAACTACATGGTAGGTGGTGTGGCCTGCGCAATTAATCTCGACGGCACCGGCTCATCCGGCGCGCCGGTTAATATGACCAGCCTGAACTTCGTGCTTGAGCGTATCCGCGAAGCAGAAGCATTCATCAAGAATGTCTACATTCCTGACGTAATGGCGATAGCCACGCTTTATAAAGACTGGCTTTACGGTGGAGGCCTGGCGGCATCTAATGTGCTTAGCTATGGCACACACACCGTGGTACCCGGCGACCGTTCAACAGATTTGGTGCCGGCCGGTGCCATCATTAACGGAAACTGGGACGAGATCCATCCGGTGGATGTTCGCAATCCTGATGAAATTCAGGAATTCGTAGACCACAGCTGGTATCAGTATGCCGGCGGTGCAAAAGGGCTGCATCCCTGGGATGGACAGACAGAAGCCAAATTTGAGCTCGGGCCGAACTTTAAAGGCACCAAAACCAATATCAAAGAACTGGACGAGAGCGCTAAATACAGCTGGATCAAAGCACCACGCTGGAAAGGGCATGCCATGGAAGTGGGTCCGTTATCCCGCTACATCATTGGTTACGCGTCCGGTAAGGAATACATCAAAGAACAGGTCGACCGCTCACTCTCCGGCTTTAATCAGGCCACCGGCATGGATCTGACTCTGAAGCAATTCCTGCCCTCTACTCTTGGCCGCACCCTCGCCAGGGCACTGGACTCTGAGCTTTGCGTAGACTCTATGCTGGATGACTGGCATCAGTTGGTGAACAACATTAAAAACGGCGACAGCTCAACAGCAAACGTCGAAAAATGGGATCCGTCAACCTGGCCGAAGGAAGCGAAAGGCGTGGGCACCAATGAAGCGCCCCGCGGTGCACTGGGCCACTGGATAAAGATTAAAGACGGCAAAATCGAAAACTACCAGGCAGTGGTTCCCACCACCTGGAACGGCTCGCCGCGGGACGAAAACGGCAATATCGGCGCTTTTGAGGCGTCACTGCTGAATACGCCAATGGAGCGTCCGGACGAACCCGTTGAAATCCTGCGTACCCTGCACAGCTTTGACCCCTGTTTAGCCTGCTCCACTCACGTTATGGCGGAAGATGGTCAGGAACTGACAAAAGTGAAAGTGCGGTAAGCCGTTCAGGACCCGGAGAATGTTATGGCTTCAACCATTGAGAAAAAAGAGCTGACCAGCAATCATCATGACGGCAGTGAGAAAGAACTGGTCCGCAAACAGACAGCGGTTTATGTATATCAGGCGCCGGTAAGACTGTGGCACTGGGTAACCGTACTCAGCGTACTGACTTTATGTGTCACCGGTTATTTCATCGGCGTTCCGCTGCCAACCCAGCCGGGGGAGGCCAGCGAGAATTTCCTGATGGGGTACATCCGCTTTGCGCATTTCACTGCCGGATACGTAGTGACAGCCGCCTTCATTGGCCGTATTTACTGGGCCATTGTAGGTAACAGTCACGCCAGAGAGCTTTTCTATCCGAAAATATTTAATGCCCGCTGGTGGAAAGAAGTCTGGCACGAAGTGCGCTGGTATCTTTTCATGGAAAAAACGCCGAAGAAATACATTGGCCATAATCCGCTGGCTCAACTGGGTATGTTTGTACTCTTCATCGTTGGCATTGTATTCATGATCATTACCGGTTTCGCACTCTATGCCGAAGGACTGGGGCAGGACAGCTGGGCAGACACACTGTTCGGATGGGTTATCCCGCTGTTCGGGCAAAGTCAGGATGTCCACACCTGGCACCGCCTCGGTATGTGGTGGATCATTACCTTTATCATGATCCACGTTTACGTTGCCATTCGTGAAGACATCATGTCCAGACAGAGCCTGATCTCAACCATGATCAGCGGCTGGCGGATGTTTAAAGACGATAAACCGGACTAAAAAATGCGCGCCGTACCGGCACGTACTAAAACCATGTGTGATTTCCCAACCAAAACCGCCTGTGCGCCCGGATGTAAAAAGTCCGAGCACCCGGGCGTTTTTCTTGCCCGCTGCTATTTGCAGCCACTGAAAATTTCCCAGTCTGAACTGGCACAAACGTTAGGCATATCCCGCCGCCGCATCAATGAAATCGTACAGGGCCGCAGAGCCATTTCTGCTGATACAGCACTGCGTCTGGCACGGCATTTTCAAACCCCGGCGATGTTCTGGCTGGAAAAGCAGCAGCGCTGGGACCTGTATCAGGCGCAATCCGCCAGCAAGGAAAGAAACCTTCCACAAGCAAGCAATAGCGAAAAGAAACCTTCCGATAACTCATCACGGTAAAATGTAACGCACCCCGTTACACCCCGCCCGGACTGGCCTTACAGGAAACCACCGGCTCTGGCACAGACTTTGTAATACCTTTTCTGTAACAACAAAAAAACTAAAAAGTAAGAACAAAATTTTAACCTGGTTCATTCAGGTGGCAGGCGCATATGAAGAATAAGAATGTACTGATTTTGGGAATTGGTAACGTACTCTGGGCAGACGAAGGTTTCGGGGTGCGGTGCATCGAAACCCTGAACCGGGATTACCAGTTTACTGACAACGTCACCCTGATGGACGGCGGGACGCAGGGCATTTATCTGGTGCAGCACGTTCAGCAGGCTGATGTGTTAATCGTATTCGACGCCATAGACTATGGCTTACCTGCCGGCACGTTAAAGACCGTATACAACGACGATGTCCCTGCTTTTATGGGGGCGAAAAAGATGAGTCTTCACCAAACCGGCTTTCAGGAAGTTTTGGCGATGGCTGGTTTCACCGGCCATTACCCTGCCGATCTGCTGCTAATCGGATGTCAGCCTGCTGAGCTGGAAGATTTCGGCGGCAGTTTGCGCCCTCAGGTAAAAGCACAAATTGGTCCGGCCATCGAAACCGCACTGGACTACCTGGCTGGTTTCAATATACAGGCTGAAAAACTGTCAACCGCCGCTCAGGCATTGTCACCGGAGCAGCTGAACCTGTCGGATTACGAACAGGGTCGTCCGGATGAGCAGGCAGCCTGCCGCACCGGCGACATCCGCTTCTTTCCCACTCAACCCGCCACCAACGGGGAGTCTCACTAATGTGTACCGGTATTCCGCTTCAGGTAATAAGCAGCCAGGGCCTGCGGGCACTGTGCGGTGACGAACAGGATGAGCAGTGGGTAGACATGTCGCTGACCGGTGCACAACCGGACGGCACCTGGGTACTGGTTTTTCTGGGCGCCGCGCGGGAAGTGGTCAGTGCAGAACGCGCGCGGAATATCGCCAATGCGTTACGGGCACTAACACAGGTGATGAATGGTCAGCTGGATTACGACGCCAGTCTGTTTGCCGATCTTATTGACCGCGAGCCGGAATTGCCCGCTCATTTACAAGCTAACAAAACAACCATTTAAGAAGACGATTATGCCCTCTCCTCTAGTGCAGCGACTCACTGACGAACTCGGCTACGCCGGCGTAGATGAAGACAATTTCGACGCCTTTATCGAAAGTACCCCCTTTTGCGTTTTATTTTTTACCGAACAGCCAAAGCAGTTTCCCGAATCCAATGACGTTGCTGTGATCCTGCCGGAACTGATTAAAGCCTTCCCGGCCTTAACACCGGCAGTTGTATCCACCAGCCACGAACGGACGTTGCGGGGTCGCTATAACTTCCGCGCCTGGCCTGCTCTGGTGTTTCTGAAAGAAGGTAAATATCTGGGTGATATCACCAAAGTACGAAACTGGGACGAATATACCGCCCTGATCCCGGATATTTTAGCCAGGAAGCCTCAGCCTGATCCGGGGATCGGTACACCGGTAGTTTTTAATCCCGGTCCGGCCGGTTGCGGGCAGTAGGAGAAAAACAATGAATAATAATCAGATTCCCGTGATCAATGTCGGCACCGTACCTGTGGGTCCCGGCAGTCAGGATGAGGGAGACATGGTACTGGATTACATGAAAATGCCCGGTGCGATGAATACCTATGATATGCCGGTATTACCGGAAAGTGATGACATTAAAGCTTGTCCGCAGGCCGTGTTGGTTCTGGAACAATTACAACAGGGACTGGATCATTACCGTGAAGACAGCCGTCACCCTGCCATTCCGGTCAGAACATTACCGGCTGCTGACCTGCAGCTGCTGAATAATCTGTTAGGTGAAGGGGAAGTCAGTATACGCATTGAGGGTACTGAATCTCTGACCATTCAGGAAACGGTTATGGCCGGAGTATGGCGTGTCCGTTCTCATATTGGCGACGAACTGATTTCTGATCATCTTGAAGTTGCTGCCATCCCGGCGGCGGTGCAGGCGATGGCTTTCAGTCATGCAGAGCCGCTGGCCCCGAAACTTCCTTCGTTACCGGCGAATCTGCTGAATGCACCGTCAGTGCTGGTTGAGATCAACGATATATCAACCAGGTATACCCGTGGTGAGTGTCACGATGCACACGTCATCAACTTATCTTTATTACCGTTTTCCCCTGAAGATCACGGATGCCTGACGCAGGTAACCGGTACCGGACCTGTCACAATTTTATCCCGCGGGTACGGTAACTGCCGCATCACAGCCACCAATGTGGATTGCCTGTGGCGGGTACAATACTTCAACAGCACCGATCAACTGATTCTGGATACGCTGGAAATCGTCGATATTCCCGCTGTCGCCTGCGCAGCACCTGAAGATCTGGCGGACTCAGCAGAGCGGTTAAATGAAATCCGTGATGTACTGGTGTGAGGCGCTGATGACTTATCAAGGGTTTGAAGGAAGCTACCTGGGCGATGCCAGCCGGATTGCAGATGACGCCTGTCTGGAATGCAAAATTTGCTGGTACGTTTACGATCCGCAGCAGGGCGACGATATTGAACAAATTCCGCCAGGCACGCCTTTTACTGCTTTGCCTGAGCACTGGCGCTGTCCGCAATGCGACGGTGACAGAGATCAGTTCATGGTCACCGGAAAAGACTGATGACAGATCACCAGGATATTGAAGCATTTTACCGGCAGGCAGAATCTGCCATGCAGGATTTGCCCTTTTATAATTCTGCTCTGGACGTGTTTTGCAGTGAACAAACGGCAACGCCCTGTGGCCGGCAACTCTGTGTGGCAGTGACGCCCTGGTGTATGAATCTGGTGCTGACCGGAGATGACATTCCGTCAACCGGCGAACCGCTGCAAATTTCACTGCCTTCCGGCGACTACATGTTTACGGCAGCCAGTGACGGAAACGACGGGCGTTACGCTATTTGCTCTTTATTTTCTCCGGTGACGGAATTTTCCAGCCAGCAGGTGGCTGTACAAACAGCACTGGCAGCACTGAGCTGTGCCATGGACGGTGCCATGACAGACAGCAGGGAGCGACAAGCGCTGAGTACGGAAATAAAACGTTTCCGTGACGATATCAAAGCCGCTGAACCTGAAGTTGCCTCTGCTGAGGAAGCGCACTCAGTTTCCCGCCGCGCGTTTTTACGGGGAAAATTGTCAGGACATCATTCAGACGGGCAGACAGAACTGTGAGCCGTTTCAACGCCGGAGAAATTCAGGTAAATGCGACCTGGGAACAGGGAAGGCTGACGGCGATCTCCGTTGATAACACCCGGCCTCTTCACCTGCCGCTGTGGTTTCGCGAAAAACCTGTCTCGCAAGTGATCAACGCCATGCCGGTCATTTTTAATGTGTGCGCAGTCGCGCAAACCGTTGCCGCCCTTTCTGCAATTGAAGCTTCGATTGGTATTCAGGTACCGGAAGAAACACGGCAGGCAAGACAATTTCTGATCATGGCAGAACACGCCAGAGAGTCCGGCCTGAGTCTTTTGCAAAACTGGCTGCCTGAGCATGCCGTAATGATGCACAAGCTTACAGCCTGGTATACACGGTGCAGGGATACAGCAGGGTGGTCGCTGAAACTGGATGCCCGTCCGTCCCAAAGTGACAGCAGAGACATTGAGAGTCATATTGCCGCCCTTGAAACGCTGTTCATTGCCATGTTTCGCGCGCCGCTTGATGAACTTCAGGACGGCGGCGTACTGGCCGGCCGTGTTCAGCAGCATTTTCCGCAACTGACAGCTCTGTTTGACCGGCTGATGATCCCCACCGCAGCAGCTCCGCTGAATTTGCACGACGATGCCGTTTACCAGTCGGTGATGAAGCACATAAGCGATCAGCAAGACCGTCAGACATTTTGCAAAGCCCCCCATGTTGACGGAGAAGCAAAGGAAACCGGTTGCTTTGCCCGCTTTCCTGACCGTGATGATAAACTCGGAAATATCTTTGTGCGCCGTCTGGCGGCGCTGATTTTCGATATGTGCCGGCTCCCCCGTCACATGCGGGAACTCGCCGGTGAAGCAATTGAAGAAATCCGGCCCGGCGTGACCGAAACGGCCAGAGGTACCTTACTGCATCATGCTAAAGTGGTACGTCGTGACTGGCAATTTTATGTGGAAGACTATGCTATTGTGGCTCCCACAGAGTGGAACTTTCACCCGCAGGGCAGCTTATACCTGTCTTGCCATCAGGTAGAGATGAGCAGGCACGACACCACACAAATCATCGATACGCTGATCAAGCTTACTGACCCCTGTGTCAGTTGGAAAAGCGAGGTAACCTATGCATGAAATGTCAGTAGCAGAAGGCATTTTACAGGTGCTGGAAGAACAGGCCGTTCAGCAGCAATATAACAAGGTCAATACAGTGTGGCTGGAAATCGGTCCGCTGGCCATGATTGACAGCGACGCTCTGGCATTTTGTTTCGAAGCAGTGATGAAAAACAGCATCGCCGACGGTGCCACACTGCATATTATCAAGCTGCAAGGTAAAGCGTTCTGCTTACAATGCACAGAAACCGTCACCATCACCCAACGTTACGACAGTTGCAGTCACTGCGGGAGCTATCAGCTGCAGGTGACTCAGGGAGATGAAATGCGAATCAAAGAACTGGAGGTAGCTTAACCATGTGTACCGTATGCGGCTGTTCAGACGGCGAAACCAAAATTGAAGGTCATGATCATCACCACACTCATGATCATGGTCATCACACTCATCATCAACATAGCCATGCTCACAGTCATGCGCACCATGATCATCAACATGACCACCAGCATGAACATCACGATACCACGGGCGATAATCTTCACTTCGGTAAGGGGCCTGCCCACGCTCATGCACCGGGTCTCAGCCAGGCCCGCATGGTACAGATAGAACAGGATATCCTCGGCAAGAACGATCAATATGCCGCCCGAAACCGCGCAGAATTTACGGCGTCCTCTATTCTGGCGCTGAATCTGGTTTCAAGCCCGGGTTCAGGTAAAACCACTCTGCTGACTGAAACCATAAAACAACTGGATGGCCAGTTTCCCATGGGCGTTATAGAAGGCGATCAGCAAACGGCCAACGACGCAGACCGCATCAGAGAAACCGGTATTCAGGCGATTCAAATCAATACCGGTAAAGGCTGTCACCTGGACGCCCACATGGTGGGTCATGCACTGGAACACTTCGGGAACCTCACCGGCGGCATTCTGTTTATTGAAAATGTCGGCAACCTGGTGTGCCCGTCAGCTTTCGATTTAGGTGAAGCGGCTAAGGTAGCCATATTGTCGGTGACTGAAGGAGAAGATAAACCCCTGAAGTATCCGGATATGTTCCACGCTGCCAGCCTGATGCTACTGAATAAAACCGACCTGCTACCCCATCTGGATTTTGACGTGAACAAGTGTATTGAATATGCCCGCCGGGTGAATCCGGATATTCAGATCATACAGCTTTCAGCCCGCAGCGGTGAAGGCATGGATACCTGGCTTGCGTGGTTAAATCAGCACCGCACTTCACAGGTACGCCAACGTCTGGAAAAGTTGGAGGCGGAAGCATCTGGCCTTCGGGATCTGCTATGACCCCTTTTAATCAGGACCGGCCCTCTGTTCTGTGTGTTGACGATGAGCTGCGCTCTCTGGAAACGCTGGAACGGACACTGGATGAAGAGTTCGACGTATTTACCGCCGCAAACGCCGGTGAAGCCCTGTCGGTACTGGAGAATGAAGCGGTTCATGTGGTGCTGTGTGATCAGCGTATGCCCGGACGCAGTGGCGTTGATTTACTGACTGAAGTTCGCGATAGATGGCCTCAGGTGGGTCGTCTTATTCTGTCCGGATACACCGAGTCAGAAGACATTATCCGCGGCCTGAATGATGCCGGTATTTACCAGTACATCACTAAACCGTGGCACCCTGACAGCCTGATTTCAACCGTACGCAGCGCCTGTAATATGGTCAGCCAGCAGCAGGAAAACGGCCTGCTGAACATGGAAATGCGGCTCACCGAAACCCAGGTTGCATCCGGTCTGCAGCAGAAACGGGAAAAATTACAGCAAAATTTCCGGCTGGAAGGTATTAAACGCCATGCCGAAAGCCCCCTCAACGATGCCTGTCAGCAGGTAGAGAAAGTTGCCCCTTTCGATGTATCGGTGCTGATCAGTGGTCCGTCCGGAGCCGGTAAAGAGCTGTTTGCCAGAGCTCTGCATTACAACAGCCTGCGGGCAGACAAACCTTTCGTCGTAGAAAACTGCGGAGCGATGCCCGATGAACTCCTTGCATCGGAACTGTTCGGCCATAAAAAAGGCTCTTTCACCGGTGCAATTACCGACCACACCGGATTATTCGAACAGGCTGACGGCGGCACCATTTTTCTGGACGAGATTGGCGAAATCAGCCCGGCCTTTCAGGTTAAGTTACTGAGGGTTCTGCAGGAACGTGAGATCCGTCGTCTCGGTGATCAGCAACGGCGGAAAATTAATGTACGTATCGTCGCCTCAACAAACCGGGATCTGGAAGAGGAAGTCCGCGCCGGACGGTTCCGGCAGGATCTGTATTTCCGGCTGGCGGAAGTCACACTGACTCTGCCTGCTCTGGCCAGCCGGAAGATTGATATTCCGGTACTGGCAGACAGTTTTCTCAGTGCTGCCATGGCGCAGTTCGACAAACACGTCAAAGGTTTCAGCGATGAAGCGCTTAGCTGTATGTCTCGCTATCACTGGCCCGGCAATGTTCGGGAGCTTCAGAACGAAGTGCGCCGGATGCTGGTGATGGCCGAAGGTGAATGGCTGACTGCGGACTTACTGCAAAGCCGTATTCTGCGGGCCTCACCGGAAGCCGAACAGGGCGAACTGGAATTGCTGGCCAATCTGGACGGTACGTTGAAAGAACGGGTGGAAATGCTGGAAAAACGGATTCTGCGGGAAACGTTAATACGCCACCGCTGGAACAAAACCAGCGCATCGATTGAACTGGGGCTTTCCCGGGTTGGTCTGCGCTCCAAACTTGAGCGGTACGATCTCGACAAAGGCGATATCACCGGCCGCGCCAGGCATTAGGGGAAATTTATGTGTTTAGGAATTCCCGGCCAGATTGTTGCCGTTAACGAAGACGGCCACACGGGTCTTGTCAGTATTCTTGGCGTGAAACGCACTGTTAACCTGGGCTGTGTGTACACACCGGATCAACCACCGTCAGATGTGATAGGCAGCTGGGCACTTATTCATGTGGGCTTTGCGATGAGCCTGGTTGACGAGGAAGAAGCCAGCAGGACACTGGAAATTCTCAGTGAAATCGGCGAGCTACAGGAAGAGTTTGCCGCCTTTTCTCAGTCGGGGAGCACCGCACAATGAAGTATGTTGATGAATTCAGAGATCCTGAACTGGCAAAACAGATTTTAAAGCGGCTGCACGAAGTCATTGCAAGCATCCCCCGCGCAGCAGAACGTCCGCTTCAAATTATGGAAGTATGCGGCGGTCACACACACTCAATTTTCCGCTACGGCCTGGAAGGCCTGCTTCCTGAAGGAATCGAAATGGTACACGGGCCTGGATGCCCGGTTTGCGTACTTCCCATGGGCCGGGTGGATGATTGCATTGCTATCGCAGAACAGCCGGATGTGATCTTCACGACTTTCGGCGACGCCATGCGTGTACCCGGCTCGAAAAAGAGCTTACAGCAGGCCAGTGCTGAGGGCTGTGATATCCGCATGGTTTACTCTCCCATGGACGCGCTGGATATCGCCCGCAAGCATCCGGACAAACGGGTTGTGTTCTTCGGGTTAGGATTCGAAACCACCATGCCCGCAACGGCTTTAACACTGATGCAGGCCAAACGGGAAAATCTGCGCAACTTTTTCCTGTTTTGTAATCACATCACTATCATTCCTACGATGAAAGCCATACTGGACGAACCCGGTATGTCTATCGACGGCTTCTTAGGCCCGGGTCATGTGAGTATGGTGATTGGCAGACAGCCCTATGAGTTCATTGCATCAGAATACGACCGTCCGCTGGTTATTGCAGGTTTCGAGCCCCTGGACATTCTCCAGTCTCTGCTGATGGTTGCAGAGCAGCTCAGAGATGGCCGTGCTGAAGTTGAGAATCAGTATGCCCGTATTGTCCCGGACAAAGGGAATCTGCAGGCAATGAATGCTGTGAATACCGTTTTTGAAGTCAGAGACTTTTTTGAGTGGCGGGGCCTGGGCTCAATTGCAGAATCCGGTGTACAGATAAGAAATGAATATGCTGATTTTGATGCCGAACGGGCTTTCTCCGTGGCAACACTGAAAGTGGAAGATCCAAAATCCTGTGAATGCGGTGAAGTACTTAAAGGCAGCCTGAAACCATGGGACTGCGCGTTGTTCGGCAAGTCCTGTACACCGGAAACACCGGTAGGCGCATTGATGGTTTCAACAGAAGGGGCCTGTGCGGCCTATTACAGTTACGGCAAAATTGACGTTCAGCGGGCAGGCTAATCCGGTATGGCAGGTAATAAAGTAAACGCGACCACGATCACAATGGCACACGGTGCCGGCGGCAAGGCAATGCGCGATCTGATAGATGACATATTCGTCAGCACGTTCAGTAATCCCCATCTGGATACACTGGAAGACCAGGCCAGATTCGACTTACAGGGCCTCGCTGCCACAGGCGGCAAACTGGCCTTCACCACAGATTCCTACGTTGTCGACCCGCTGGAGTTTCCGGGTGGCAATATCGGCACCCTGGCGGTGAACGGGACTGTAAATGATCTGGCGGTATCCGGCGCGGTCCCAAAATACCTTTCCTGCGCCATGATCCTCGAAGAAGGCATGGAAATCGCGCAGTTACGCCGTATCGTGAATTCAATGAAGGAAGCTGCCAGTGCCGCAGGTGTACTCATTGTTACCGGTGACACCAAAGTGGTCCCCCGGGGGAAAGGCGATAAATGCTTTATCAATACTTCCGGTATTGGTGTTATACCGGACGGTATCGATATTTCTGCAAAGCATTGCCGGCCCGGCGATAAAATCATTCTGAACGGATACGCCGGCGACCACGGCGCTGCAATTCTGAATGCCAGAGGCGATCTGGCGCTGGATGTTGAACTGCACACAGACTGTCAGCCACTTCACGAACTGATGCAAACTATGCTGGCCGTTTGTCCCGGTATTCATGCTGTCCGTGACGCATCCCGTGGCGGCGTGGCCACAGTGCTCAATGAATTTGCTCAAACAGCCGGGGTGAGTATTACCCTGAATGATGACGCGATTCCGGTTCGGGAAGAAGTCAGGGGCGTTTGTGAAATACTCGGTCTGGACGCGCTTTATTTTGCCAATGAAGGCAAGCTGGTTGCTGCCGTTCCGGTAGACAAAGCAGATGCTGTACTGGAAGCCATGCGGGGTCATCCTGCTGGCAAAGATGCCGCAATTATCGGTGAAGTCACTGACGGCAAGCCGGGCAGAGTGGTGGTAAAAACCTTCTTTGGCGGTGAACGGATTATGGATATGCTGGTGGGCGATCAGTTGCCCCGTATCTGTTAGCAACTCTGCTGCAAATACCATTCAGGCTGCAAAAGCAGCCTGAATTCAAACCTTCAATGTGCTGAACAGAGCAGCTCAAAAAGCCATCATTCCCGCACCGGCACATGCTACTCCTGCACCCGCGATGTAACGCAGCGCGGTAAAGCGGCGGGCAAACAGAGCATGACAAAGTGCACCCGTTGCGAACAATGCGCCACTGGACAGCATAAACCCGGCAGCAAACGACAGGGACGATCCCGCCGTCGCTTCTGCTCCGTGAGCGATACCGTGAAACACGGCGAAGAAAGCGGCAAAAAAAGCTGCCGCAGGCATTGCCAGATGGCGATTACGTAATAACAGCAAGCCTGCGAACAGCACTGACGCAGCGATTCCACTTTCTACGACAGACGTGGCAATACCGGTCGCACCGGCAATAAAGCCAAGAACCAGCATTGCAAAAAATGTAGTAACCACACCGCGGATCTGTTCTTTTGCCAGTGAAGCACTCCAGAAGCCTACGGCCAGCATCCCTGTAAGGTGATCCCAGCCGGAAACCGGATGCAATAAACCGGCAAACAAACCATGGGTGTGGAAGTCGTGGCCAGTATGAGCAAAGGCCACAGAAGGCAATAAAACAGTCAAGGAAGCCAGTACACCGGCTTTGGCAATCATTTTCATGGGTTAACCTTTTCGTTCTTTTATTATGTATAGCGATTGGATGTGTGATTTCCCGTTATCAGGAAGTTATAGCAAACCGGATGCCAAACCCCTTTATCAGCCATAAGTTCGTTAAAGTCTTATCAGCAAAGGGGTTTCACAGAAAAAGAGAATATACCCGCAGAAATGGCCGGCAACTAACTTTCCGCATTTCACGAATAAAGGCCACCAGCTTACCGGTTGGGAGACTTACTTTGACAGGAAAGCAGACAACCGTTCAGCAGCAATATTCACCAGTCTTTGACGCGCCTCTTTTGCCACCCAGGCAGAATGGGGAGTGATAAGCAGATTAGGCAGACCGGTATTTAACAGGGGATGATCTGCCGGGGGCGGCTCTGTCGACAGGCCATCAAGTCCGGCGCCGGCAATGTCCCCGTTTTTCAGCGCCTGTAACAACGCCGCTTCATCAATCAGCGCGCCTCTGGCGGTATTAATAAGAAAAGCCGACGGCTTCATTTTACTCAGCCGCTGCGCATTGATGAGATGATAGGAATCCTCTGTCAGTAAACAGTGCAGCGACACCACATCAGCATCAGGTAACAAGCTGTCCAGCGACGGTCTGTCGTCATCCGGCTTACCCGGTCTGGCAGCAACCGTGACACGCATACCCATCGCTTTTGCCATTTCAGCAAAACGCTGACCAAGTTCGCCATAGCCCACAATCACCAGGTGTTTGCCCGCCAGCTCCATGGCCGGATGGTCCAGCAAGCAAAAGTGCGGCCCTGCAGACCACTTGCCGGCGTTAACATCGCGGGCGTAAGGGGCAAACGAGGTAGACAAATTTAACAGCAGCATCAGTGCATGCTGGGCAACGGCGTCAGTGCCGTAACCTTCCACATTGGCAACCTCGATACCTTGCTGCGCGCACCAGTCTTTATCAATATTATTGGTACCGGTTGCCAGAACACCTATGTACTTACATTGCTTTGCATGACGCAACACATCAGCGTCCAGCACCACTTTATTTACCAGAATGATATCAGCATCGTGCACTCTCTCCTTGCGCTCATCCGCTGTTGTGGTGGCATATTGTGTCAATGACACAGGCAGGTCAGTCAGGCAGGAAATATCAAGTTCTTCCGGCTTCAGCGTATCAGCATCCAGCAACACGGCCTTCATTCAGAATTCCTCCCTGATGGATTCCAGTGCGTCTTTGATATCAGCGGGAACAGGCACGGCATGATCGGTCTGCCGTTCAACATAAACATGGACAAATTGTCCGTGTGCTACGCGGCGCTTTGCATCGCCGGCATACACAGACAGCCCGTAAGTCACTGAACTGCGACCGACTTTAACCACCCGCAGCCCAACAAAAATACTTTCAGGATAGGAAGCGGGAGAAATGTACTGACACTGGGAACTCACCACATAAGCGACGATATCCCGCGAGGCATCCGGACAACGCTCTTTGAGAAAACGGCTCACACCGGTATCAAAGAAGCTGTAAAACGCCACATTGTTGATATGGCCATTTTCATCGTTATCCTGTAACCGTGTGGTTAACTCTACATGCCACGGGTAGTCACTTAATCCCGGTGTAAAATCCGTCATCCGTTCACTCCTTCTGCTTCGCAGCTAAACCACCTGCGGGCTTATGTGCGTCTAGGGCAACAACACCAGGTCGTCGCGGTGGACAATCACCTCTCCATAGTCATAACCGAGAATATGGCGGATTTGATTGCTTTTCTGCCCTTTTATCTGGGCCAGATCTTTGGCGTCGTAAAGTGCCAGACCTTTCGCCAGCGCTTTCCCGTCGCAATGCAGCTCCACTGCATCTCCGGCAACAAATTTACCTGAAATGCCGGTGACACCGGAAGGCAGCAAAGAAGCGCCACGGTCTGTGATAGCCCGGCGGGCACCCGCATCAATGTCGATGACACCGCGGGTTTTTAACGTATGGGTTAACCATAAAGATCGGGCGGTCTGACTGGACTGCCTTGCAGTAAATAATGTTCCCGGGCACTGGCCTTTGAGCAATGCATCAAAGACTTTGCCATCACGGCCGTTGACGATGAGCGTTTGAATACCGCTATGGGTACATTTATCCGCTGCCTCAATTTTCGTACGCATTCCGCCGGTGCCCATGGACGTTCCCGCTCCGCCGGCTAATGCATAGATGTCCGGCGTAATGGAATCAACAACAGGGATCAGAGTAGCTGAGGCATCTTTGCGGGGATCGGCGGTGTACAAACCGTCGATGTCCGAGCACATGATCAGGGTATCAGCCTGTGCCACCAGCGCAGTATATGCACCAAGATTATCGTTATCGCCGACTTTAAGTTCGGCCACCGCCACGGTGTCATTTTCATTCACAATGGGCAGCGCTTCATGTTTAAGCAGTTCGCGCAGGGTGTTTTTAATATTGACGTACCGGGTACGGTCACGAAGGTCATCCGCAGTCACCAGGATCTGGGCACAGGGACAGTCGAAAAAACGCTGCCAGTTCGCCATCATCTGCATCTGTCCGATCGCGGCCATGGCCTGTTTTTCGGCAATAGAAGCAGGATGGTTGATGGTTACCCGTCCCCGTCCGGCAGCAATACTGCCTGATGACACAACAATCACTTCTTTTCCTGCAGCACGGCTTTCGGTAATGAACCGCGCCAGGGGCAGTAAATACTTAGCACTGACATGTAAACCATCAGGTGCAATTAACGCGCTGCCGACCTTTACGACGGCACGCTGCCAGGTGAAATTACTCATGAAGATAACTGATAAACAAAGAGAGTTTGAGAATACTGCAAACCCATTCAGAAAAAAACGCATATCCGCGCTTTCCCAAAGAACAATTTGTCACACTGCAGTTTATTCTGATCTGAAACCCGCTGCCGTATGCCTCAGTTTGCGGTGAGACCGGAGCTATCTACGGCTAAAAACTGGCATCTGCGGGGGAAAATTCATTAAAATAGATGTTTGGACTTTAATGTCTTAAATAAGAAGGAAATTGAATGAGCACGCGACAAAAGCGACTGCTTTGGCTGGCTCCTGTACTGGGTTTACTGGTTCAGGCTCCGTTTGCCTCCGCAGCGATAAAACAAACAAAGGGCGACTTCGAAGATAAATTCAGACAACTCGACGAAGTACTTCCTACCCCTAACGTATACAGAAACGCTGCCGGTGAAGCTGGTCATCAGTACTGGCAGCAGCAAGTCGATTACGTCATCAATGCAAAACTCGACGAAGAAAAACGCCGCATTGATGCTTCTGAAAAGATTTCTTATCACAACAATTCACCTGACACGCTGAAGTATCTTTGGATCCAGCTTGATCAGAACAAGTTCCGTGATGATTCTATGTCAGCCCTCACCACTACCTTTGGCGGCATCGGTAACCGTGGTCCGGCGACTCAGTCAGCCAGCGGCGACAGCCCGGCTAAACTGAGTATGGGTGCACTGCGCCGTCAGCAATTCGTTGACGATCACGAACTGGGCTATCAAATTAAAGCCGTCGAAAGTGCCGGCAAAGCGCTGCATCACGTGATTGTAGGTACGCTGATGCGTGTAGACCTGGCAACACCGCTGAAGCCGGGCAAATCAGTCGATTTCACCATCGAATTCGGTTACAACATCGTTGAAGAAGACGCAGTCTCTGCCCGTTCAGGTTATGAACACTTCCCTGATGACGAACGCGAAGGCGGCAACGACATCTTCCTGCTGGCACAGTGGTTCCCCCGTCTGGCGGCTTACACTGACTACGAAGCCTGGACCAACAAAGAATTTATCGGCCGCGGTGAATTTACCCTGGAATTCGGTAACTACGATGTGTCTATGACCGTACCGGCTGACCACATTGTTTCTTCTACCGGTGTGCTGCAGAACCCGAAAGATGTACTTACCAGCACTCAGCGTAAGCGTCTGGAAGAAGCGAAAACCGCTGATCGTCCGGTCTTTATCGTAACCGCCGAAGAAGCGCTGGAAAACGAGAAAGAAGGCACAGGCAAAACCAAAACCTGGCGTTTCAAAGCAGACAACGTGCGAGACTTTGCATGGGCATCTTCACGTAAATTCATGTGGGATGCCAAAGGCGTAGAGCAGGACGGCCCGCAGAAACACGTTATGGCCATGTCTTTCTATCCGAAAGAAGGTGGTGATCTGTGGAAAAAATATTCTACAGAGTCAGTGGTGCATACGCTGGACGTATATAACCGTTTCACCTTCAGCTACCCGTACCCTACAGCCCAGTCTGTTAACGGCCCTGTTGGCGGTATGGAATATCCGATGATTTCCTTCAACGGCCCGCGTACTGAGTTACAGGACGATGGTTCACGTACTTACTCGCTGTCTGAAAAGCGCTTCCTCATCGGTGTGGTTATCCACGAAGTGGGTCACAACTACTTCCCGATGATCGTTAACTCTGACGAACGTCAGTGGACCTGGATGGATGAAGGCCTGAACAGCTTCCTGGACGGCGTTGCCGGCCGCGAGTGGGATCCGAACATTCCATGGGGTGTTGAACCCCGCGATGTTACCGGCTACATGAAATCTTCATCTCAGGTACCCATCATGACCCAGTCTGACTCGGTACTGCACCTGGGTCCGAATGCTTACACCAAGCCGGCAGTTGCACTGAACATTCTGCGCGAAACCATTCTTGGCCGTGAGCTGTTTGATTTTGCCTTTAAAGAGTATGCACAGCGCTGGATGTTCAAGCGTCCTACGCCGTCTGACTTCTTCCGGACAATGGAAGAAGCTTCAGGTGTCGATCTCGACTGGTTCTTCCGTGGCTGGTTCTATACCACCGATCACGTCGATATTTCACTGGACCGTGTGTACAAGCTGCGCCTGGACACGAAAGATCCTGACATCGACCTGGCCCGTCAGCGTGAAGCTGAAATGGAAAAGCCTCTGTCTCTGACCGACGAGCGTAACCGTGAAGAAGGCCGCAAGCTGTGGGTTGAGCGTTTCGACGACATCAAAGATTTCTACGATGACAACGATCAGTACACACCAACCAACAAAGACCGTAACAAGTACCGCGAATTCCTGAACAAACTGGAACCGTGGGAACGTGAAACCTTTGAGCGTGCTGTACGTGAAGACAAAAACTACTACGTCATGGACTTCAGTAACCTGGGCGGACTGGTTATGCCAATTCTGCTGGAAATGGAATTTGCAGACGGTACCAAACAGTCAATGCGTATTCCTGCTGAAATCTGGCGTCGTACACCGAAAGCCGTCTCTAAGCTGGTCGTGACTGACAAAGATAAAGAGCTGGTAAGCGTTACTGTGGATCCCCGCTGGGAAACTGCTGACGTAGATGTAGAAAATAACTACTACCCGCGCCGCATTATTCCTTCACGTATTGAAGCGTATAAAGCGAAGAAGAGCGAAGCCCGTACCTCAATGGATCTGATGCAGGACAGCAAAGCTGAACTGAAAACAGATGACGGAGAGGGTGATGACAACTAAGTCTCACCGCATGATTCAGTGGAGCCTTGCGGCTCTGCTGTTGATGGTTTGTCAGGCAGTCTCTGCCCATCAGATTAAAGCGGCAATCACCACGGTTCTGTTCAATCCGAGAACAGAAAATATTGAGGTGATGCACCGGTTTAATCTGCATGATGCGGAACATGCTGTAAAAGCACTTTTCGATAAGCGTGCAGATATTCTGGATGACAAAACCACTCAGCAGGCTTTCACTGATTACGTGATGGCCCGCTTTGCACTACTGAATGCAGATGGCGAAAGTCTGGGGCTGAAAACCGTAGGTTATGAAGTGGATGGTAAGTTTTTCTGGGTTTACCAGGAAACCGAACAACCACCGTCGCTGGAAGGTCTCAGTATCCGTCACGATGCACTCAGAGACTTGTGGCCGGCACAAATTAATACACTTAACGTGGAAGGACAGGGCGACGTAAAAACCCTGACATTCCGTGATAACGTGGAATTACTCAGTGTGGAGTTCGCTAACAGCTCTGCGCGCCACCACTAAAGTCTTATATCTTCACATTGACCCGCTTGCCCGTATTGCATCATAGTTAACCACACTGTTTTCGCGTTACGGGTAAGTGTTATGTCTGAAACGACTCCTCAAACCAACAGCTTCACTGACAAAAAGAATATTATGTGGGTGTTGCTATCCGGCGCTATGGCCATTCTTTTTGTTGCGCTGTTATTTATTCCGGGCGCCACCAGCCCCGACAGCACCCTTTCAATTTATGCCGCCATGCTATGGTGCGGTATTTTCTCCGCTACGGTTTTCCGTTATCTGGGCAAAAACGGCTGGACCGGATTTGCCGCAGGCAGTGCAGCAGGATTCTGTATTCAGCTCCTTTCTGCATTCGTGACAGTATGAGCGATGAGCCGGACGGCAAACCCGTCCCCTCTGGCAGGCTGTCGCGGGTATTAGGTCTGGGCTCTCTGGCTGGCCGTATAGCCGGCAATATGGTGACCAGTGGTGCCGGACAATTACTGAAAGGGCAGCGGCCGGCCATGGCTGACTTGTTGCTGACGCCGGCCAACATCACCCGCATAGCCGACAAACTGGCCACCATGCGCGGTGCCGCCATGAAAGTAGGGCAACTTATTTCCATGGACGGCGGAGATTTTCTTCCTGAAGAACTGTCCGCAATCCTTGCCCGTCTGCGGGAAGATGCCAGTCCGATGCCCAAAGTCCAGCTTACTGAAGTGCTGAGCAATGCACTGGGTGAAAACTGGCAGGATAATATGCTGTATTTCTCGTTTGCCCCTGTCGCCGCCGCGTCTATCGGTCAGGTCCATAAGGCCATCACCCCCGACGGCACAATGCTGGCGTTAAAAGTCCAGTACCCCGGCGTACGTGAAAGCATCGACAGTGATGTTGATAATGTGGCCACACTGGTTCGCATGAGTGGTCTTATCCCTAAAACGCTGGATATTGCACCGGTGCTGGAAGAAGCGAAACAGCAGCTTAAACAGGAAGCTGATTACCTGCGGGAAGCGTATATGCTGGACACCTACCGTTCCCGCTTGCAGGATGATGATGCGTTTATTGTGCCCCGCAGCTACCCGTCGCTGTGTACAGAAAATGTTCTTGCCATGTCTTTTGAAAAAGGGGATGACATAGAGTCGGTACTGCATCTGGAACAAGACCTGCGCAACGGGGTCATGAGCGCACTGATGCGGTTGTTTTTCAGAGAAGTCTTCGATTTTAAACTGATACAGAGCGATCCTAATCTGGCAAATTACCGCTATGACCCCGTTTCCGGAAAAATTATTCTGCTGGATTTCGGTGCCACCAGAGAAATTGCCCCGGCCATGGCTGAAGGATACCGTTCGCTGTTGCGCGCGGCGGCAAACAATGATGCTGACGCTATGCTCAGTGCGGCTTTGTCTATAGGACTTGTCACGAGTGAACATACCACTCAGCAGCAAACCAAAGTCGTTGAACTCGGCATGACCGCCTGTGAAGCGATACATGTTGACGGCAGCTATGATTTTGGTAACAGTGACCTGATAATGCGGTTACACAATATGGGTACCGCACTGACGTACCGGGAAAATTTCTGGCATGTGCCGCCGGCAGATGCCCTGTTCATTCACCGTAAACTGGGCGGATTATTCCTGCTGGCCAGACGGTTAAAAGTACAGATGAATCTACGCCAGATTGCTTCACCCTGGATTCAGTAGGGTAATGCCATAGTGAATGGTAACGCTACAGAATGTGACGCTTTCGGCGGGTTGCCAATCATCTCATCATAGGGGGTGTCATGCTTCATCACCGATTTTTCTACATGACAATGAGCGAACAACTCGCGGATCTGTCCGGCGCTGTAAAAACGCATGGGCTTATCTTCGTTATCGTAAACCAGTCCCGAACGCTGGCCGATGCAAATAAGTACCAGATATACGTTCATTTCGAATGACTGCACTTCAAGGTAATCAATTACTACAGGGTCGTTTTCGATATCGCGAAAGTAGAATTTGTTCATCGCTGCTCTCCGTTAACCTGTCTGAAGTGTACAATTACCATTCAGAAAGGACTACTTTTACGGACGGAATTCCCATTAAGATGTTGTAATGAAGCGCTCCGTTTTTTCGCATTTTTTCTGGTTATAACAAAGATAATGCGATCAAAATCAGGCTTTTCTGAGTAGAAAAGTGTTAGAAATGAGGAATTTGCTATTAGTACGGAACAAATTGATCCATTGATTCTCAAAACAGAGAACACATCTCTGGTAGTATGATAGCCGTGCTATCTCAGGACAGTTGAATTCAGCCAATTTCTGAGGCGAATGTCCTGAGGTAGCACGGGTTTATGATCCAGAGGGAACATTACAGGGTGAAAAGTTTATGAGTGATGATTCAGAGAAGAAAACGCTGGCGCCGCATATTTTAATTATCGCGGTGATTGTAGTGGTCATAATTGCAGTTCTTTTGTGGCCGTCGAAGGAAGAACCTGCACCGGTTACCGAAGAAGTGCCGGCAGAAGAAATGCCAGTTCTGCCTGATGAGCCGGACGATTTTCAGCCCGCCCCGCCACCGGAACCGGTAGATATTGATCCCGTTGACGAGCCGGAACCCATGCCGGAACAACCAGAGCCTGAACCGGAACCTCTGGATGTGTCAGATAAGGGCGTAGAAGAAGCCTTAAATGCTATTTCAGGTACGGAAGAAGCGAACAACCTGATTGTGAATGAGGGTCTTATTCAGCGCTTTGTTGTTACAGTGACCAATCTGGCCAATGATGAAATGCCGGCGGCCCAGCAGGTACCGTTAACCGCACCGGAGCAAACATTCAAAGTTTACCGTCAGGCTGATAAAGAGTGGATTGATGCTGCCAGCTACAAGCGTTACACGCCGTACGTCACCATGATGGAAAGTTTTGATAACGAAGCACTGCTTGACCTGTTCAAGCGCTACAAAGGGGAAATCCAGTCGAAGTATGACGAGATTGGACAGCCCGGCCAGCCGTTTGAATCTGTCGTGGTGGAAGCTATCGACCAACTGCTCGATACCCCGGAAGTACCTGTTCCGGTAGAAGTATACTCGGACTCAGTGGCCTACAAATATGCTGATCCGCAACTGGAAGAACTCAGCACGCCGCAAAAGCAATTGCTGAGAACCGGTCCGGACAATATGCGCCGTATTAAGGCGAAATTACGGGAATTGAAGTCTCTGCTTGCAGACGATGGATTTTAACCGGTTTCAGGCTCAGATAGAGTCGCACCCGTCAGATGACGGGTGCAACCTCCCTCCGGTAGAACAATGGCATCCGCCATTTTGCGGTAACATCGATATGTGCATCACTGCCTCCGGTGAATGGCAATATCAGCAATCTCCTGTTACACGATTATCCCTTGTCAGGCTTTTTTCCTCTGTTTTAGTAAAAGAAAATGACGATTATTTTCTGGTAACGCCGGTGGAGAAAGTCGGTATACAGGTAGAGGATGTGCCTTTTGTTATTATTCAGTGGGCAATGGAAGATAATCACCTCAGATTAACCACACAAACCGGTGATACATTCACTGTCAGCGCCTCTCATCCCGGCACACTGCGGGCTTCTTTAGACGGCACCTTTTTACCTTACGTGAATGTCCGCCGTAACTTGTGGGCCAGACTTCATCAGAATGTTTACTATCAGTTACTCAACGAAGCTGAGGAAAAAACAGCGCCCGACGGCACCACCCGCTTTACAGTTCAAAGCGGTGACTATGAGCTCATTCTCGGAGAAATCAGCGAATAACCTTTGCCGTACTGGCATCCGCACAGTCATTTCATTACAGTAGAAAACTCACACACTGATAACGATAATGACAATGAAAAAACTCTCTTTATGTATAACAGCCCTGTTGGGACTGAACACTTTACCTCTGCAGGCAGACACCCTCATTCATGCCGGCAACTTATTTTCCGCAACTGACGACTCTCTGCAAAGCCGGATGACAATTGTGGTCGACGGCAACAAGATAACCGCGGTGAAAAAAGGCTATATCAGCGCTCAAGACGGCGACACAGTGATTGACCTTAAAAATCATACCGTGATGCCGGGACTGATGGACATGCACGTTCACCTTTCCTCCCAGCAGGGCCCGTCTTCTTACATGGAACGCTTCACACTCAACGAAGCTGACTACACCCTGAAAGCGGCACACTTTGCGGAGAAAACCCTGTCTGCCGGCTTCACAACCGTGCGTAATCTGGGTGACGGATACAACGAAACCATCGCACTGCGAAAAGCCATTGATAAAGGTCTGGCGCAGGGGCCGCGTATTTTCTCTGCCGGTAAATCGATTGCGACAACCGGCGGACATGCAGATCCCAGTAACGGGATGGCACACAAACTTCGCCCTGATGTCGGACCGGAGCAGGGTGTTATAAACGGCGTTGCAGAAGCCCGCGATGCAGTGCGCCAGCGCTATCAGGATGGTGCTGACGTGATAAAAATCACTGCCACCGGCGGCGTTCTGAGCGTAGCGAAAAGCGGCCAGAATCCGCAGTTCATGGACGATGAACTGGAAGCCATTGTTGCTACAGCTAATGACTACGGCATGACAGTGGCTGTGCATGCTCACGGAAAAGAAGGTATGAAGCGGGCCATTAAAGCCGGTGTGACGTCTATCGAGCATGGTACTTACATGGACGATGAGATCATGGATTTGATGAAAGAACACGGCACCTGGTACACCCCGACTATTCTCGCCGGCGAGTTTGTGGCTCAGAAAGCGAAAATCGACGGATTCTTTCCGGAACTTGTCAGACCCAAAGCGGCCGCCATCGGCCCGTTGATCCAAAACACCTTCTCCAAAGCGTATAAAGCGGGTGTAAGCATTGTGTTTGGCACTGACAGCGGCGTTTCAGCACATGGCGATAACGCTCAGGAATTTGCACTGATGACAGAAGCCGGCATGCCTGCTGCTGAAGCATTGCGCAGTGCCATGGTTTCACCGGCGAAACTGCTGAATATCAGTGATGAACTCGGTACTATCGAAAGCGGTAAACTGGCCGACATCATTGCAGTTGAAGGTAATCCCCTTGAGGACATCAGGGTGATGGAGAAGGTTGTCTTTGTTATGAAGGACGGGGCAATCTTCAAACAATAACGGAAGATTATGCCCATAACGAAAAAGTTAAAACGTACGACGAAGAAAATGGTGGATTCCAGGCACATGCTGAAAGGCATTACCCTGGCGTCATTTCTGGAATCTACCATCGTACCTGTGCCCCTGGAAGCGATCCTCATACCGCTAATGCAGGCAAGAAGAGAAAAGCTCTGGAGCATTGCCCTGATGGCCACTCTGGGGTGTGTTATTGGTGCATTATTCGGTTATGCGCTGGGGTATTATCTTTTCGATTTAACCGGCGACTGGATCATTAACACTTTTTCTGACCCGGAACAGTTTAAGCAAGTTTCAGCTAAAATGGAGCAGCAGGGGTTCTGGTTTGTACTGACGCTCGGGATTGCCCCCATTCCGTTTCAGATAGCCATGCTGGCAGCGGGTGCAACAAAATACTCCCTGCTGTTGTTCTTACTGGCCACGGTCATCGCCAGGTCCATACGGTATTTTGGTCTGGCAGTGGCGGTATATGTTGCCGGAGACAAAGCTGAAGCGTTAATCAGGCGATATAAAACGAAAGCAATACTGGCACTGACTGCTGTCGTGCTGTTGATCTGGTATATCACTACATTGTTTTAACCGGGCAACAGCATTAAATTTAATTTGATAATAATTCTCATTTGCATTAATTTTAATTCAGGAGGTGCGTATGATGAAAACCCATTATCTTAGCCCGGAATACTGGAAGTGGCTGCAATCCCACCCGGAGCATGCCCGCAACCATTTTACACAAACCAGTCAAACTGCGCTGGAAAAGGCAAAGTCCGGTGAAATGGAATCCGCCCGCCAGACAGCAGGGGAAGCTTATGAGATCGCGCAGGCGGTATTGCTTTCTTTACAGGCACCGGAAACCTCCCCGGCCGCACAGAGAAAAGATTTGACCGCTTATGGTGCTGCTGCCATACAGCTTGCACGCAGCCATGCTGCTACAGGCAATATTGAAGATGCGGCCACCTGTCTTGATGCGGCATCACAGCAAATCTATGCGCTGGCCCCGCTGTTTGCATTACACCCTGAGTTACTGACGATGCTGCAACAAATCACGTTTTCACTGCAGAAAGGGCTGGCCTTCTACCAACGGCAAACATTATCTTCAAGGGTACTTCACTAGTGACCTTACCGGTGGACAGCCAGTCATCCACAACCATAACGCTGGAAGTGGATATCAGGCTTCTGAAGCATATGCTACGGCAGAGGATTCTGCACATCAGCGATCTCCGCTGCCAGTCTCATGATGACAAAGTGCGCTTACAGCGGCTCTTACTTCAGGCCATCACGGAAAGCCATTAATTTTAGCAACAGATAAATCGCTATCAGCAGTTATTTGCGTATTCAAATAATATAGGAAAAATCTTGCGGGTTTTCCCCCTGCCAGCGTAACGAATACCGGATAAGATACTGTGATCGCTTCAACTACTATCAGCTATATTGCCCGCGCCGGATATGGTGCAAAAACCGTTGTTTATATTCTTCTTGGTATCTTCGTTATAACCACAGCATTTACGTTTCTGCAGTCTGAAGAACCCACTCAGGACCATGTTTTCAGAACTCTCCTGGAGCAGCCTTTTGGATGGTATCTGCTGGCCGGCGTAGTGTGCGGGCTCGTTTGCTATATGTTATGGCGTCTTATCCAGGCCTTTCTGAATACCGAGAACCTGGATATGTCAAAAGCCGGCGATGTGATCACCAGAGCTTTCTTTGTATTATCAGCGACGATTTACGGAGTCGGGGCCTTGGGTGCAACCAAAGTGCTCATTGGTACCGGTAATTCAGAGCAAGACAGCAGTAAACAGGTTTCACAGGAATTAATGCAGCAGGCGTGGGGAGAATGGCTGGTTGCTGCCATCGGTACCGGTATTCTGATATTTTCTTTCATCCAGCTAAAGCATGCCTGTAAAGCCGATTTCATGGAAAAATTTAATACTCATCATATGCGGGACAGTGAGATTCATATCAGCCGTATTGCCGGCAGACTCGGCTATCTCGCGAGGGGAGTTGTTTACATCTTGGTAGGTGCTTTTTTTATTCAGGCGGCAATTGAACTGGATCCGTCAGAGGCCGGTGGACTTAAAGAAGCATTCAGCACTATTTTAAATCAGCGGTACGGGCAATATGGACTTG
This sequence comes from Alteromonas sp., assembly GCF_984505615.1. Lineage (NCBI taxonomy): Bacteria > Pseudomonadati > Pseudomonadota > Gammaproteobacteria > Alteromonadales > Alteromonadaceae > Alteromonas > Alteromonas sp. The sequence goes on along the minus strand of NZ_CFHOXV010000005.1, from coordinate 16,128 downwards.
CCGCGACAGGTGCCGGTATAGCCATGTTTGGCATTTTCTGTGGCTTTGAAACAATTTACCGCATCACGCCGGGAAACCGGTAACAAAAAGCCGGCGTATCACCGGCTTTAAAAACAGTTTGTATGAGACGACGGCTACAGCCCTTTCTTAATCAGAAACTGATAGGGCAATGCATCAGTCTGGCTTGCCACCAGCGTGTGTTGCATAAACCGGCAAAACCCCGGGATATCCCGCTCTGTTGCCGGATCATCGGCGGTGATCAGAACCGTTTCACCTTCTTCCATTTTCCGCACTTTCAGACGCACCATCATCACAGGTTCCGGGCAACGGAGGCCCAGTGTGTCCAGTTCGTGATCCGGGCTGGCGAAGAGCGGATTATCCGATCCCATATGACTCACGGTACTGACGGATTGACGCCATGTGCTCTGCGTGCGCACCGGTTTCTTCCAGATAAGCAATTACGTCATTCAGAGACACGATGGAAACAACCTGTGTACCAAAATCACGTTCCACTTCCTGAATAGCAGACAGCTCGCCTTTACCCCGTTCCTGGCGATCCAGCGCAATCAGTACACCGGCCAGTGAGGCACCGTTCTGAGCAATCAGCTCCATTGACTCACGGATAGCTGTTCCGGCCGTGATCACATCGTCCACCAGCATAATGCGGCCTTCCAGCGGGCTGCCAACAAGATTACCGCCTTCACCGTGATCTTTCGCTTCCTTACGGTTAAAGCAATAAGGCACATCCATATCATGATGATCAGCTAAGGCTACTGCTGTGGTTGTGGCAATAGGGATCCCTTTGTAAGCAGGGCCAAACAGTACATCGAAGGCTATGCCGGAATCCGCCAGTGCAGCTGCATAGTAACGACCCAATTTGGCCAGATCGCCACCTTTGTTGAACAACCCGGCATTAAAGAAGTAAGGACTTGTACGGCCTGACTTCAGGGTAAACTCGCCAAATTTCAGCACGCCACGGGCGATGGCAAACTCAATAAATTCTCTTTTAAACGCTTTCATCTGCTCTCCTTACGCAAGAGACGCTTTCTGAACATCAAACAGTTCACGCAGGCCATGCTTAGCGATATCCAGCATTTCGTGCATTTCATCAAAGGAGAACGGTTCGCCTTCCGCCGTTCCCTGGATTTCAATCAGCTTGCCGGTTTCCGTCATTACTACGTTCATGTCGGTTTCGGCTGCTGAATCTTCGGTATACTCCAGGTCAGCAATCGGCGTACCTTCGTAAATACCCACAGACAATGCTGCTACCATGAATTTAAGCGGGTTAGTTTTGATAATGCCTTTAGCACGCATGAAGGTAAGGGCATCTACCAGTGCAACACAGGCACCGGTGATAGAGGCGGTACGTGTTCCGCCGTCAGCCTGAATAACGTCACAATCCAGTGTTATTGTGTTTTCGCCAAGCAGTTTCAGATCAAGTGCCGCACGCAAAGAACGTGCAATCAGGCGCTGAATTTCAAGGGTACGGCCGCCTTGTTTACCACGAGCTGCTTCACGCTGGCTGCGGGTATGCGTTGCCCGCGGCAGCATGCTGTATTCAGCCGTTACCCAACCCTTTCCCTGACCCTTCATAAAACGCGGTACACCTTCTTCCACCGTCGCAGTGCAAAGTACCTTGGTATTACCGAATTCGACTAAAACCGAACCTTCAGCATGACAAGTGTAATTGCGGGTAATCGTAACGGGACGGATCTGACTGGCGGTTCTGCCGCTTGGACGCATAGGAGTCTCCTGAGAAAAGGTCATAAATCTGTATTTTTTAACAGGCGCAAGTATAGCGTAAATACACCGGCAAATTGAATCCGGCGAGAAGGGAATTAAGGCGTAAAAAAGTAAAACGCCGCATAAATGCGGCGTTATCAGATTATTTTAATGTTTCAGACAGGAAATTCACGACCTTCTGATAGTACTCGCCGCGGTTGGTTTCATCATAGAAACCATGTGTTTCCGAGTCTTTCACGGACCACTCATACGATTTGCCTGCTTTGTCCAGGGCACTTTTCAGACGTTCGGCGTGCTCAAGGGGAACCCGGCGGTCACGGGCACCATGGGCAATAAGTACCGGACCGGACAGTTTGCTCACGTGGGTCACAGGGGAAAACGCGGTTAACTGAGCGGGGTCAGTACCCAACACTTTTTCCAGATACGCATCACCGGTGAGGAATTCAGTAATGTCACCTTTTTCCAGTGCCAGATTCAGATCATAGACGCCGGCATTAGCAACGGCACACTTAAACAGGTCAGGTGCCAGCTCTGCAGACATGACCGCAGAATAGCCGCCAAAACTGCCGCCCATGATACACACTTTGTCTTTATCGATATGTCCCTGAGAAATGATGTAGCGTGTACCGTCGATAATATCCTGCTGAATATCGTCACCCCAGTGCTTGTAGCCGGCAACCTGATAATCGCCGCCATAGCCACCTGAACCACGGTAGTTCACCTGAAGAACAGCATAACCTTCGTTCGCCAGTAACTGAACTTCACGGTCAAACCACCATAAATCACGTACATAGTGCGGACCGCCATGAACAAGAGTTACCAGAGGCACTTTCTGTCCCTGTTTCATCGTAACAGGGTAGGTAACGAAACCGTGAATTTTCATTCCGTCTGACGCTTCAAAACTCACTGGTTTAGTTTCAGAGAAGTCGTTTACGGAAATGTGTTCAAGGTTAGCAAACAGCTGGCTCAGGCTATTGGCAGATTTGTTGTAAAGATAATACGTACCGGCATCAATATCGCTGGTGGCATAGATGAGCCACAAATTGCCGTCTGCTGAACGGCTGACCATATTCACGTTGTAACCCGGCAGGGCACCCAGCAAGTCTTTAAAGATTCTGGCTTCTTCACCGGCACTGTCGAAAACCATGTACGCCGGCATACCGTCATCCACGCGGATAGCATAGGCAGAGGATTTGTCAGTTGTCAGATTTACCTGAGACAAAGACACTACATCATCGGTGTATATTTCTTTTCGCTCACCGGTTTTGAGGTTCATCCGGAAAAGGCCGACTTTGTCCTGTTCAAAATTATCCAGGTAAATCACTTCCGTGGCATCTTCGTTCAGAGATACCGGATGGAAAGCCTGCCCGAATTGCTCACTGATTTCTTCCCAGTCATCGCCTTTACGACGAAAAATAAGCGTATCGTCATTCTTATTTGTGCCGGTTGCCATGATCAGGTTGCCACTGTCATCAGTAAAAATGTCTGATTGCGGCGCGGGCGCGTAAGCCTTGGCGGGGTACAATTTGCCGCTGTAAACGTTCAGACGGTGAATTGATGCGATGCTGTCGTAGCTGGCAGAAAGACGCTGGACGAAACCAATCCGGTCTACGTTCATCGGCTCTGATGCAATCAGGATCTCATTGTCGTTATCCGGCATTGTGCTGATTACACGGGCCCAGCCATCTACGCTTTTCTTCCTTTTAATTCGGGTATTCTGACGCTCTTCGACGTTGAATCCGTAGATAATCTCGCCGTTAGTACCGTCGTAATTAATGGCGTAAAGTTCGCCCCAGAACTGAGGTTCAGATTGCCATGGCTCTTTACGCCATATTTCCATTACCAGGCGATCATTATTCGCCCAGTAAAAGGTACCGACCTCATTTCCCCCGCGCATGGCCATTCCGCCAACCGTTGAGAAATCTTTCATGTCCAGCACGGCAAGGTTTCTGATGCCATCCTGCACAACCACGATGGCCAGACGATCTCCGTCCGGTGATATTTTGGCATCTGCGTAAATAGCATTTTTAGCTATGTCCTGCGGTGTAAAAGCCGCAAAAGCAGAAAAAGAAAGGAACAAAAATGCGACCAGCGCACCTAATTTCTTATACGACATGTGGGTCATCCCTGAGTAAACATACTTCTGATAATGAGGCATTATCTCTTAAATCAGAATCCATTAAATGTAACAAATTTATCCGGTAACAGAATAGTCAGCAACACAGGTACAGGCAAGCAGGGACGATCAAAACCTGTCTGAACCTTGTACTAAAGTATGAACACAGTGAACATTACCACTGACAACCCGGTGATTCCTGCGTAGACTTACGCATAAATCCATACGGAGATTGAAAATTTATGATTTACAGCATGACCGCGTTTGCCCGCAGTGAAGTGAAAAAAGACTGGGGAACAGCCGTGTGGGAAGTCCGCTCGGTGAACCAGCGTTTTCTGGAAACTTACTTCCGTTTGCCTGAACAGTTCCGGGCACTGGAACCGATGCTCCGTGAGCGCTTTCGCAAGCGTTTGCAGCGGGGAAAGGTAGAGTGCGCGCTGCGTTTCAGTGCTAACGATGCCGCTGTAACCAAACTCACGCTTAACGAGGCACTTGCGAAAGAAGTCATGCATGCTGCTGACTGGGTGCAGTCACACGGTCAGTCCACCGGAGTTAACCCCCTTGATATCCTGCGCTGGCCCGGCGTAATTGCTGCCGAAGAAGCCGATATGGATGCCATTCAGGCGGATATTCTGGCGGCATTTGACGATACCCTGACTCAGTTCATCGAAGCCCGTGCCACCGAAGGTGATGCACTTAAAGCACTCATTGAACAGCGCCTGGATGGTATTGAAAAGGAAGCCGCAGCAGTTGCTGAAAAAATGCCGGCTATTGTTGAGTGGCAACGTGAAAAAATTCAGTCCCGTTTTGAAGAAGCCAAAGTAGAACTCGATCCCACCCGCTTTGAGCAGGAAATGGTCATGCTGGCGCAAAAAATTGATGTGGCAGAAGAACTCGACCGCCTGAATGCTCACGTTAAAGAAACCCGTAACATCCTGAAAAAAGGTGGCGCCTGCGGCCGTCGTCTGGATTTCATGATGCAGGAATTCAACCGTGAGTCGAATACACTGGGCTCCAAGTCAATAAATTCAGAAATCACCCAATCAGCTGTTGAGCTGAAAGTGCTGATTGAACAGATGCGCGAACAGATCCAGAATATTGAATAGTTTTTTACCCGCCCAATAATGTCTTAAGAGCCCTGTTTTTTACTTGTAAATCCAGGGCTTTATTATTTTCCCGTCCAAATAGGTTTGCAGATGTCCGCTACCAACTGCCTGTTTTTGGTGTTGGGTGTGCACAAAAGCGAATTGTGTGAAGCCATGTGGCGTGAATTTAGGCTTTGCCCATATTGCCCCAGATGCCCAACGAATGGCGTACTACCTTGAAGTTTCCCTCTCGAAACTCGGTTTAGATGAGCCATATGCATTGAGTGTTGATATGTCGAGTGTATCGACACATAAAAAACTTATGTCGAAATAACAGTAAAAAATCGACATATAAAATTGATATGTCGATCTAATCGACATAAACTGGCCCAATAGTTCATTTATGTCGATATAAAATAGAAATTTAAACATGACCTGGCAAGCAGAGCAGCCTTACAACCAATTACCCATATTACCGCCAAATCTAAATTCCATAGAGACGAAGGCCGTTCTGAAAGCCTGTATTTCTGCACGCGCCGCTGTAGCAGAATTAAAAAAGGCAGGGGAACTCATACCTAACCAAAGCATGCTAATTAACTTACTGCCTTTGCTGGAAGCAAAAGACAGTTCAGAAATTGAAAATATTGTTACCACTACCGATAAACTTTTTCAGTATGCGCTAGAAGATAAAGGCGCTGATCATGCAACAAAGGAAGCTTTACGCTACAGAACAGCGTTATATCAGGGTTATATACAACTTGAAAGAAAGCCGCTTTGCACAGCGACTGCCATTGAAATATGCAGTACGTTAAAGCACTCTGAAATGGATATTCGTAAAGTACCGGGGACTTTTATAGGCAACCAGACGACTGAAGAAATTATCTATACCCCGCCTGCGGGAGAGAGCGTTATCCGCGACTTGTTAACTAACTGGGAGCGATTTATTCATGATGACGATGATATAGATCCATTAATAAAGATGGCTGTTAGCCATTATCAATTTGAAGCTATACATCCATTTTATGATGGGAATGGTCGGACAGGACGTATTCTAAATGTTTTGTACCTTATTGAATGCGGTCTTTTAACGCTACCTATTTTGTACTTAAGCCGTTTCATCGTTCATAACAAACAAGACTATTATCGCCTATTGAACCAAGTGACCAAAGATCAGAATTGGGAAGATTGGCTGTTATTTATGCTAAAGGGTGTCGAGCAAACTGCCATATCGACTAGTGATAAGATCACAGCGATTAGAGCACTTATGGAAAGTACAACCGATTACATAAAAGCACAGCTACCTAAAATATATAGCTATGAGCTCGTTCAGCTTATTTTTGAACAACCTTACTGTCGTATCAATAATCTAGTTGAGCGTGGCATTGCAAAACGCCAAACTGCTTCAACGTATTTAAAGCAGTTAGCGGATATTGGTGTGCTGCAAGAAATAAATTCCGGTAAGGAAAAATTATTTGTACACCCGCGATTGATGACGTTAATGACAAAAGATAGTAGTAGTATCAACGCATTTTGAGCGTAAAAATGGCACTGTTTTTCCATTGCTAACCACTAAGATTTAGTAAAAGCCATAGGCAAGTGGTGGGCAGTTTGGTGGGCAAACAGGGCTTTTTTATTTCCGCCTCATAAACGCCACCATTTCACTGGCGACGGCCCTGATCACATTTACACAGACTGAGTTGCCAAATTGTTTGTAGATTTGGCCCTGAGATACGGCATCAACGATGAATGCCTCGGGAAAGCCCTGTAATCGTGCACATTCTCTTGGTGTCAGTTTACGCGGATTCTTGTTCAGTGCACTCTGGTCAATCAGGATCTCGGACCCGTCCTTGTAATAGCGGGCACTGATCGTGTTGGTGTAGGCGCTGTCGGGGGTAAACAGTGAATAGCCGAATCCGTTACCTTTTTGTTTATGCTCCGCTTTACGCTTCTGATGGCCCGCCCAGAGTCTGTCTGATAACGTGTAACGATCATCTTTAGCTGCCAGTTCAGGCGCACTTTCAAGAATATCGCCCACACGGGTTGGTGTGTTTGGTGGTTCCGGCCAGCGAAAATGTGCGTTGATATCCGCTTCGCTGAAATGATCTTTATCGAAGCCGATGATAAATACCCGTTCACGATTTTGCGGGGCACCGAAATCTGCCGCCCGCAGCACTTTATAGTCCACCCAGTAATTCAGCTTATCTGAGAGGGCATGGCGTGCTTCCTCACTGAGAGGCATATCATCCGGTATACTCTGATCAAAATCTCCCCGCAGGATAGCCTCAATGGTTTTAAGTGTCCGGCCCTTATCATGGCCTTTGAGCTGCTTTACGTTTTCCAGCAGGAATGCTTTCGGGCGCTTTTCAACAAGGATGCGCTGAATTTCAAAAAACATGGTGCCGCGGGTATCGCTGAATCCCTTTTTCAGACCTGCCTGCGAAAAAGCCTGGCAGGGAAACCCGCCCAACAGCACATCGTGATCCGGAATATCTGTCGCGCGAATTTGGGTAATATCGCCGTGGGGCATTTCACCGTAGTTAGCAAGATACGTTTTTTGTGCAAACCTATCCCATTCTGAAGTAAATACACACTTACCTCCTAACTCCTGAAATGGAAGCCGTATGCCACCCACTCCGGCAAAGAGATCGATAAATTTAAAGTGGTATTCTGAGCCGGTAGCTGCGAAAGGCGCTTCTCTGGCAAGTTGCACCATGCGTTTTTCCAGGGTTCTCACTGCTTCTGCTTTTTTAGCCGAAGGCAGATGCTCGCCATTTTCCCAACCGCGAACTGTCCGCTCGCCCTGATTGCCCAACCCCAAAAGATTTGCAAATTCTGTTCTGCCTAATCCCAGCCGCTCACGTATACACCTGATATCATCAGCGTTAAGATTCTGGTTTTGTTTACTCATGGGGAGACTTCTGTTTATCCGGTTTTTATCCCTGCGAGGTTAGCATCAGAACAGATCAGCTACCAGCGCTTTGTCATTCAAAACGGAAGGAAACTTTTATTGGCAGACGTACACGACAGAGCTACGCGAAGTAAAAACATGTCTGCGATAAAAAGCAGAAATACAAAACCGGAACTACTGGTCCGGCGGGCGCTGTTTGCCAGAGGGTACCGTTACAGGAAAAATGTTAAGCGGTTACCGGGCTCGCCGGACATTGTGTTACCCAAATACAGAACCTGTATTTTCGTGCACGGCTGCTTCTGGCACATGCACGAACAGTGTCATCTGGCACACTTGCCGGAAACAAGAACAGCATTCTGGCTCGCCAAACTTACGCAGAATACAGTGCGGGATAAACGCCACCAGCACTACCTGCTTAGTCAGGGATGGAAGGTAATTATTGTTTGGGAGTGTGCCCTGAAGGGTGTTGGCAAGCTGCCTTTTGAAGAAGTCATATCACGACTTGAGAAACTCATCCATATGAAGCACGGCCTTAAAAGAGCGCTGGAAATACGCTGACGGCAGAGACGTTTGTGACCACCCGCAAGTAATGTACTATACCGCTTTAGCAAAAGGAGAATGAGATGAAACGGTTAAGTTGTTGCTTATTGTTTATGCTGTCACTGTCGGTGTCAGCCAGTCCTCAGGAAGAAGTTAGCAACGTGCTGGATAAGTTGCATCAGGCTGCATCTGATGCCAGCTACACCACGTATTTCAGCCTCTTTTCAGCCAATGCAGTGTTCATCGGTACCGATGCGGGAGAAACCTGGCCGGTTGATGACTTTAAAGCCTATGCGAAGCCATATTTCGATAAGGGGCAGGGTTGGACCTATCATCCCCGGGACAGGCATATTTACTTTTCTGCTAACGGCGACACAGCCTGGTTTGATGAACTTCTTGTTAATGCCAGCTATGGTGTAACGCGGGGAACCGGTGTACTGGTGCTTGAAAATGATGAATGGAAAATTGCCCAGTATCATCTGACCATCCCTGTGCCTAATGGTCTGGCGAAAGAGGTAGTGAAGATGATTCGTCAAACTGACAACACAACTCAGAAATAACTTGTTGCATCAGAAAAGCCGGACGGTTGTTTCAACGCGTCCGGCATGTTGGTCTAGCGTGAATTACTTTGCGTCACAGGCTGGATTTTCAGTTCAACACGACGGTTAATCTGACGGTTTTCAGCCGAAGTATTAGGCACTTTTGGCTGATACTCTCCCAGACCCACTGTGGTCACCCGGGTAGGATTAACATTGAACGTGGTCAGCAGATTCTTAACAGATTGCGCACGGCGCTCTGACAACGTCTGGTTGTAAGATTCTGCGCCGGTGTCATCGGTATGACCTTCGATAAGCAGCACCGTTTTCTCGTACTGATTTACCACCGTTGCTACGTCCTGCAATACAGGATTGAAATTAGGACTGATAGACGCACTGTTAGTGGCAAACGTAATATCACCCGGCATAATCAGGCGCAGGTTATCCCCTTCCCGAACTACCTGTACGCCGGTGTCAGCCAGTTGCTCGCGCATTTCTTCTTCCTGGCGATCCATATAGTTACCAATCGCACCACCGGCAATAGCACCAACCACGGCACCCCAGGCATAACGGCTTTTGTCGTTATCCCCGGTCGCTTTACCCAACAGTGCACCGACGACAGCGCCAATCCCTGCACCTTTTTGCGTATTGTTAGGGCTTGTTGCACAACCACCCGCGACCAGAGAAGCGGTGATGAGTCCGACTGCGAAGACTTTCTTCATGATATCCCTCTTAAGATAATTACAACTGTACCGGTCAGGACAGCAAGACCTGTTCCATCATCCGGTTTAACGCCAAAATACGCGCCGGCAAATGAATACAAGCTGAATGGCCTTGCCCGCAGGGGATAAACGGGAAGTTAACTGCGATGATTGCACACACCGGCGGGTAAAATGTTCCCGGTGGTGTATGCAATTAAAGACAAATCAGGGAGAAATGTTCTGTGCAAAAAACTGGTTGAAGTTAATTTTGTAGTCACTGGCTTTTACCGCTTTTTCAATTTTTACCCGCTTATCATGGGAAAGGTCGATATCCCGCGGGGTAACATAGTGATTACCGGTCAGTGAATAGAATACTTTAACAACCGGTGTCAGCGGAGAATCATTCTGTGACAACACCATAGCCAGTTTATCGTTAGACAGAAGCACCAGACTGCCTACGGGATAGACGCCCATACATTTGATAAATTGCTGAACAAGTGCCTGGTCAAGTTTATGAGGACATTCCCCGATAAGGATCTGGAAAGCCCGCTGGCTCGGCATACCGGCTTTGTAACAACGGTCAGCAGTTAGCGCATCGTACATATCTGCAACTGCCAGCATACGCCCTGCGTTGCTGATATTGTCACCTTTTGTTCCTGCCGGGTAACCATATCCGTCAAGACGCTCATGATGTTCACTGACTGTTCTGATGAGGTCCGGGTTGAGGTTTACTTCATGCAGGGCATCCACACCATATTCGACGTGCTTCTTCATCACGTCCATTTCTTCATCAGTGAGTCTGCCGGGCTTATGCAGGATCTCATCCGGCACACGAATTTTGCCCATATCATGAAGGAATCCGGCAAAAGCCAGTTCCTGTACTTCGTCATCAGACATTCCCATATGGCGCGCAAAATTAGCGAGAATAATGGCAACGTTTAACGAATGCTCCAGCAGGTAATCATCTTTCTCACGGATGCGGGTAAGGCAAAGCAGTGCGTCAGGGTTACGCTCGACTGAAGCCACAAGGTTTTGCGAAAACTCACTGGGAATACGGTCGTCGAAAGGGAGTCCCTGCTGTACAGCTTTAAGTAAGGTTCTTTGAATTTCCTTACCCTGTTTATACAGATCTTCTGCCCGAACCAGTTCGGACGTCAGGCTCACACGGTTTTTTTTCTTCGCCGGAACCGGTTCTTCTGCAGGCACTGGCACAGCGGCTTCTTCATCGGGTTCGAATTGCTTTGATAAATCGATAACGAGTTTGAGGACGCCGCGTTTTCGCAGGGATTCCACCACAGCCTTACGGGCAACGCGCCCCTGGCTTTTGATTTTCACTTTTCCTGACTGCTCAATGATTTCATTGACGTACATGCCGGGCGCTAATTCGTCTATTGTAATTGTTTTAAATACGCTGTCGGTCACTTGCTATCACACCATGGAATAAATGAGTCTGTACACTGAGGTTCAAAGATTGCCGGTAGCTCTGTGGCCACATTCAGTACTTCAATGTAAAGAGTATAGTTGCCATATCAGGTTGCCACTGACAATTTCGCAGTTTCACCCGATTATCTTTCACCATGACTCCTTCAGCCATGAGCAATTCCCGTTGCTCCTTCGCTTTTTCAGAGCCGGGCGGAAAGGCTATTTTCCCGTCAGCCCGTAAAATACGATGCCAGGGAACCGGTTCCCCATTGAAATCAGCACGCAATGAACGACCTGCCAGCCGGGCTCTGCCGGGCAGACCGGCAAGATCCGCAATTTGCCCGTAGGTAGCAACCGACCCTTCCGGCACGGCCATAACGGTTTGCAGTATTTGCTTCACTTTGTCGTTGTTGCCAGTATCAGCCATAATGCGCTTTTATTTTCCAATAGAGTGTTCGAATGCGTCCATTTTGCTCAGTTTGCCGCTATCCGCAAAAAACCTGTGTATGCAGTGCAGTGACGCAGATTTGTACACCTGTTCAGTTTCTCATCATTCAGCATGAGAAAGAAGCCATTCATGCAAAAAATACTGCTAAATTAGTACAGCTGTGTTTACCTGATACACCCATACTTTCCGCAGGCGCTGATGAGGCGGAAACGGCAGTGGCAGATGCTCTTAATAATGCGGGATCTCCGGCGGTGATTTATCCGTCTCCGGAAAGCACTTCTTTAGAAAAGACACCACAATCAGGTACGCACGATCTCTTCATTCTGCTGGATGGAAGCTGGCGTCAGGCTTACGGGTTGTGGCAACGTTTTACACAACTGCACCCGCTCCCCCAGTATCATTTCAGTCATGCCGGCCCGAGTGATTACCGTATCAGGCACACCCGTTCAGAATCAGGATTATCTACGCTTGAAGCTGTTGCCCATGTGATGAAGGTAACGACAGAGACAGATCCGGCGCCGTTATACCGGTTACAACAGTTTATGCAGGCGCAATGGCAGGGACCTGCGGCACACCTGCGCCGCAAGTAAAGAAGGTTCAGCCGGCTTTCATCGGCGTGTAGCCTTTGTGATCTTCAACCAGTTTCAGCCAGTTATTCACCGCCGGATAGGCTGTCAGATCGAATCCGCCTTCGTGGGCCACATGGGTATAAGCGTATAAACTGATATCAGCCAATGACAATTGTGACCCGGTCAGAAAAGGGGTGCGTGAAAGCTGCTCTTCCATGACTGCCAGCGCTTTGTGCCCGCCAGCCTGTTTAGCTGCGTATTCAGCTTTACGTTCTTCGGGTAACCCCAGATATAAATTAATGAACCGGGCTACTGCAATATAGGGCTCATGGCTGTATTGCTCAAAGAACTGCCATTGCAGCATCTTAGCCAGATCGAAAGATGAGCGGGGAATGAGCGCGGAACCTTCAGCAAGGAAGTTTAAGATGGCATTTGATTCGGACAGCGTGCGGCCATCCTCCATTTCCAACAGCGGGATTTTGCCGTTCGGGTTCTTCTGCAAAAACGCGGGGGTTTGCGTTGCCCCTTTTAAAATATCGACTTCTTCCCAGTCGACTTGTTTACCCAGTATGGAAAGTAATAATTGAATTTTATAGCAGTTTCCGGAACGGCTATCTCCATAAACCAGCATGACCAACTCCTTTTTATCTACAGCACTCCAGCTTACTGACGTTTTTATCAGGTCACAAGATGTTCAATATAAATTAATGTCATCCAGGAAGCAGGGATTAGAAAGACGACGCTCAGCATGCGTTTACACTGTTCGAACGTAACCGGTGTAGCAGTAATGTTTTCCACTTCTTCAATTTCCTGCTGAATAGCATTGCGCCGTTCGTGATTAATGCGATCACTTTCGTCTTCACAGTAAATGGACGTCAGCCCGCGGGTCAGTTGATCCATTATCTTTTGCTTTCTTGCACCAATAAGCCGGTACACCTTTACGGCAGGCATGATGAGATACACTGTCAGAGACGATGAAAACAGGGTCACTATGGCAAGATCGATTGCCGGAATATCTTTTTTAAACCAGAAAACGGGGATAATGATCAACGCAGTGATACTGAACAGGGCATTCTCCATCGACAGTAGCGACACTCTTTTCAATGCTTTCAGTTCGCTGCTAGTGGCAATATTAATATGAATGAAATGCTTCATCATATAGTGGGTGGAATAGATCATCTGAAACAGGAAAAGCCAGAAAAAGAACCAGAAAGGTACTGCAATCAGATCAAGCACCAGCACTTGCATGTTCATATCGAAGGCAACCAGTTCTTCACTCATGATATAGACAGCCGTCATGGAAATAGCGAGGGTGGCGGAGGTAAGAATGTGGTTGCGCAGTTTCACCGCCAGCCGGGCACGATGCTGTGCAAATAAGCTCAGGGCGTTTTTATCCAGCAAATAACTCATGATGGCACCAGCCATTTGCTGTTGCTGAATGCGCAGGCTGATCCAGAAAAAGGTCGTCAGCAAGGGCATGCCTAAAGCAGCATTGAAGTCGCGTTGAGCCCGGAAATCATTGATAAGCTGGTAATCCAGCGCACCGGTGAAGTAATTGGCAATACAGCACACTACAAAATAAAGAACCGGCATGTGCCAGAAAGAAGCGGCAGAAGTTGAGGGATAATTAAATTCAGTCGTCATACGGCCTTCACGATAATACTCAGTAAAGTCCTTCCCACTGTTGTTCAAATTTTGTTTTTATTATGCCGCTAGTTTAATCATCCGCAGGCGCAATGCAACCTCTGCAATGCCGCAATTGCGCCTTTGTTTGTAATAGTTTGTATCACTCTTGCTGATAGCAGTCAGACCATGCTGCAAATTCACTTCCGCCCGGTTCGGTAAAATGAAACCGGTGACCGCCGGGAAAAGCAAAAACAGGCTGAGTAATAATTCCACCCGCACCAACAATTTCAGCTTCAAGGCTGGTCAGATCGTCACTGTAAAACACGGTGAGAGCTGCACCACAGGACGTAGTGCTGATTTCTTCACTGGCATAAAAGCCGCCGTCCACATTATCCAGAGAAAAGGCACAGTAAGCCTCACCGTAATCTGTGAAGGACCAGCCAAACACAGAAGCGAAAAACGCCTTGGTCTTTTCCAGTGATGCTGAAGGATACTCCAGATAATTTAATGATTTATTTTTCATTATCGCCTCCCTGCTGAAAAGCAGCCATGACTTCAGCTCCGGTCATTTTCCTGCTGGTGGGATGCAGTTCGTAGTAAGGCCCTTTTTCATCGACAAATATTTCAGTTCCCATAGAAAAGTTATCACCATCGAACAAACCGGCAGGCACGAAATACTCACCGCTTTCTTTGTAGAGATAAAATAAATGGGTACCGCAGCGGTGACAAAAGCCTCTGTCAGCCCACGGAGACGACGAGAAGCGGGTAATGGCATCTTCCCCTTTAAAGGTGACCGCAACACCACAGTGAGCACTGTAGAAAGGGCCTCCGCTCCATTTCCGGCACATGTCGCAGTGACATACACCGACTTGTTCTTCTGCCTGCGTTGCATGCACTTCCACTTCGCCACACAAACAACGTCCGGTTAATCCTTTATCTGACATCATTGTTCTCCGGTGAATATAAACTGGATAAATACACAGTACACCGGTTTACAGCAAAACAGCAAGTAGCAGATACAAAAAACCCGGCATGTAGCCGGGTTTTTCAATTTTTTGCTGATGTATTACTTACGCAGTTTTTGAATCAGACGCAATTGAGCAATAGCTTCTGCTAACTCTTGTGCCGCTTCTGCATAGTTGAAATCAGCGCCCGGGTTGGCGATATGCTCTTCAGCACGACGTTTTGCTTCTTCTGCAGACTGCTCGTCCAGATCTTCTGCACGAACAGCAGTGTCAGCAAGAACAGTGACTATACCGGGTTGTACTTCAAGTACACCGCCGGCAACATAAATCATCTCTTCTTCACCGTACTGCTTAACCAAACGCACCATACCAGGTTTAATTGCAGTAATAAGTGGCGCGTGACCAGGGTGGATACCCAGTTCACCTTCACTTCCTGTTACCTGTAATGTTTCAACCAGACCAGAGAAAATCTCTTTTTCTGCGCTTACTACATCCAGATGAACGGTCATAGCTGCCATTGTAAACTCCTTAGTAAGGAACGTGAATCAAGCACGGGCAGACGTTAAGGCCTGCCCGGCTTCATTCTTATTTCTTGGCTTTTTCCAACGCTTCGTCGATCGAACCAACCATGTAGAAGGCTTGCTCTGGCAGGTGATCGTATTCACCTTCCAGAATGCCTTTAAAGCCACTGATAGTGTCTTTAAGAGAAACGTACTTACCAGGAGAACCGGTGAATACTTCTGCTACGAAGAATGGCTGAGACAGGAAACGCTGAATCTTACGAGCACGGGATACCACTTGCTTATCTTCATCAGACAGCTCGTCCATACCCAGGATCGCGATGATATCTTTCAGCTCTTTATAGCGCTGAAGTACAGTCTGTACGCCACGCGCTACGTCGTAGTGTTCCTGACCGATTACCAGTGGATCCAGCTGACGTGAAGTTGAGTCCAGAGGGTCTACCGCAGGGTAGATACCTAAAGACGCGATATCACGGGACAGTACTACCGTTGCATCTAAGTGAGCAAAGGTGGTAGCTGGTGACGGGTCAGTCAAGTCATCGGCTGGTACGTATACCGCCTGGATAGACGTGATTGAACCAGTCTTGGTTGATGCGATACGTTCCTGCAGAACACCCATCTCTTCAGCCAGGGTAGGCTGATAACCTACTGCTGAAGGCATACGACCTAACAGTGCTGATACCTCAGTACCTGCCAGGGTATAACGGTAGATGTTATCTACGAAGAACAGAACGTCACGACCTTCGTCACGGAACTTCTCTGCCATCGTCAGACCAGTCAGAGCTACACGCAGACGGTTACCCGGTGGCTCGTTCATCTGACCGTATACCAGAGATACCTTATCCAGTACGTTAGACTCGTTCATTTCGTGGTAGAAGTCGTTACCCTCACGAGTACGCTCACCAACACCAGCGAATACTGAGAAACCGCTGTGCTCGATTGCGATGT